>JAFXTJ010000053.1 GCA_017535945.1 Lachnospiraceae bacterium
CGACCGCATTCAAGATCAATTCTGCGGATCATACCAACGAGTACCTCGTCCGCAAGGAAAAGAATGACATCTATGTTGAGTCCGGCAACAGTGTTGAGGTCGCACTCTACTCCGGGATTCTGGCAGACGAAGCAGCCATCAGCAACAACTATATGGCTGTCTACAAGACCTGGAAGGAAGCCGTGGCGGCGGTCGATGCCCTCAAGAACAAAGAGGCAACCTACACCCTTGTGCTGGTGAAGGACGTTAACTGTACGAAGACCGAGGGGAGTTACACCTTTGCTCCCGCGGCGATCGCCATGCCCATGCAGGCGGCGAAGGTCAAGGTCATGAGTACGGATGCCGTGCAGGATGATGAGGAAGATGCAACAACATTAGGCATCCAGCCGCATGTCCTGTGCTACAGCAGCAATCTCACGCTGAAGCAGGATACGGATTTCCGGCATGTGAAGTTCGCACCTTATACCAATGCGGTCAGTTCCAACGCCAACAACCAGATCGCGGCCGGCAAGTATGCGCTGTGCTTTGACAGCTGCGAGTGGATCGTTTGTCCCGGTTCCATCACCGGCGCCAAGGGCGGCAGCCTGACGGTCACGGGGAATGAGATCACGGTCTGGAAGAACGTGAGCGGTTTCACGGCTGTCAACCTTTGGGAAGATATGAGCGTGAGCGCGGGTAATTTCACCGCGGACACGCTGACCCTGGTGGGCGATGCGGTGCTTTATGCCTGCAGCGGCGCGGTGACGGTCACGGATGTTTATACAGTGGACGGCGGAGATAACAAGCACGGGATCGGTTTCACCAAGTCTTCCAAGGGCACGGGCAAGTCCAACCTCACGATCAAGGGACAGGTTATGACCTTAGGCAATCCGCTGGTCCTGAAACTGATGAAGACGGCAGAGCAGGAGCAGCAGCCTGATCTTACCTATGAAAAACTGACAGAACAGGTGGCGCTGAAACTCGATACGAGGAATCCGGATAAGGTGCTCACCGATGCGGCTTCGCAGATCGCGGATATCGGACTGACGCCGTCGATGTCGGTCAAGGTGAAGATCGGGGATAACGCATACAGCTCCGGTGTGGATCTGACCACGTTGGACAGCGCCTCCTATATCCCGGTCAAGGCCAATAAGAGCCTGTATCTCGCACCGATCCCGGCATACCCGGAAGATGGAGAAATCCCCTATGTGCCTGCCGGGGTGATGGAGAAACTCCTGCCGGCATTGACGATACTGGAGGGCACCGTAGGGAATAACAATGTCTTCACCTCCCTGTATCTGGATCTGAGTCAGGCGGTTGCGGAGATCGATGCGCTGGGAGACCGGCAGATGATCTATATGCTGATGCCCGGCAGTTTAGCTGGAGAGTATGGGTATAAAGATAACGACGGTACCTTGCAGGTGAAGGATACGAATGTCACCGACGCCAACAAGTATTCTCCGCTGCCCCTCCCGAAGAAGGACAAAGCGGATCATGTCGGGATCGGCACCGGTGACAGAACAAGGATCCGTTTCACCGGCAAGTTGTCGGGATTCGGTAATATACAGTTCAACAATATAGTGTTCCGTCCTTGCAAGTCGGCAAAGGATGACATTGTGAGCACCTTTGACATCACGATGGGGCAGAACAGCCAGTTGCCGGACAGCTCCTGGCCGGCTTCCGGACTTGGCTTCAGGTTGAGCGGCGTTGCCTATGACCTCGTTCCCGACGGCACGATCGGCAAGATCACCGGTGTCAAGGCGGTGGCGGGCAAGAATGCCGCCACGCAGATCACCTTCAGGAATACCATGCTCACCATGGCCACCGGCTTTGCGGGAACGGCGGATGTGACACTGACCAATGCGCAGATCCTGACCCGCGGCGCCAATGACATCGGCACGCTGACATTGACGCAGACGGGTACGGACCTCGCGACGCTCGCTTCCTACGGCAATCTGAAACTCGCCGATGTGAATGTGAGCGGAGTTACGGACAACAGCAAAGCCTGGATCGCGGCGAAGGAGGACACGAAGGGCAACAGCACGATCTCGATCTCCGGCAATGTGAAAACACCGCAGGATAAGTATCTTGCGGTCCAGATCATCAACAAGGACAAAAAGGCGGATACGAAGGGAGCCGAGCTCTTTGTCAGTGATATCGCGGATTATGACAAGTGCGGCTATTATACGGCTGAGGCTGATTATGCCGGACGCAAGCTCGTCCTCGCTCCGGCGGCGGATGCTTCGGTGATCCGGGCGTACCCTTACCTGGACGGCAAAGACAGTGAGGATAAATTGATCGTTTCCTATAAGACCGCGGACAAGTATGTGGTCAACGGCCGCAAGGATGATATGAAGATCCGGGTCATCAGTAAGGAGAATGACAGTTCCGTTGCTGACACTTACGCGAAGACCTTCTACGAGGCGGTGCAGATCATCGAGAATGCAAACCGGCCGGATCTGACCTATGAGATCGTGCTTCTGGGAGATGGGGATGAGACCTATGACACCGGGAAACCGGATAGCCGGGGTGATGCGACGATCGGAGCGATCACACTCCCGACCAAAGCGAAAGAGGTCAGGATCACGAACAAGAATCCGGAAGGGGATCCTAATATCCTGAGGTTCACGGGAGCCTTTACGGCGAAGTGCCCGGTGTCTCTGGATACGGTGCAACTGGAAGGAGGCAGTATCAGGGGCGGTGTGTTCTCGGGGGATCGCTTCGTGCTGGATGCCGGATCGAAGTCCATCAGCATTGAGTATTACGACGGTCCATACACACTTTCCGTATCGGGGATCAAGGGAGAGAGCGTGCTGTTCCTTGGGAGTTCGGAAGAGAATCACCTCACCGTGGACAATACCGGTACGACGGCCGTAAAGGCTTTAGTGCTCGAGGAGTACGTGACACTGAAGAGCGAGGGCGCCGTCACGGCGACGGCGCTGGTTCAGAAGGGTGATTCCGAGGTGACCGGCACAGGCGATGTGAAGGTGACGGACTACACGGCTTATAGCTCGTCGAGCCTGACCGCGGAAGGCGATATCACGGTCTCCGGCACGCTGAAGGTCAATGATCAGTCTGGCTACGGTATGAAGATCGAGTGCGGGAATGCCGCCAAGAAGATCACGCTGGGACGGATTCTGGGGAGTAATAGCGGAATGGATTCGCTCTACATCACCTGGCGTCTTACGGAACCTGCCTTTAATAATACAGGAGTTCTTACCAAGGCACCGGTCTCGAACCTCAAGATCACCGGCGAGTGCACGGGGATCGGGCGCTTCGCTCTGCAGCCGATGGTCTGGCAGCCGGAGGTGGCTGCGGCGGAGTCCATCGACGGACAGCAGCATGATGCCGGCTGGTACTTGCTGGCGGATCGGGATGGGACATGGACGGATAAGGATGGCGAACAGGGGGTAAAGGATCCGGACAAGCAGGCACAGATCGATGATTATGATTACGGCTTTACGGTGCAGGATGCCAAGGATCTTGTGGCGGCGAAACGGATCGCCGAGATGCCTAAGGTATCGGACTCGGTATTACAGCTGGCCCTGGGAAAAACCCCTTATCAGACAGGAGATTCCATGGGAATATCCATCGTCACCGGACGGCAGGATGGGCAGCTCCTCCTCAAGCACGGCGGCAATCTCTTCCTGACGACGCTCGCGCCGGTGGTAGAGGTAACGGTAGTCGGTACGGATGAGAATGGCGGTTTCGATTATGATGCGCTGCGTTTCAGCGGCACCTTCTTTACGCTGGAGGAGGCGGCCAAGGCGGTCGATCAGATCGGCGGTAAGAACGGCAGCGCCTATACCGACGGGGTGTTTTATCAACTGCTCAGCGATGTGGGCGTGCAGAAGGATGCACAGAGTGGCACATGCAGTTTCCCGGAGGGGACGGTACCTGCAGCCAAACTCGCGCTGCCCAAGGCTGCGAGGAGATTGGTGATTATTGGAGACGGCCATGCCATCGCCACCACCGGCGGCGCACTGGCACCGGCCTGCAACACGGAGATGTCGGGAGTGACGCTCGTTAACGCGAAGAAGAACGGGACGGCGTACACGGTGAGTGACATGCCGGTCAATGTGACGCTCGGTGCCTGGAGTCTGTCGCTCGGTGACAACGTAGATATCCGCCCGGTCTCGATAAGATCACCGGCACAGGCGCATTGACGCTCGGGGATTTGGATTTAGAAGCCGGGAGCGTATCGGCCGGAAGCCTCATTCTCGGAAACGATACGACTCTGAAGGTTACCGGCGGTGTCGCGGTCAAGGATCTGACGCTCGGGGACGATGCCACGCTGACAGCCGGCGGGGATATCACATCGACCAATCTGCTGACGGTGGAAGATGAATCAAAGATTCGCGCCGGCGGTAAGTTCACCGTGAAGGATGTTTTGCTGAGGGAGATTTCTACGTATAATTTGGGGGAGTGTGTCTTCTGGGATGCGAAGCTTGCGACCGGTGCCGGCAGTAATCCCGATGCGTTCCAGATCACTGTGAATGGTACGGTCACGATGGACAATCCCCGTGAGTATCCCGGAGTCATGGCGGGTGATAGTGTAGCGCCGATCCGGATCGGCAAATGGACAGTGGGTGACCAGGGTATCGAGTCTGATCCGGTGGCGGAGGGAACCGTTCTGGCGACCGCACCCAAGGCCGCGGATGGCTGGTTCAGGCCGACGGCAGTGAAGAGAGCGAATGGACAGATTGATTATGATAACGGCATCTTCGTCTATAAGAGCGGCAAGACCGTTGTCTATGATCCGGGCGCTCGCATCTGGATCGATGATGAAGATTACGATGAAGGCGGCTACTACGGCGACAATTTCCCGGTCACCCTCCTTTGCATGAGCAATTATGTGAATGCGGACGGCAGCATCTACGGGAGCGATGACGATGATTATGTGGTACCCATGGTCCGTTCGGATTTCCTGACGCTGACAGAGGCGCTCAAGGAGATCGACAATCTGGCTGCTGCCATGCAGCCGCTGCCGGGCAAAGTGCTGGATAAGGGCGTGAAGCTGCCGTATGAGCAGTATGGTGTCCTGCTGAACGATACGGACATCAGGGTGACCAACGCGCAGGGCGCCTATGCGCCGATCACGCTGCCGGCCAAGACGAGCAGTCTGATAATCGGTATCCTGGATGCGGAGGAGCATATGATACGCTTCTCCGGCGGGATCACCTTAAAGAGCGATCTGACCCTGGCATCCGGCGTGAATCTGGTGCCCATGAAGTCCGTGACGGTGAACAAGGTTAAGACCGATGTCCCGACGACGGCCAACTACACGCTGGGTGCCTATCACCTCTGCTATAACGGCATCAATGCGGATATGGGTCTCTTTGAGGATGAAGACGGCACGGTCTATGAGACCATCGGCAATGTGACGGCGACGGCAGGCAAGGGCGGTCTGATCCTGAAAAATGGTTCAAGAAACCTCAATTATATCGACAACCAGTTCCGCGTGCGTGTCGCCGGTACGCTGAACAGCGATGTGGAGCTCGGTCCGGATACGATGCTCACTGTCGGCGGCGCGGCCACGGTCGGCACGCTGACCTTTGATGCGACGGATGGGGGACAGATTGCCCCGGTCTTCGCCGCGGACAAGGCATTGACGCTCGGCGCGGTGGTGCAGCACGCGGATATGACGAAGAGTCAGGTTAACCGGGCCGCAGGCAAGATCTGGAAGAAGGATCTCTCCACACCGGTCACGGTTAAGGGCACCAAGGTGAACGGAGAGACGGTTTCGGTGATCCGGGACAGCCAGGGCGCGGACCTGGCGCCCTGTGTCAAACTCTATCTGGGCACCGCCGCTTCGGTGCCTGCCGGCACCAAAGCCGCCACAGGCCCCGGTCTGTCTGCGGCTGACTGGGATCTCTACGCCGGAGATTTAAACGTTAGCGCGTTTTATGGCAGTTATATCGGCTACGTCTACAAGAACGCACTCTATGTCGGCGCCCAGAACAAACCCTGATCCGGGAGCGGCATAAGCTGATCGGCCGGGGGCGTCATGCGATGCAGGATGGCCGGTCAGCCCTGATGGTACGGCAAAACTACGTAAAGCAGAGCAGTACCTGATGTGACAGACGTCTGACCCTGCAGCATGAGCTTCAGACAGACACAGGCAACACAGAACCGCCGCGGGAAACCGCGGCGGTTCTGTGTTTGTTTTCGTTGGTGTGAACACAGCGTAAGAGGGTGTCACAGCCCCGGATCAGGCCGAATGCAACCAACGAAAACCCCAACAAGCCGCGAATGCAGGTATAGGCAGCCGCCCATTTTGTCCCCGCGCGGCGGCAGTTGAGATTAAGCAATCCTTTACACTTCTTTCATTGTAATCCGCCTAGTGTCGTGATATAGTTTCAGGCACAGATGTTGATGCGGCTCTCTTCCGGAGCCGGATTCCCCATGCAACGGATGTTCAGATGAGAAACATGCGCAAAGTGTTGTTGTACAAATTGTATTGCAAAATGCAATGCAATACATACTACGGTTTATATTGCACATTGCCCTGTCGCATGATAGTGTAAGGAGAGAATATATGAAGTTTGAGTGGGATGAAGAGAAGGAGAGAGCAAATATCAGGAAGCACCGAGTTGATTTTCACATGGCGGCTCGGGTGTTCTTCGATCCGGATGTGCTGGTTCGTTATGATGATATACATTCGACAGAGGAAGACCGATATATTGCGATCGGCAGAGTTGATGAGACGGTTTTGATCCTGCTTGTTGCATATACAGAGAGAAAAGACCGGATCCGTATCATTTCAGCCAGACCGGCGACCAAACGGGAGAAGGAGAGGTATCACTATGGCAACTAAAAAAGTAACCATATCGAAGAATCAAAAACTGACCGGGGAGCAAACGGAGATGCTGAAAGCAGCCGCGACAGCACCGATTGAGCCGGATGAAGAGTTGCCTGTGCAGACAGATGAGCAGTTGGCTCAATTCCGGAGGCTGTCAGAGATCAAACGAGCCGAGCGCCGCAAGCAAAATGTAACCTTGCGGTTGTCTGCGAGTGCATTGAAAAAAGCAAGAGCATGGGGAAAGGGATATACTTCCATACTCAGCCGTATTCTGGAGAATGCCTTGAATGACCCGGAAATGATCAAGAGGAATCTGTGATCTTAAGCCGGGGTGAAGTAACGTTACACAGTCCTTCGGGGCTGTGTTTTGTTGAGACGGCAGCTTCGCGGAAGATGAACGGGTGGTGCCGGGTATCTGCAAACGCGGGAAATGAGTATTTGCAGTTACCCTAACCGGCCCGTCCGACCGCCCCGCGGAGATGAGTGAGCGGTGCCGGGTACCTGCAATCGCGGGAAATGGGTGTTTGCAGGTACCCAAAGAAGCCCGTCCGGCCGCCTCGCGGAGATGAGTGAGCGGTGCCGGGTAACTGCAAACGTGGGAAATCGGCATTTGCAGTTACCCTAAGCCGTCCGTTCGACCGCCCCGCGGCGAGGAATGTCCGGTGCCGGGTAACTGCAAACGCGGGAAATCAGTATTTGCAGTTACCCTGAGCAGCCCGTCCGGCTGCCTCGCGGAGATGAGTGAGCGGTGCCGGGTACCTGCAAACGCGGGAAATCAGTAATTGCAGTTACCCCTGGCGGCCCGTCCGGTTGCTTCGCGGAGATGAGTGAGCGGTGCCGGGTACCTGCAATCGCGGGAAATGGGTGTTTGCAGGTATACGAGATGCCGGGAATCGTGGAATACACGGCAGATCTATGGTATGATATGAAGCGGTTATCACTAATTAAGATCTCCCGGCGCTGGCGACGTGCCGCGGGATAAGACCCGAGAAGCCGAAAGATCATCAAGGAGGACAATATCATGAAGAGTCGTGCAGGGAAGCAGTTGTTGGCGTGCATGCTGGCACTTGCCATGTTCCTCGGCAATGTGGACGCGGCGGTGGCCGCGCCGGCAGCCGGGGAGATCGCAGGCGCACAGGTCGCAGCCGGCGGAAGCGAGACAGGCGCAGTGCAGGTCGCCGACGAGGGCGTGCAGTACACCGTCGACGCCGACGGGCGGGTCACGATGACTCCCGCAGCAGCTCCCGCCGATGATGAGGATGCCGATACCGTCCCGGCCGGGAAGGATACCGATCCCGCGGGGGATGAAAAGCCCGAGGATGCGTCTCCGGCTGCCGGCGGGAGCGATCCGACGGATGATGAGGAAAGCGGCGACGCGTTCTCCGTCACTGCCGGGAGCGGGTATGCCGCGTCAGATAATGAAGAGATCGAGGCTGCGTCCCATGCCGGGAGCGATACCCTCCTGCCCGTATCCGACGAGGAGGAGCCCGAGCGTCTGACAACAGTTGCGAATGGCACGGAGAACGGCCTTGCCTGGACGCTTGATGAGAATGGTACGCTCACTATTACCGGTGACGGTTCTACGAATGATTACACGCAATCCTCTCGTCGACCCTCCTGGGACGGACATAAGACGGATATAAAAAAGGTCTTCATCGACATGTATGTCCGGAAGATCGGCAATTATGCGTTCTACAACTACACCTCTCTCGAATCCGTTGAATTTTCCGCCGTTTCCAACCTCAGAACCTTCGGCAGCAACGTCTTCCAGGGCTGTACAAAACTGGCCTCGATCGGCACCTACGCCACGACAGAACCCGATGCCGAACTGCTGGAGGGCATCCTGCCCTCCGTCACCATTATCGGCGACAATATGTTTAACAGCTGCGCCATCACGCAGATCACGATCCCTGCGGACGTCGAAACCATCGACAACAATGCGTTTTTCAACTGCAAGGCACTGCAGATCGTTTATTTCTCGTCGTTCGGCGACGGCTCTCACAACCTCACAACCATCGGTAACAATGCCTTCTCAAACTGCGAGTCTCTGGGGCAGAGCGGAGAGACCATCCTCCTGCCGGATTCCGTCACTTCCATCGGCAACAAGGCTTTTTACCAGTGCACGGCCCTGCAGCGCATCCAACTCCCTTCCGGCATATCGACCATCCCGGACAACTGCTTTACCGATGATGAAGCCCTGGGAGGTACTCTCCTGTCGAGCCCCATCACCATCCCGGCCAATGTGACTTCCATCGGACAGGCGGCCTTCTCGGGCTGCGATATCCTGGAGACGGTGACGTTTGAGGATAACAGCAGGCTGGAAAGCATTGCGACCGATGCCTTTTACAATTGTCAGGCATTGAAAAACATCACCCTCCCGGCCTCTCTCAAGACCATCGGCGGAGGCGCCTTCGCAACCTGTGTGGCCCTGGATGAGAACTTCACGATCCCTGCGGGCGTGACCTCCATCGGCAAAATGGCCTTTTTTGAGTGCGGCGCCCTGACACAGGTGACGGTCCCCGCCGGGGTGCAGACGATCGAGGAAAGTGCCTTTGCAAAATGTTCGAGCCTGGCGACCCTTACCTGGGCGGCGGATGCGCAGACAACAACGATCAAGACCAGTGCATTTGAGAACTGCACGAAACTGGCAACGGTCACTTTGCCGGCAAGCCTGGAAATGATCCAGACCACCGCCTTTAAAGCCGACACCTCCCTTACCTCCATCACGATCCCCAAGGCCTGCACCTTCTTAGACGGGAGCGCTTTTGACGGCTGCACCGCGCTGGCTGAGATCAACGTGGAAGAAGACAACACGGCCTACTACAGCGAAGAGGGCATCGTGTACAAAAAAGCGGACGGCACACAGCACATCAAGCCGCCGGCCAACACGGCGGTCATTCCCGAGGTGGTGGTCTATGCCGAGGAGAAGACCGATCTTACGACCTACACCGTCGTAAAGACCGTCAAATGCGCGTCGGATGACAACTACGGTGCGATGATCAATGCCTACTTAGCGATCCATCGCATGGACAACTCGCCACAGGGTCAGGGTTTTGAACAGGTGCCGGACCGCTACCGGATCGTGCTGCGTCAGGATACCACTTTTAACATGGGTGACCTGAGGTTCAGCAACGATAAGAATGGCGACGACGGCCCCATTCCGCTGGCGGAGCGCGTGGTACTGGAGCTCAACGGCCACACGCTGACGCAGGAAAATATAGGCAGTGGGAAGATATCCAATATCAGTCTGGCAGAGATAAGGGGTGACGCTGAGGGCAAGAGTAAGATCGTGGGCAGAGCAGGCAATGAGATCATGATCTATGCGGACAGAGATGAGGGACAGACCCCCATGAGCATCGAAAGCGGTCTTACGATCGAGGGCGGTGCTGCGGTGACCATCCGAAACCACGGGACGGTATGCGCGACGGTTGGAGCTCCCATCAGAGCAGACAGCGTGCGCCTGGAGGGAAATATCACGTCCACGGCGGATGTGACGGCCGATAAGGTTGAGATCCTGGCATACGCTAAGAAATACACAGACGATGCAGGAGTCGAAACGAGAGTTCGTGACCTGTGGACACCGGTCCTTACGGACGGAAAGATTACGGCACGGGAGTCCCTGGAGGTAGATACCGGAGCGACGCTGCATGATGTGGAATCGAAGACGGAGACGAAGTTTGCTTCGAAAGATCTGATATATACAAATGCACGGCGCATTAACCAGAACCATCTCATTTTCTCCGGGGACATCGTCCTGGATGGGGACATTACCTGGGGAGTGGGTTATGAGTACAATAACGACAGCAGCGGCATGCAGCCTGTATCCATCGTGATGCAGGAGGACGCCTCCTTAAGCCTCTCCGGTACGGGACAGTTTACGAGTACATACAGCAACTCTAACGTCTTACTTGCGAAACAGCACGCCCCGCTCCTGTACTTCGACAGACCCGGGGGCTTTGCTAAAGATGACGAGATCCTCCGCGTGGCAGAGGGGACCGAGATCGGCGGTCTGGCTGTGGCGGATGAGCATATGCCTGTACTCTTTGGCATCTATGACCAGCCGCGGGGCACCGCCCTCTTTATCGACGAACCAACTGCGGGAGAGACCTACGGCACGGTCCGTCTCCACGAGGCGGCCGTGCGCGTCACGGTCTATGACCCGGAGACGCAGACGCAGAAGCAGAGGGTCTTCACCTCGTTGGACGGGGCGTTTGAGGATCTTGCCAAAGGAGCGGACAGCTTCTCCGGCGGCTTTACCGGCACCTATTATTTCTATTTCTACCGGGATGCGGTACTCAATAGGGATGCGACCCTGCCGGACTATGTCACTTACGCGGTCTTTGGCGGCGATGATTCGATCTGTCTGTACGATGACAACACCGGCGAGGCCGTGGACACCCTGACGCAGACCGGGATCGATCTGAACGGGCATACGCTGACGGGCACGAACCTCACCTTTGATGCGACCGCGATCCCATATAACGGCAACGAAGATGAGAGAGCGCTCCTGTCCGGGACGGATGCGCAGGGTACAACGGGCTATGTGGCATTCCGGTCCCTGTCGATGGTCCATGCGGACGCCCCCTTCGTGATCGTGACGCCGGACGGGACACAGATCGGCCGGGTCGACGCTGACGGGAAGACCTGCAGCATCGATACGGAGGATCATCCGTACTGGGAGAAGCTGCTGGCGAATACGGATGTATCGGCCGTGCAGACCATCTCTGTCCTCACCTGGGGCAGAGAGGTGAAGGGCTTCCACGAGTCGCTTGACTACAGCGCGATCGGCGATGACACCTTTACGGCGGATACGGTTGTCTTTGCGCTCGCAAACTTCCGGCTGCCGAAGATCTCCACCTGCCGGAGACTGCAGATCATGCAGGGCGCGCGGGCCGCAGTGAATGACAAAGAGGGGCTTCGCGTCACCCATCAGCTGCTGGTGAGCGGCGACAGCGCGCTGCTTCTTGAGTCGGGCGATAAACTCACGGTAAAGAAAGAAAAAGCCCCGGATGACGGCGCATTCATCTTTACCGATACCGGTTCGCTCCTTGTCAGTAAAGGTGCGACCGCGGATCTGCAGCGCCTGGGGATCTACATCCAGAGAGAATCCGACGGGACGGCGCACGTGGATCCCGGACATGTCTATGTCGGGGATAATGCAAGGCTTGCGATCGATGAACTTCAGGTGCAAAAGGTGAATGCGGCCGACGCGCCGGTCCCGGTGGAGTTCCATCATCTTAATTCGGATACAGGTAAGCTCACCCTTGAGAAACTTCAATCGGTGAGCGAGCTCGATGACCTCTGCGGCACCTTTGATAAATCGATGGTGATCTTTACCATGCCGGATGCGGCCGCGGTAAAGGCGATCAACGCAGGTTTCGTCACCGTGGTCAACGCGGATCCGACGAGTCCGTACACCACGGCCGGCGTGTATGGTGACGGAAAGGTCAGGGTCGAGAGAACTCATTATACGATGACTGTCGGTGCCGGAACGGAAGTCGGATATACGTCGCCGGCGGAACTGTTCGCCGCGCTTGCGGCGGTGAACGAACCCGCTAAGGATGTGGTGGTGACCTGCAAATATGCTGTCTCGGGAGCGGATATCAGATTCCCCAAGGCTGCAAAGAGCGTCAGGTTTGTCGGCGTGAATAATGAGTCCGGGGACAAGAGGTCTCTTATCCCGAACAACCGGGCGATCACCACGACCTGTGATACGACCTTTGAAAATGTGATACTTCAGCTTAGCGCCACCTCCTTTACGGCGGTCTCCTCTCTGACGCTCGATGATACCGAAGTCCGCTGGAACGGGAGCTCCACGGCCAAGGTGACGGTAAAGAGCGGCGCGTTGTCCTGCAAAGGCGAGGTCACGTTTAACACGCCCGTGATCTTTGACGGGAGCGGAAAAGCCTCCTTTATCCTGGATGACGGGGAGGGGGCGAGTCTTACGACCGGCAGCAAGACGGCGGGTTCATGGGAGACGAAGTACCGGGGATATAACGACTACAGCCAGGAGATCTTCTACAGCATCGAACCGCGGAACAAACCGTTTGAGTCCTTCATCGAAGGCGGTCTGCAGAACTTCGCGGAGGTAAGGCTCAAATACGCCAAGGTGTGTGTGCGCGGCGCTGACGCGGGAAGTCAGGCCCCTGTCTTTAGCGGCATCGGGACGCTTGCCCTGAATAATGCCATCCTAACGGTGGCGGATACGACGGCCAGGCCCGGGGCCCTCAAGATCACGGATCTGACGGCGGACAACGCGGTGTTCGTCGCGGACGGCGCTCTTTCCGTCACTGATATGAGACTCGGGAACCAAACGGAGGTGGCGGCGCTCGGGGATTTCAAGGTCGCCGGCGACATCATCTGCCGGGCAGACGGTTATCCTGCGATCCTGACCACGGTGCAGGCGACGAAGAACGGAGCCGTTGCAGGTCCGAAGCTCACCATCGGCGGCACGGTGGAGCTGCAGGGGAGAAGCTTCCCGGTCATGGTGATGGTGCTCGATGAGCAGATAGAGACCGATGGGCACGCTCCGGTCTACGCCGATCTCCTCTCCGGTGAGCCGGGGAGTACCGCAAGAAAGCTCGTCACGGCCCCCAAGGCGGCGGAGAACTGCTTCCTGGCTTTCTTCGCCAATGTTGCGGATGGCGATAAGCACAGGGATCCGCTTATCATGTTGGATGATCCCACGAAACTGACAGACACCTACTATCTGACGAGGAATAAGAATGACATTTTTGTCGAGTCCGGCGATTCGGTGGAAGTGGCGCTGGCGCGCGGGATTCTCGCAGATGAGACCGCGCTGCAGGGTGCGGCATATATCAACTACTACAAGTCCTTTAAGGAAGCCGTGGCGGCTGTCGATGCCCTCAAGGATCCGGCAGCGGCATATACGCTGGTGCTGCTTCAGGATATCAACAAGGCGGGCGGTGTCTATGCTCCGACGGCTCTGACCATGCCCGCGCAGGCATCGGCGCTTGAGATCATGAGTGCGGATGCGGACAAGGCTGCGGAAGGTGTTCAGCCCCATGTCCTCTGTTTCTCGGGCAATCTCACGCTCAAGCAGGATACGACCCTTAACAACGTAAAGCTTGCACCGAAGTCCAACGCGACGACGGACAATAAGAATGCCTCCCTTGCGGCGGGCAGGTATGCGCTGACCATGGAGCGGGTTTCGACGGAGTCGGCCGATGCGCCCATCGCATCGATCACGGGTGCCAAAGAAGGACAGCTCATCGTCAAAGACGAATTCGCCGTCGCCAAAAATGTGAGCGGCTTTGCCTCGGTCGATCTGTCGGATAATCTGTTCCTGACCGGCGGTGCCTTTACGGCAGACACCCTGATCCTGCGCGGAGACGCGCAGCTCATCGCCATGGGCGGCGCGGTGACGGTGACGGACGTCTGTACCTTTGACGGCGATGACGCCGAAAGCAGCCTGCACGGGATCGCTTTTACCAAGTCTAACAAGGGGGCCGGCAAGTCCAACCTCACGATCAAGGGAGAGATCAGGCTTGAAAGCAGGGGCGGCGATCCTCTGGTCCTGATGCTGTGCAGACCGACTGTCATGGATGCAAAGGCGCCGGCGGTCACAAAGGAAGCCCTGGCCCTGACCACGGATCCGAACAAGAACTACAAAGTCGTGTTGGATGCTAAGAACCATTTGGCGGACATCGGGACGAACCCGACGGAGAGGATCCGGCTGTGGCTGAATGACGGCGAAGGCCCGGTAGAGATATTCACAAACGATCCATATACCCCGGTCAAGGCGAACGGAGGCCTGTACCTCGCGGATACCAACAAGGAGCTCTTTAAGAATTCCTGCACGATCTTACAATCCACCGGATGGGGCACCTCTGAGTATCCGGACTATGCGCAGGCGGTGGCGGAGATCGACCGGTTAGGCAGCAAGGAAAACATGAGAGCATATGTTGTCATGCTTGCCGCCGAGTGTTCGAACCGTCCGGAGCGGATAAAGGATCTCAACGTCACCGATACCGCGGAGATCTCGCCGTTTGTGCTGCCGAAAAAGGACAAGGCGCAGCGCCTGCAGATCAGGTTCAGCGGGTCGGGTGCGACGGCGACGGAGGTCTGCTTCACCGGCAAGCTCTCCGGCTACGGAAAGATCGATCTCGCGACCATGGTCCTCCGCCCCTGCAAGTCGGCGACGAGTGACGCCGCGGGCACCTTTGATGTGACCCTCGGCTTAAACAGTAACAACGGAGCCTCCGAGTTTTATGTCAGCGCGGCAAGAGCGGGACAGCCTAGTGTTCCCATGCTCGCCGACGGTGCCACGATCGGCAAGATCACGGGTGTCAAGGCGGTCGCAGGCAAGAACGCGGCGAGTAAGGTGAAGATCAAAGGCGGCCTGCTGACACTGGGCACAGGCTTTGCGGGCGGCATCGATGTGGAGCTGGATGGTTCCACGGTGGTCGCCCGGGGCGCAAGCGACATCGGGACGCTCTGGCTGTCGCCGACCGGTCAGAATGCGAACAATATCGCGGAGTTCTACTCCTACGGAGCCCTCAAGGTGGCGGATATCCATGTGAAGAATTACGGTGTGAGCGCGGAGGGACGCCCCAATGTCCTGTTAGCGGGCAGGGACAGTGCCAAGGGCGGACAGATCACCCTTGCGGGCAAGGTGACCGCGGAGTATACCGACGATGACAGACTGCCCATCCTGCTGATCGACACAGCCGCGAACGCATCCAATGCTGTGGCGGCAAACGGTATCGATCTTAACGACGTGAGCATCGAGACGGCGAGTTATGCGGGCAAAAAGCTCCTCCTGGCCCCCACGGCGGATGCCGCAATGATCCTGGCCTGGCCGTATCTGAAGGATGCTGATATCTCATCCTACAAGACCGCGGATCTGTACGTGGCATGCGGCAAAAAGGCCGACATGGCTGCCAGGATCGAGGCCTATGATACGGGAGCGCTCGGGAGCAGCGAGTACTTCGACCCGGATCAGATCGTGATGACCACCTATGCCGGCACCTTCTACGAAGCGATGCAGATCATCGACAAGATGAACCGGCCCGACTATTCCTACAGCGTCGAGCTGTTACAGCCCGGGGCCATGTATACCGGTAAGCCGGACGAACACGGGCGCGCGACCTTCGGCGCGATCAGTCTTGCCTCCAAGACCGGCATGCTGAAGATATGGGCCGAGTATATGTATGATGAAGCTGATCCGGACACAGCGACGCCTCCCGTGCTTCAGTTCAGCGGTGCGCTGACAGCCAAAGTGCCGACGATCCTGGACCTGAATTACATCAAAACGGAATGCGGCAGGATGGAGAACGGCGGATTCGTTGCCGATCCCGCAGGTCCCGTTCTGGATACGGGCGCGGCAAATAAGGACGGATGGAAGCTCAAGCTGCAGGGCGGTTCGTTCGCAGTCACAGGCGTGGTCAGGAAGACGGTACAGTTCTCCTCTCTCAAGGGGACGGGGGGCCTCTTCCTCGAGGAGATCGATGTGGTCTGCGACGGGGCCGTCAATCTGACGGATCTGGTCATGGATGATGCGGCGTTGACGGTCCGGCAGGGAGATGTTGTCGTGAAGTCACGCCTTGGGCTGGGCAGGGATCCTGAATGTGCCTCGACGCTGACCGTTGAGGATCCGTCTAAGAAGATCACGCTCGGGTCCGTGCTGTACGAAGGGAATCTGTACGGAACGGGATTTGATCTCGAAGAGGACGAGCGGTGCTGTCTCACGGTGGATTACCGATTCACGAAAGCAGCGACGCCGGTCTCAGGCCTCACGATCACGGGGGATGTGGAGGATACCTGTATCACCCTGGTACCGCAGTTGTGGCACGAGGCGGCCGAGGGGCATGACGCGGGCTGGTATCTCCTTGCGGACCAGGATGCTCAGGTCGAAGGAGAGGATCCGACTCCTGAGCTGTACAACTGCGGTCTGTTTGTGAAGGCTCCCGGTGATCTCGTCGCGGCCAAACGCCTGGCGGCGCTTAACAAAGCGTCCGCGGGCTCCTTTGAGATGCTGATGGGCACAAAGACCTACTGTACGCCGGATCCGGAGTCAGAGGATAACGAGACCGTAAGTGCCCTTCTGAAGCAGAGCGGTGGCCTCTTCTGGTCGGATCTTGCGCCGGTGGTCCATGTCTCGGCCACGGCGCCCGCCTATGAGGGAGACTTCCTCACGCTCGAGGAGGCGGCCAAGGAGGTCGACAAGTTCGGGCGCAAGGAGGGCGGTGCCTATGTGACGGAGGTGACCTATACACTGCTTGACCATGTCGGGATTGGAAAGATCGATGACAAGACCGATGAGCTCGGAGTCCCGGCGGGCGTCACGCCGCCTGCAAAGATCGCGCTGCCCGAGGCGGTGAAGAGCCTTACGATCGACGGCAACGGATATAAGATCGCCTTTACCGGCAACGCCCTTGCCTTGACCTGTGATACCGTCTTCACCGGCGGTGAGGCCCTGTGGCGTGCCAAACAGACCGGGGGCGGATATACGATCGATGAACCCTATGATATCAGCCTGGGCAGGTATACGCTGACGATCGATACGGACAGCGGATACTATGACTTTGATGAAGAGCATGAATTATACTATGTTCTCAGCATCGGCAAGATCTCCGGCACCGGATCGCTGATCGTGGGGGAGGACCGGGAGGTCTATGTGGCGCGTGTGTCCGTTAAGGATCTGACGCTGCTGGAGGACAGCTATCTGGAGACCCCGGAAGGTAATATCGCTGATATCTCGGTGACCGGGAATCTGCGGACGGAACTCAATAGCTGGCTTGAAAGCGGCGGCAAGCTGACCGTGGGCGGTGATACGACCCTGCTTGAGGATTCAGGCTTCGATACGTCCGGAGATGTGACCTTAAAGGGTGCTTTGTTGATGGGACCGGATTCGAGTATAGAAACATGGTACAACACCGGAAGCGGCATCACGGTCAAGGGCAGGACGACGATGGAATGCGACGCGGAGCTCGACGCCGATGGCAAGCTCACCTTGGGCGATGTGGTGCTGGATATGGGATGCGATGGTGAAGACAGCGTGTTTTGGGACGCCGGGATTTCGCCGGCTACGGCAAAGGATCCGCATGACAGTTACATGATCACGGTGAACGGGACCATCCGGACCGCAGTCGCGGATCAGATGCCGGTCCCGGGTTCTGCGGATAAGGATGCGCCGATCCGGATCGGAGAGATCAGGACACCGAACAAGACGGCGCTCGTCACCGCCCCCAAGGCGGCGGACGGCTGGTTCAGGCCTGAGAAACTGGATCCGATCGATAAGAAAGATGCGGAAGATTCCTGGGGCAATGCAGTCGTCTATAAGAGCGGCAGCAGAATCCTCTTCGAACAGGGTAAAGAGCTGCCTGTCAGGCTGTTTACGCACGGCGATGAGGTGAACAGGAAAGGCGAGGTCCTGCAGGAGGACGATCCCGTCGATCCGGACGATCCGAACAGTGAAGAGTACGGCAGCGATGGTTACGGGATCAGCTCCGACTTTGCCTCCTGGGATGAGGCTGTCAAGGAGATCGATAAGCTGGCAGTGACCGCAACCCCCGCAGCGGGTGTGGTCCTTGATAAGGGGGTCAAGCTGCCTTATGCACGCAATGATCTGATCCTGATGAAGGAAACCATCGACATCGTGAACGCCCAGGGCAAGCCGGCGGCGTTAACGCTGCCTGCGAAGACCTCGCAGTTGTCCATCGCGGCTGATGAGAGCCTGAATCGTGCCGCTGTCACCTTTGCGGGCGGGGTCACCTTAAAGAGCGATCTTACGGTGGATCCTGCGGTCTCGCTGGTTTCCGTCAAGCAGGTCACGGTCGGGAAGGCCGTGAATACGATGTCGGTGGCTGCCAATTATACGCTGGGGGTCTATGATCTGACGATCCGGGGGACGACGCCGCCGGAGCAGGGCGAGTCGGACACCTGCGTTTTCGGTGAATACACGGATGTGACGGGGCTTCACGATACGATCGGCAATGTGACGGCCACCGCCGGCAAGGGACATCTGATCCTGGAGGCTGACGCTGTCGGTGACTATCCGTATTGTGTCAAGGTGTCGGGGAACCTGACGGCCGATGTGGTCCTGGGACAGAACACGTATCTTAAGACGACGGGCGCGGCGACGGTGCCGACGCTCGTATTTGACCGGGCGACGAAAGATCAGAATGCACCGGTCTTAGATGCGCTGGGCGCACTGACCCTGGGGGTGGCGCAGCAGGTCGGCAGCGAGGACGCGCAGGATACATCAGGCTGTATCTCAAGACCGCTTTCCGCCCCGGCGATGACGATCAAGGGCGTCAAAAAGGACGGCCGGATGATCGCGGTGGACCGCGATCCTGACGGGGACGGCGTGCAGGCCGCGCCGGTCGAGATCCTGTTAGGCGAGGCGGAAGCGGTAAGTGCGGACACCAAGGTCCTCACCGGTCCCGCGGGCATGAGTGTCAGCGACTGGAAGATTAGTAACGGCAAAGGGTCCGTGAGCTACAACCCCTATCTGTACAAGAACGCCATCTATGCCGGAGAAGCAGTATACAAGGATTAATGTGGTGAGCCGGTGGGCTTGCGCCCCGTCTGCCTGTCTGCGGGAGAGGCTGCGTCCGTGAGCGGACGTGAGCAGTTGCGTGAAACATGTGAAAACAACAGGACACAGCCCTCCGGGGCTGTGTTTTGTGTCTGCAAGGCCTGCCGGGTACCTGCAAACGCGGGAAATTGATGTTTGCAGTTACCCCGGGGAGGCTTGCGGACCGTTTCGCGGAGAAGAGTGAGCGTTACCGGGTACCTACAAACGCGGGAAATCGGCATTTGCAGGTACCCGTGGCCATCCGGATGGCCGTTCCGCGGGGATGATTGCCCGTCGCCGGGTAACTGCAATTACGGGAAATCAGTGTTTGCAGTTACCCTGAGCCGCGCATTTGGCCGTTCCGCGGGGATGTGTGCCCATCGCCGGGTACCTGCAAACGCGGGAAATCAGTATTTGCAGTTATACTCCGAGGGGATTCGTGGTATAATTATACATTATTATGCGTATCAGACGGCCTGCGATCCCGCGGTGCCGGTCAGATAACCGTATCAGCCAAGGAGGTTCATGAAATGAAGGGACGTGCATGGAAGCAGTGGTCGGCGTGTCTGCTCTCGATCGCCATGTTTGCAGGCAATGCGCAGGCGGTGTGCGCCGCGCCTGTTGCCGGCGGCGAGGCCCCGGCAGCGCAGGTTTCGTACGGGGAGGGCATCACCTGTACGACGGATGCCGACGGAGCGATCACGATCTCTGCCGCGGAGCCGGAGCAGAGCGTTGGTTTGCCTGATGCGGCGGATACACGTGCTGTATCTCCTACGGGCGTAGCGCAGAGCGCAGCTTCGGTTGCAGAGACAACGGCTCCCGCGGATGATATGGAGCTCCCGGAGGATCCGGCCAAAGATCCCGCGGAGATCACCGATCCAGCCGACCCGGCGGGCCCGACGACGGACCCGGCGGAGGGCAACGACCCGGCCGATCCGACGGACCCCGCAGAGGGCGATGATCCCGGGAAGATCACGGATCCCGCCGATCCGGCGGAAGAACCCGTGGTGACGGATCCCGCGGAGGAGAAAGACCCCGGGGAGCTTCCGGAAGCCAATCCTGCGGAACTCACCGATCCGGAGGCCTTGGCAGGGGAGGACGCCCTTCTGCCCGTCACCGATGACGAAGACCCCGAGCGGCTGACGGAAACGCTGGCAAGCGGCACGGATGGATCCCTGTCCTGGACCCTCAGTGATGAGGGTGTCCTGAGCATTACCGGCAACGGAAATATCAATGATCACGATCCTGATTCTGACGACGCCCCGAGGCCCTGGTTGGGGTATGCTGCTCAGATTAAGGCGGTTTCTTTGGGAGAAGGGATCACGAGGATCGGTGCGTATGCTTTTTATGGCTGTTCTGCCATGGCGACCTGCTCCATTCCTTCTTCCTGCGGATCCATCGGAGAATTTGCATTTTGTAACTGTTATTCGCTGGGGGAGATCACCATCCCGGCCGGTGTGGCAACGATCGGGCAGGACGCGTTCGAGAATTGCGTGAGTCTGACAACCTGCACCTTCGAGCCCGGCAATACGGTCCTTTCCGGGATCCCGGATTACTGTTTTTTTCAATGTGATTCGTTACAGAGCATCGCTCTTCCCGCCTCTGTGAGATCCATCGGCACGGAAGCGTTTGCGGGATGTATTATGAAAACCGTGCGCTTTGGGGCGGGCAGCCGTCTGGAGACCATCGGTGACTATGCTTTCGAATATTGTGGGAGCCTTACGACCATCACGATCCCGCGATCCTGTACCTCTGTTATATGGGGTGGGCAAAGCAGCTCCTTTCATGAATGCGATGGCCTCCGGGCGGTCTATGTAGAAGAGGGCAACGAGGCTTTTTACAGTGTAGACGGTGTTGTGTACAGGAAGTCAGACAACACGATGATCTTCACGCCGATGGGGTGGGACGAGGACCCTTCTTTCCGGCTGTACCGTCAGGTGTATAAGATCGAAGGGAGTATCGATGCTCCGACGGGATTCGATATGACGACCGGCAGGAATGAAACGGACAGCGTAAACGGCACCCCCAGCTACATAGGGGGATTCGACAGATGGTCGGAGGTCGCGGCATTCATCGAGGATCCTGAACCTTCGATATTCACCTATAAAGACGGTGATGAGTATGTCTGTCTCCTGGATGAGAACGGCATGATCCCCACCCTGACACCCGTCTATGATGAAGGCGGTGCTTTGACCGGACTCTCTGCGGGGACGGACTATCCCTCCTACACGATCATGATCAACGGGGATCAGGACCTGAAGGAAGACCCTGCCATGCCGGTCAGGGCGCACGACCTGATCCTGGCCGGTGAGACTGACGGGATCACCCTGAGCTTTGGCGGCACCATGACCCTTAACAGCCCCCGGACACAGTTTCGGCGCATGAAACTGAATGCGCCGGAGGGGACGATCGCCATCAACGACAACGATCTGATCTTAAACTGGACGGGTGGCGTGATCGGTTCCGTCGAGGGTGACGGCACGGTCGATGACAACGATGCGACACAGGCCGCTGCGGGCGGGGTCTATGTCTACGCCGCGAAAAACAATAATAGCGGCTATTCCTGGTTTCAGTCGCTGCAGGAACAGAATCAGGGCTTAAGCCTCCGGTTTGTTCACGGGCTGACCGATGTGGGCACGCTCCTGGTGGATGTGCAGGTCTCGGGGTTCACGATCCTCACCAACGCGGTGGGCGGCGGCAGGGACCAGATGGCCGGAAGATACAGCCCGGTGAGGGTGGGAGAACTGGACTATGTCAGCGGTGAACTGATCACCGGCGACCTGATAGCGAATCTGAAGCTCGATGCCGAAGGCAGTACCGCCGGTGAGGTCTTGAACCTACGCGTCCCGGAGGGGGCTGTCACGGTAAAGGGCGACGCAGCCATCGACGGCAGCCGCCGGGTGTATGCACAGACCGGCGATATCTATGTGGCGGGGGATCTCGCCCTCTCCGGGAATGCTCTCGTCCGGTCCTACACCGGATCCGTCACCGTGGACGGCCGGGTCGTGATGGGCAGTAACAGCGAGCTGCCGGAGGGGACGGAGCCCGGATCCATCTTAAGCGGCGCGACCGGGATCACCATCGGCGGAGCTCTCGTCTCAGTGTGTCCCGGCAACGAACTGCGCTACGGCAGAAAACCCGAGGACGGCACGATGGAGGGGAGTCTCACCCTGTCGTCGGGCATCCGTGTCCTTGCCACCGAAGATGGAGAAGGGGAGATCGCCTGCAACAAGCTGACACACAGAGAGGATGTGAAGTGGGCATACCGCGCCTTTAAGGCAGGGGATGCCTGGTCCGAATCAAAGGATGCGAAGTACCCCGTGAACGCCCTGGTGATCGTCAATGAAGCCCTGGCGGACGGATACGATTACGCCGCCTATGCGGAACAGCTGAACATCGTTGTCGATCACGGGATCGGACTGGTAGAGGACATCGACGATGCGAAGTGTCTGAATACCACGTTGGCAGATACGGCGGTCCTGTTCAGGGAATTTCAGAATCCGAAGGATGATCCCGAAGCGCGCTTCTATCTGAGCAGATATTATTGGGGGGAGAGTGCGCTGGTCGTCGATGGTCCGGGGCCGGCGGTCGCCCTCATGCCGGAGGGGACGGGGAAGCATGAGGAATACAGTACCTTGCAGGAGGCCTTCGCCGCCATCGATGCGAGAAAGGACAAGACGGCGGTCTATACCGTGCGGATCAATGCGGAATACGCCTGTACGGATAATTCTGCGTCCGGTACATACAACAATACGGTCACGCCGGCAGTTGTAAAAGATGGTAAAGCGACCTATCCGGCGCTGAAATTCCCCACGAATCTCGCGGGACTGACGATCGAGGGGAATGACGACAGCACCCCGGCTACCGTTTACACGAGCGGAGACATCAAGACGACCTATCCGCTGACGCTGGATTCCGTAAGCATCGTCCGCTGGAACAACACGGCCGGTCAGCCCGCGACGACCACCGCCAAGGTCACGGTCTCTGCCGGGGCGTTGACAATCCGGCATGCGGTGACCTTTAACACGCCGGTGATCTTTGACGGCGGCAACAAGGCGGGCTTTACCCTGGAGGAAGGTGCGCGTCTTATCGCGGCGGCCGGCGCGGAAGGGATGGATCCGGCCGGCTTCCTCGCGAGCAAACTGAAAGAAAACGATGAGACAAAGGCCCTCTACCAACCGGAGGTTGGATTTTCACTCTACGACGATGATCCGGATTCCGGATGGATCATGGGCTATGTGGAAGGCGGCTTCCAGAATTTCGCCGCCGTCACGCTCTACGGGGACAGAGACGACAGCCTGGAAGCGGCGGAGAGCTTTGTCGTAGCCGGCGAGTCTGCGGCGAAGTCCCCGGCCTTTAACAATATCGCGTCGATGAGCCTCAAGGACAATACCATGTACGTCATGGACCGCGCGGCGACGAAGGGCACCGTAAAGCTCGCCGATCTCATGGTCGACGGGGCGCGGTTCATCACGGAGGGATCGCTGAACCTCACGACGCTGCGTCTGGGCAGCAGCTCCGAGGTGGCGGCGCTGGAGGCCTACAACATCACCGGAACGCTCTTTAACCGCACGCAGGCGGATAAAAACAATCCGGATACCTCTATGGCGACTCTCACGACCGCGCAGCGCTTTAAGGGGCAGGGCCCGGATGCCACCGGCGGCGCACAGCTGAATATCACCGCCGCGGTGAACCGTGTCGATGCGGATGCCCTGCCGATCGCGGTGCGGGTGCTTGGAAAAGACGCGCAGACGGGGATCTATGATTCGGCAAATCTCCTATGCGGAGATGCATATTCGGATGCCTACCGCAGGCTCCTCGCGGTGACGAATGCCGCAAGGGATGATTTTGTGCCGTTTGCGGGTTGTGTAGCCGGTGCGGAAAAACTGGATGCGAAGAGACTTCTGCACGGGGGGGAAACAGATCTGGACGATGAGAACCAGGAGAATCCGAAGCAGATAGAGCCTTACAGCGACATAGCCAACACCTGGCTCCTCTCCCGCGAGAATAAGGATTTCGTGGTGCGCTCCGGCGCGGATCTGACGCTGCTGCTCCTGAAGTGGGAGGACACTCCGGGGGTTTACGACGAGCAGCTCATCGGCGCGTACCGCACGTTTAAGGAGATCAACGCGGTCATCGACGCGCGCAAGGATCTGGAGTCTTTCATGAGCCAGTATATCATCCTGCTCCTGAAGGACTACAATTGCAGCAAGGACGAGACTACTGGAGTCTATACCTACACACCCGGTCCGGTGGATTTCCCGTATTATACAAACCATCTGGAGATCCGAAGCGTGGATGCGGATCCGGACGTTGACGGTATCCAGCCGCACGTCCTCTGCTTCAGCGGCAATCTGTTTGTGCGGCAGGGCGTGACCTTTACCGATGTGCGGCTGGAACCGTATTCCGGCCCCGGCGTGGAGAATCACGCCGCGCAGCTCCAGCTCCGCCCGAGCTTCCAGACCTGGTTGCACCATGTTACCGGGCGGATCGGCTCGATCACCGGTACGATGGAAACGAGTGTATGGATCGATGAGTGCGATGGTCTCCTCATCGAAAAGGGGATCAGCTGCGGAGAAGTGGTTGCGGACTCTGCTCTTACGATCGAGGACGGATCGTTGACAATAGGCGAGCTGAGGACGAAAGCAGACAAGACGATCACGGTGTGTAACGGTTCCGTTACGGTTAAGAAGACGGCCGACCGCCAGGGACAGAGAGGTTTGTCCGGCGAGATCTATCTGCCCGGGGGGGCGCAGCTCCGGATCCCGAACGGCTCCCTGACGGCGGAGACGCTGGATCTGGGCACGGATTCCCTGATCCGAGTGGATCAAGGCACGGTCACGGTCAACGGCGCGATCGATGTGGACAAAGATTGCGATACAGACAGCGGAGAACATGTCGCCCGCATCGCGTTCCCGGCTCCCGGCAAGTCGAAACCCAATTTCACGGTCAAGGGCGGGATCGTACTGCATTCCCGTGATCTGCCGTTGGAGCTGGAATTGCTGCCCACAGGAGAAAATCCTCTGACTCCCGGAGATCTGACGCTCAGGCTTGATCCGAAGAATGCGAATAAAGCGCTCACCACCGCGGCCTATCAGATCGCGGATATCGGGACCAACCCCTCGGGGAGTGTGAGACTCCTCCTCGGGAATGATGGATGCGGCATCGACAGCACGGATTACCTCCCGGTCAAGGCGGGGAGTATGCTGTATCTGGCGGATGTCCGGGAGGACGGCGGAACGGAAGCCGAGGGGAAGGCCCGTGCCGTGATCCGACCGGCGCTCGCAAAGCTGACCAGAGCCGGAACGGATACCTACAATTCCTGCTATCTTGACTATAACAGCGCGGTGAAGGAGATCAACGCCCTCGGGGATCGTACGAAGACCTATGAGATCGAACCCGGTTTCCTCTCTGTGGGCGTCAGAACCGTGACGGATCTTGATCTCACGGATGCCAATAAGCATTCCGCACTCACCCTGCCCGCCAAAGATAAGGCGGCCGGCGTAACGGTCACCGGAGAAAAAACGCAAGATGGTGTAAACGGATATACTTTCGAACCGATCTACAAATATTCGCCGGTCACGCTCTGGTTCAACGGCAAGGTCTCCGGATACGGACAGATCGGCTTCAACGGGGTGAGCTTCCGTCCGTGCAAGACGGGTACATCGGATGATGCCGGCAGCTTTGACATGACGGTGGGACTGAATACCGGGGAGCAGAATTCCGCACTGGTGTTCGTCTCCACGGAAGCCGCTCCGGTCTCGCTCGTTGCGGACGGCTGCTCGATCGGTAAGATCACCGGGGTGAAGGCGGCTGCAGGGAAGAACAATGCCACGAGGGTGGTGTTGGATCATGTCCTACTCACCATGACGACCGGTTTTGCCGGTGCGCCCGACGTGGAAGTGGATGATGCTGCGGTGCTCACGCGCGGAAAGAACGAGATCGGGGCACTGATATATGGTAGTAATGCATCCTTCACCTCATACGGCGATCTGCAGATCGCGCGGATCGATCTGACGAATGCAGCTAAGGACTTAGTATGGCTGGCCGGCAAACGGGACAGGAACGGCAACAGCACGATCAGGGTATCCGGAGAGATCGTGTGGGATTATGCGTATCTGCCGGTGAAACTCATCAAAGAGGGAGCAACGGGGACGGATAAAAAGGCCGGCGATGACCTCACGGACGATCTGATCGCAGATAACGACTACAAGGACAAACCGCTCCTCTACGGTCCGGTGGCGGATGCCGCTGCGGTCCGTGCATTCCCGTACCGCGACTCCCTGAATCCCGATTTTGAGGTCGTCTCCTATAAGACCCCTGCCATGTATGTGGTAAACGGGAACAAGAATGATATGAAGGTTCTTGTCACTGCCGTGGATCCGAATGACAAGCCCGTAATGAATGTCTATGCGAAGTCCTTCTACGAGGCGGTGCAGATCATAGACAATACCGGCCGTACGGATTACCGCTACACCATGGAACTTGCCAATGGGGAGGAACTTCTCACCGGCAAGCCGGGCAGCAACGGAGCGACCTTTGGCGCATTGGTCCTGCCCGCCAAGGCGGCCGGGGTAACGATCAAAGGGACGGATGATAATACGGCCTGTCTGAAGTTCAGCGGCGGGCTTACGGCGAAATGCCCGACACTGCTTGAGGATTTGATCCTGAGAAGCGGTACGGGTAAAGCAGGCGGCGACGGAACGGATTTCACGGTGAATGACGACGGAATCGCGCTGGATGCCGGGACGGCTGTCGCCGGTGTGAAGTATAAGCTGATCCTTCGGTCCGATGTCTACAATATGACCGGTGAGAACGGAGAAAAACAGCTTAAGGTAAGCGGCATCAAGGGCAGCGGGATAGACATCGACTCCTATGACCGGGTCATCGGTACCGGTACGGTCAATCTCACGACCCTGCGTTTGGCAGAAGATACGGTGTTTGAGAATGCCGGAGCGGTCAGCCTGACGGATCTGATCCTTAATAAGGGGGCATTTCTCAGTACGGCCGGCGAGATCACGGTAAAAAACACTGTTACGGTTACCGGGAAAGCGACCCTGGAGGGCACCGATCCGGCGAAGAAGATCACTCTGGGGAATGTGGCCGCAGACAATGTTTATGATCCGTATAGTAAGAAAGAGCTGATGATCCGCTACCGGCTTAAAAAGTCTGCCGCGAACAAGCCGCCGGTCTCCAATCTGAAGTTCACGGGTGAGAGCACGATCGAGAATCTCGTGCTGGTGCCGCAGATCTGGCAGAAAGCGGAAGAAGGGTATCCCGAGGGCTGGTATCTCCTTGCAGACCGGGAGGCGAAGATCGGCGGAAATGATCCGACTCCCGTGCAGCAGGCAGTCATTGATGAATACAATTACAATCTGGTAGCTCAGGATGCGGCAAAGCTCATCCCCGCCAACCGTCTGGCCGAGATGCCCAAAGTCCCGGCCGGGAGAGTCAGTGTGCGGTTGGGGAAGGCTCGTTACGCAACCCCTGCAGATGACACCGATGATATCAAGGGCGAGGACGCTATGGGGATTTGGGGAGTTGAGGACGGCAGGCAGGTCCTCTACAAGCAGGGCGGCAACCTCTTCCTGACTACGGTCGCTCCGGTGGTGCAGGTGATCTTAAGCACGCCAAATCCCGACGGACAGACCTCTACGATCCGCCATCTGGGGTGTTTTGCCTCTCTGGACGAGGCGGCCAAAGAGGTGGACAAGTACGGCGACAAGGTCGATGGGAAATATGCGTCGAACGCGACCTACACCCTGCTGCAGGATATCAATCTCAAACTGGACAAAACAAACGCGAACAACATCAAGGTTGCGGAAGTCGTTGGCACTCCGGCAGCCAAGGTGGCGCTGCCCAAGGCAATCAAGTCCCTGCTGATCTCCGGGCAGAACCATGCCATCGCCTTTACCGGAGGGACCTTTGCGCTGACCTGTAACACCATGATCCGGAATACGGAGCTCGTCTACATGAAGAAGGTAGGCAGAGGCGAGCATCCGTACGCCGAGCAGCCCTATGCGGTCAATCTGGGCGCCTGGACGCTGGATTGGTGGACGACATCGAAGATGCCTCTGTATAACATGGTCGGCAAAGTCAGCGGCACCGGCAAGCTGATCGTCCGCACGCAGCACAATGAGGAAGAAGGCGTGTATGAGGGGATGAAGCTGTACGCGACGGAGGTTTCGGTGGGACAGCTGGAGCTGCAAGAGAATGCGTTGCTTACGTGCACCAGAGACATCACGGTCAGCGGCGCGGCGACCCTGAACGAAGGAAGCCACCTCGAAACAACGTTCGGCAATGGCAATATCACCGTCAAGGGGACGCTCACCCAGGCCGGAACCCGGACCGCACCTTCCCGTCTCACCGCGCAGGAGACGATCTCTCTGAATGACGTGGTCCTCACCGCGGAGATTCCGCAAAGCGTGCTTTGTGCCGGATACGCGGATGCAGTTATGCAGAACGGGCAGATCAAGACCCCTGCAGTCTATAAGATCACGATCAACGGAACCGTCCGTTGCAGTAATCCGGATTTCGCGGGAGTGGCAGATGAGAAGTCCGCGCCGATCCTGATCGGAGGAGGAAACGTCGCTAACGGGTCCGTTCTTGTGACCGCAGCAAAGGTCCCGGACAGCTGGTTCCGTCCGAATGAAGCGTTGACTTCTGAAGAAAACATGTTCGTCTACAAGAGCGGAAAGAATATCATCACGGACGAAGGGAAGCGGGCGGAAGCCGAGGCGGAGCTTTATTCCACGGAGAGCTGTGTGGACGCGGACGGTGCGTATGTGAAGTCGGACGGCACCGAACTGACCGGCGACAGGATCCGCTCGAAGTCCGATTTCCTGTCGGTGACGGAGGCCCTGAAGGAGGTGGATACGCGCGCTGCCACGGTACGGCTCGCGGACGGCATCCCCGCACTGAATAAGGGTGTGAAGCTGGCCTATGAGGATCAGGAGGTCCGGCTGCTTAAGAACGTGCGCATCGAGAACGCGCAGAAAACGGCACTCGCGGCCCTGGCGCTTCCGGCCAAGGCACAGACGCTGACCTTATCCTCGGGTATGGATGCGGACGGGAACGGGACGCCGGATCCGGTGGCACTGAAGTTCACCGGCGGGGTCACCTTGAAGGGTGATACGGTGTTTACGGATACGGTCGATCTCCTGTCGGTGAAGAGCGTCACCGAGAAAGGTCAGAAGGTCGAACACCCGACGCCTGCGGCTTACACACTGGGCGCATTCAGTCTGACCTTCCGGGGAGTTTCCTGCAGTGGCCATACGGTCGGCGAATATGCGTATAACGATGGTGTCTGCACGCAGCGCAACTGGTCCACGATCGGCAATGTGACGGCGACGGCCGGCAAGGGACGGCTCGTCCTGGAGAATGCCGTGTCGAAGGAGGAGGCGGCGAAGCGCCTGGTCATGACGGTGTCCGGCAATCTGAACAGCGATGTCAGCCTGCAGGCGAATACACAGCTCATCGCGCAGGGCAGTGCCGCGATGAACACGCTGGAGTTCGGGGAGGCGAACAGGACGCTTCAACATGACTGGAATCCCGGCGCGGGGATCGGAGGGGGATCTTATGGGGATCCCCATGAGATTAGCTGTGATGAATCGCCGGTCTTTACCCTTGCGGGGAGCAAAGCGCTTACCCTCGGAGTGGTCCTGCAGCATGGAGAGAGTAAATTTGAGAACCCCAGAGATGACAACAACCACTATTGGATAAGCACGGAAGCCGTACCCGGCATCCTGCAGAAGCGCGATCCTTCGGCGCCGATGGTCTTTAAGGGCCGTAAGGAATACGGGGACAGCCGGTTTGTCCACGAGGATTTTACGGAAGATTCCGCAACGGAGATCTGGATCGGACCGGAGACGGCAGCGACCGTTCCGGCGGATCTGTGCATCTTTACCGGGGCCGGTACTGTTACGAACTATCCGGAGCACCTCATCCTGCGTGCCGGCGACGGCGGCAACCGCTACAACTGGTATACCTACAAGGACGGGCTGTACGCCGGAAATCTGCGACCGGCGCAGCCGTGAGGCCGGTTTGACAGACAGAAGCATGCGAGACCGCCGCGGGTGACCGCGGCGGTTTCTTTCTTGGGTTTCGTCTGCCTTTCTGCATAGTGGATGGCTGCGGCAATCCTGGCTCATGCCGGCCTCAACCAACGAAACGGCCTAATATACCATTTTCGTTGGTTTGGCCATAGCGTAAGAGGGGGGTCGCAGCCCCGGCTCAGCCTGGCACAACCAACGAAAACGCCAACAACCCGCGAATGCAGGTATAGGCAATCGCCTATTCTGCTCCCGCGCGGCGGCAATTGTGACGGCGCCAACCCACGCAAGCGCGACAAATCTATGTTTTCGTTGGTTTTGCCACAGCGTAAGAGGGGGTCGCAGCCCCGGCTCACCACATCCCCAACCAACGAAAGCGGCCTAATATACCATTTTCGTTGGTTCGGCCATTCTCGACATTCGACATTCGTCCATTTTCTTCGAAATTCCGCTAATGTCTTGACGATTGATTGCCGATATGTTATACACAAACATACGACAAGTTTGCATTTTACGCGGCTTGTGGTATGATATAATAACATTTGCTATTTTATACGACGGGGTTTTGTAACTGGGCCGGCGATGCTGGTCTACGGTTGTTTTGCGAAAGGAATCGATATGAGGAAGAATCTGCAGGGGAAGAAGGTGCTGGCGGTACTGCTCGCGGCGGCGATGTTCCTGGGAAATACGGATGCCGTGATGGCAGCCGGGAGAGGAACGGCGGAGCCTGTCGGGCAGGTGACGGTCGTCGGGCAGGAAAGCACGCTCACGGGGAATGGGACAGTGACCGAGCCCGGGGATACGGACGGTGAGACCGTCACGGATCCGGCGGAGCCTGCGGAAACGGTCACGGAACCCGCGGACGGCACGACACCGGGGACGGAGCTTACGGAGCCTGCGGACGGCACGGATCCCGCGGACGGAGAGAACGATCCAGCGGAGGAGACGAAGCCCGCGGACGGGGATGCGGATCCTGCGGAGGATGTCGATGCCACGGATCCTGCGGAAGAGGAGACCGCTGCGGAGGAAGAGGGCCTGACGGTCACGACCTCCGAGGACGCGGAGCTGCTCGGCGCCGCTGTCGTGACACGGCCGATCCATGTGTATTATGTTGACCTCCTCGAAGAAGGCGGTGGCGCGATTGACCCCTATAAATATGACGTAGACGGACAGCTGGTCAAGGATATCTATGACGAGCCGGTTTGGCATGAGGACTTCATGGCGGAGCTGGAGGTTGATGAGGATACCCTTGAGAAGGACACCGGCTACAATACCCTCGCGGAAGCCAGGAAGGCAATCTGGGAGGATCGCACGAATCAGGATAATGATGATCCGGAGGACGAGGACGTCCTGGCCGCGCGACTTTACCGCATCGAACTCGTCAAGGCGCAGACCTATGTCATCGGCGAGACGGATCTGGATTTCGAGTACTACAGCGGCGACGAGGCGCGGTATAAGTATCCTCCGGAAGATGAGCCGATATCCGGTATGCAGGCGGACCCTGCGTGGAAGCTCTGGAAGCAGGTCTCTTTAAAGACCAACGGCAACCGCCTGTCCGTGGAGGCCGAGAAGTGGGCCTATGTGAAGATCCACCGCATCGGGACCGGCGTGGAAAAAAAGACCACGACCCTGACGGTCGCCAAGAATGCCTATGATTACGGCCATCTGATCTTTGGTACGATGACCCGTCAGGACCCGGATCCGGCTGATGAAGATCTGACGGTTCATGTCCCTGCGGATCTGATCGTGAACGGCTCGGGCGATGTAGTGATCCGTCCCGATGCCGAATGCAAGGGCGCGATCACCGGAGAACGGATCCGTACATCAGTGGATCTCGATGCCGGGATCCCCACAGGCCCGGAGGTCTCAGGGAAGCTCACGGCCACCGGCGAACTCATTCTCTCTGCCGGCACGACGGTCAAGGATGTGGTATCGAAGAAGCGCACTGTGATCGGCGGTGTCTATGCGGCGGGCTATGATCCCGAGCCTAATGATACGAACAACTATATTATTGATCCTGATCCGGAGAATTATGTTCGTACAAAGGCTTACGCTGACGAGATCTACGCGGACAGCATCGGACTTATGGGTGAGGGGAACAATATCATCACCTTCAGCGGTACGCTGGATCTCGGCGGCGAGATCGTGAGCAACTTCTATATGTATGATCCCGATTATGATCCGACTGATCCCGATTCGGATCCCTATACTCCCCAGTTCGATGATGACGAGGTGTTCTATTCACCCGTCCTGCATTATCATTTCATCGATGAGCATCCGGACCCGGCGATCAATCTGACGGGCACGCTCAAGGCACAGCGCGTGACCGACCCCCAAACGGGCAAAGCGGATGCGGTCTA
>JAFXTJ010000054.1 GCA_017535945.1 Lachnospiraceae bacterium
ACGACCAGATCCAGGCGATGAAGATCACGAAACTCTTGATCGCGATGAGAAAGAAGTATTTCGGCGGAAACCCGGTAACGGCTTTCGGAAACTCGGGGATACAGAAAAGAAAGGCCAGAAAGGTGTAGACAAACAACACCTCCATCACGGAATTCTTCGTGAGCGCCTTCTTTTTCACGGCATCCCGGACACCTTTGGCGATGCCGTAGAACAATACGAGTAAGATCCAGATCATGCGGCTCCTATTCTTATTTCATGCGTTCCCCTGCTTCGGTTTTCGATCTACTCTGCCAGCACCCGGATCACCACGTCCCGGTCATAATCCTCGGTCAGTGTCAGCACGGCGTAGGTCTTCTCGCGGCGTTCTCCGCGCGGATAGGTGAGGCTGCCCGGATTGATGTAGAGGATCCCGCCTTCCTCGCCGAATTCCGGGACATGCGTATGGCCGAACAGGATGATGTCCGCCCGGTTTCGCAGACCGATCTCTAAAAGATCATGCACCCCGTAGCGGACATTTTCCCTGTGCCCGTGCGTGATCAGAACATTGTAGAAAAGGATCCGTTCATTCAGGATATCGGGCAGCCCGCCGTAGTCGCAGTTCCCGCGCACGGCATGGAACCGATAGGGGTTATCTTCAGCGGCGTACTTATCGAGACTCACCTCTGCATCCCCGCAGTGGATCAGGTGATCGAAAGGTGCTTCCTTTTCGATCACGCGGTCGATCACCCGATTGTCTCCGTGTGTGTCCGACAGGATCACGATCTTCATGAACAATCCCTCCGCAGCTGCTCACTCTCCCAATGAGTTTTTTCTTCTTATCCTATTTTATCCATTTTGTTTCAATTGTTAAGTATCTCCCATCAATAATCTATCATCCGGTCACACGCACCAACTCCGTGGCCACCTGCTCCTGAAAGCGGACGTCATGTTCCACCAGAAGCATCGTCGGCTCGTATTGCAGGATCAGCTTCTCGATCTGCATCCGCGAGAACACATCGATGTAATTGAGCGGTTCGTCCCAGATGTAGAGATGCGCCGGCGTGATGAGACTCGCGGCGATAAGCACCTTCTTGCGCTGTCCCTCGGAAAAGTCCTCCATGTTCTTCACAAACTGCTCCCGCGGCAGATCAAGGCGTCGCAGCACGGCAAGGAGCAGACTCTCGTCGAGGTCCCGCTTCCTGCAGAGCTCGCGCAGGCTCCCCGTCAGATGCGACGTGTCCTGGTTCACATAGGAGATGATCATGCCGGAGGCAACCTCCAGATCCCCCGAAATGAGCAGATCCGTATCCTGTCCGCCGGCCGTCCCCGCCCGGTCGAGGATCGCGCGGATCACGCTGGATTTGCCGCACCCGTTGTCGCCCGCGAGGACGATCCTGTCGCCCTGCCGGATCTGAAATCTCAAGCTCCGGAACAGTTCCCGCTCCGCGTCCGCGTACCTGAGCGTCAGGTCGTTTGCGCGGACCAGCACGTCCTTATGATACGTTAACGGCCGGATCTTCAGGTCATCCACGCGTTCGATGTCCTTCAGGAGTCCCTCCTTTTCCTCGATCTCCCGTCCGATCCGCGTCTCATAGGACTTCACCCGCGCCTGCATCTTCTTGGTCTTGGCGCCGATGTAGGATCTCGTCGAGATATTCCTTTCTGGCTCTTTGATCGGATCGAAGCCGATCTTCGTGTTCTCGTTCTTCTCCGCCCAGCGGCTGCTGCGGTCGACGGCGCTTTTGAGCTTCCCGATCTCCTTTAAGTGCTTCTCGTTTTCGGCCCTATGGAAGGCGTCCGCCCGTTCCTTGTTCTCCCACCACGAGGAGAAGTTGCCGGCCTGCACTTCGATCGTGGCGCGGTTTAATACCAGGACATGATCGCACACCGCATCCAGCAGATCCCTGTCATGCGATACGAGGACAAAGCCCTTCTTGGACGCCAGATACTCCTTCACGATCCCGCGCGCCGCCGTATCCAGATGATTCGTCGGCTCATCGATCAAGAGAAACTCATTGTCCGCGGCGAACAGCACGGCCAGCATGACCCTCGTACGCTCCCCGTAGCTTAATGTCTCAAAGGGTCTGTACAGGCATTCCGGGTCCGTCTTCAGCTCATTCATCTGCACCAGCACCTGCCAGTTCTCGACGCCGGGCTTCCACACTTCGATCAGATCCGCCGCGTTCTTTCCCCGGTCCGCTTCCTCCACCCGGTAAGGGAAATAGTCAAAACGGGTGCCGGACTCGATACTCCCGCGGTGTTCATACCTGCCCATGAACAGGTTAAGCAGCGTGGTCTTGCCCTTCCCGTTCCTGCCGATCAGTCCGAGTTTCCAATCCGTGTCGATATGAAAATTCACATCCCGAAGCACCTCATCGGCGCTTCCCTCATAGGAAAATGTCAGATCTCTCACCTGTATCTGTGCCATATCCATCACCTCCGTCAGTCATCCACGGCCTCGTCGGTGCAATAAAAAAATCTGCTCCCAACCGGAAGCAGATCACACGTACATAAGAAGATAAGGTCATGCCGGATGCACAGAAAACAATCCCTGACGGTTCTTTGAAGAGTACGATGATCGGATCCGGCATACACAAACAGACCTGTTAAGGCCATGGTTATCATTCGCGTTTACCTGATCTGTCATCGAATCTTCATCGGCTCACCCGTACGCTGTTACGCGCCTTTCTTTTTTAATCAATGCAAAGGATAACACCTTTTGACGGAAAACACAAATGCTTTTTTGCCGGCCTTGCGGATCTTTCTTTCAGGTTCCGCCGGTCCCGAGCATTTCATCCGCCCTGTCAGCAAAGATCGACAGTTCTCCCATCGCTGCCCGGCTCTCTTCCATCAGGAGCCGCTGCGCATCCGCCCGTTCCGCATCGCCTTTGGTATCGTAGATCCGGTACAGAAAAGCGGCTTCGACATAATCCGCCAGCGCATGATAGGAGACCGACTCCGTCTCGTTGTTGAATTCGTTAAAATACTTTCCTTCGATCAATCCGGCATAGTCTCCTTTTTGCAGTTCAAACGAGATCATGCCGGGATCCTGTGTGAAGGAGCGCTTATCCGCCATTTTCCTGTAGAAAGCGGCGGTCCCTGCCGTCACGAGCAGGACAAAGAACAGGAGGAGGATGATCCCGTCCAGCAGCAGGATCACCGGGTCTTTTTCTTTCTTCTCCCGCTTCATCCTCTCATCCCTCCGGTGCCGTGGCTCTGTAACTCTCATACAGGAGAGCTCCAAGAGATTCCGGATCCATCTCCCACATGGCGGACGCCTGCGCGTCGGTCAGGCCGAAATACACCTGTACCATGTCCTGCGTATCCTTTTTGATATCGACGAGGAACGCCCCGTGTTCCCCCTTGTGCATCGGGGAAGCCGGCGGATCATGCCAGAACGCGCCGCCGACATAGCGGTCCCAGTCGCTGATATAGACCGCCGCATCCTCACACCAGTCACGGTCGGTCTTCTCCTGGTATCCGTCAAAGTCCCCGAGGATATTCAGGATATCGTCGCAGATCGCCCCGTAGCTGATCACTGCCGTGAAGACTCTGGCGTAATCCTGATATGCCTCATTGCTGCGCAGGCGGTAGTTAAGCATATAGCAGTTCATTGCCAGGTATTCCCGGTTCTCCTCCATCTCCCGCAGCGTTTCCGCCACCGCTTCCCCGTTCCGGCTGATCTCGCCGGCGATCCGCTTTTCGTATTGCTTTTCACGAGCTTCGATATCGGAATCCCTGCGGATCCCGATCCACAGGGTGAGGATTGCGGCAAGCATCAGCCCGATCACGATCAGTCTGCCGATCCTGCCGGCCGTTCTTGCCTTGTATACGGTCTCCTTCCTCGTCCTGTCATACGTATCGCGGGCTTCGCTCATCAGGGCCCGATGGCCGGCTCCCTGCTCATTCTCCCTGCCGCAGTACGGACAGACAGCATCGTCCATCCCCAGATTGCTACCGCAATATCTGCACTTCATCCTGTGATCCCGCCGTGAATCTAATGGTAGTTTTTATAATACTTTGACGTCTCTCTGAAGACCCGGGACCGGTTAACCCTCTGCGATTCCATGACCAGATCGCGGAAGCACTCCATGTCCTCCCCGGTATATCCGAGTCGGTCCGTGATGAGGGGCAGGATCTCTTCTTCGCGGATCGGATCAAAGAGCGCCGCACCGTCCTCTCCGTACGCCCGGTAATAGAAATAAAAGCAGATATAGGTCAGTTCCTCCGCCTCATGGTCCGTCAGACTCCGATCCTGCCAGCCCGCGAGGATCCGGCTAAGCTTCCCGTAACAGCTCGCCGCATATCCCGCCTCATAATGGGGGACTCCCCAGAGCGACACTCTCTCCTGTGAATAAGCCTCGTCAAAGATCTCCGCCATTCGGGTGATATCGCCGTCTTCATAGGCCTGCGTCAGCTGTTCGCCTGCCGCCGCGGCATAAGCCGACGCATGCGCCTGCTCCTCGGCGGTCAGAAACAGTTTCGGCTTATCCCTTGTCTCCCGGAAGAGTTCCGCGATCCCAAGGGCAGCGATCACGAGCAGGATCGCGAAGACCGCCAGGACGAGCTTCGTGCCTCCGGCCACCCCCCTTACCAGCGCCCGGGAAGGTTCCTTCCTGGTCTCCTCGATGTCCTTACGGATCGTTTCGAGGTCTGTGCGGAATTTTCGCTCCGCGCCCTCCTTGTTGATATACCCGCAGTACGGGCATCTGTCGGCGTCCCGGTCGATCTCTGCTCCGCAATTGGGACAAACGGCCGGTCCGGGAACGGGCTGCATCTTCTCCGGCGGGTTATTGTTATAACACATCCCATTCCCTCCGATCAGCAAAGGTCCATCCTGAAAGCCGCATTTTCCACGGCCTCATAAGAGCGTCAAAAGCACACAGCCGGCCTTTTCGGGCGGCGCTCACAGCTCCGAAAGCCGGAAATCCCTGATCCTGCCGTATACAGGCGGGGCCTCCACTCTGAGACCGATCACCGCCTGTCCGGCTTCCGGCACCTCCGCCTCCAGCGCGGTG
>JAFXTJ010000055.1 GCA_017535945.1 Lachnospiraceae bacterium
ATCTGGCAAGACGCAATTTCGACGAGGCCACCCGGCTGTTCTATTCTCCCCGTATGCTGCAGCTCTTCAGCGGCGCGGACAAGAAGCATATCCCTGTCTACCGGGGCCTTTCCGGGACGGACGAACAGTCGCCGGACAAGGGTGCCAGTGTGGAGGAATTCCTAATCGCCGTCAGGAAAAAGGATCCCATCGAGTACACGGTCGACCGTACGGAGCTCATCGTGGACAATCTCTCGGAGGATACGGAGGAGACCATCCGGATCACGAGGCGCGGGTGGGGATATACCGATCTGACCGTACGGACCGAGGGGGATTTCCTCGAGATCCGCAGGGAGAATCTGGCGGACCGGGACTTCCTCGGAAATATCTGCAATCTGCCTGTCGTCATCCGCTATGAAGCGCTGCATGCCGGAAAGAACACGGGACGGATCATCCTGTACAATGCCTACACGAGGATCGAGGCGGAGGTCGTCGTGCACCGCGCGGACGAACCCGGCAGCACCGTCAGGAAGAGCGAGCATAAGGAGCGGCAGTCTCTGGAACTGCAGCTGATCCGCGGATATGTTGCCTACCGTCTGGGCAAGATGAGATCCAGAGAATGGCTCATCGAAACAGGAAAGATCATCTCATCGATGAACAGTCTGGCGCCGGACGATGTCCGTTTCCAGCTCTATACCGCACATTATCTCATCACGGCATCAAGGGAGAATGAAGCCATCTGGGTGCTGGACAAGATCCGCACCAGCGTCGAGGAGACCTGTGCCTATGGAGAGACGATGCGCGCCTATTTCCTCTATCTGGAGACACTGCTCTCCAGGGAGGAGATCAAGATCAGCGCCGTGGAGGAGATCCTGCTCGGGATGCTCGCAAGGGATCCGGACAACTGGCGGATCGCATGGCTGCTGCAGTTCCTTTTTGATGACAGGACCACGGGCAATGCCCACCGGATGCGGCTGTATGAGGAGCAGTTCCTCTATGGCTGCCGCAGTCCCATTCTCTATATCGAGACCGTCGATCTGATGGGGAGAGATCCTTCCCTGCTCAAAAAAATTGACGAGTTCACGCTCTATGTGCTGGCATTTGCCGCGAGACATGCGGCGATCCGAAGCAGCTCATCGACCGGGTCGTGTGGCTCCTCCTGCGGGAAAAGAAGGGCAGTCCCAGGATCTACCGGATCCTGAAGGCCTGTTATGAAGCCGACCGCGAATCCGGCGCCGTTGACGCGATCTGCTCCCTGCTCATCAAGGATGCCAGAACGGATGAGGAAGCTTTCCTGTGGTACCGGGAGGGGGTGCTGCGTGACAGCAGGATCACCAGGCTGTATGAGTACTACATGTCCGCCCACCCGATGCCGGCCGACGGCGCGGACGTGCCGGAGATCCCGCGGCAGGTGCTGCTGTATTTCTCCTATAAGTGTGAACTGGACTTCGATAAAACGGCGCTGCTGTACCGTTATATCATCGCGCACAGGGAATCGGAGCAGGAACTGTACCGGACCTATGTCCCGCAGATGGAACGCTTCGTATCGGAGCAGATGGCGAAGGGGCGTATCGACAGGAACCTGAGCATCCTGTATGCACATTTCTGCGTGCTGCAGCCGGCCGATCCCGTGAGCGCGGAGCGGTTCTTTGAGGCGCTGCACATGACACAGATCAGGATCCCGGATCCTTCGATCCGGCGGATCGTCGTCGTATACAGCAGACTCTGCGCGGAACGCTGCTATCCCGTGATGGGCGGTGTCGCGCGCTTCCCTCTTTACGGAACGGATGCGGCGGTGCTCTATGAGGATGACCGCGGGCGCCGCTATGTGCATGAAAAACGCAAGCTCACCGGCGGCAAGGCGGCGGAGCTCTATGACGATAATCTCGCAAAGAACATGGATCCGCAGATGTACAGCGAGGTCCTGCCGTTCCTCAGAGAGGGCAATGCCAATGTCAATCTCTATCTCACGGAGGCGGACCGTCTGAGAGTCGATACGGACAACGCGGACCGCTACCGGAGGCTGGCGGAATCGGAGGTTCTGGAGGAGAAGAGCAGGAATGAGATCTCCCGGGCCCTCATCCGTTTCTACTATGATCATGATTTCATCCGGCAGCTGGCCGACTATCTGCCGCACTCCCATCCCGAGAGGATGTCCGGCAGAGACCGGATGGAGGTTCTCGAGATCATGGTCCTCTCCGGGATCTACGATCAGGCTTTCGCCATGATCGACCGCTTCGGCCTGGACGGCGTGGAAGAAAAAACAGCATACAGGCTCTGCTCCAGAGCGGCTGCCCGCGGGGACTTCCCCGAGACGGCGGCCTCCGTCATGCTGGCTGCCGCGGCATTCCGCATGGGCAAGTATGATGAGTCGATCCTCACACAGCTGGTCCGGAATTATCAGGGCCCGGTCCGGGAGGAGATGGCGATCTGGCGCGCCTGCGGCTCCTTCTCCGTGGAGGCCATGCCGCTCATGACGCGGATGATCTCGCAGCTCATCTTCACGGGGATGCACGAGAGCGGAGAGGACAAGCTGTTTCGTGAGTTTGTCCGCGGGGACGGTCCTTCCGCCATCGAGGGGGCCTGGCTCGAACGTGCGGCATCGGAGAGCCTCTACGGCGGTACGCCTGCGGATCCCTTCCTGGCGGGCAGGGTCCGGGCACTCCATCTGTCGGGCGAAGAACTGCCGGCCGGGAGCAGGCTGTATTATCTGAAATATCATGCGTCACCGGGCGCAAAGGAAGATGATCCTGAAGTCACGGAAGCGTTTTTGTCCATGCTCACCGAGGCGGAGACGGCTTTCCCGTTCCTGAACGCTTATGCGGGACGTCTTCCGTCGCTGGCACTCTCCGACGGGATGCGTTATGTGCAGCAGAACGGCACGCCGGGGACACCCATGACGATCTATGTGAGAAAGGACGGCGAGGCGGAGTATCTGCCCTGCCGCATGAAGGAACCCTATCCCGGGATCTATACGCACGGGGTAATCCTGTTCCCCGGCGAACGGGCCTGCTGGTATGTCACCGCAAAACGCGACGGCACGGAGCGCCTGATTGCGGGCGGGACCGTCTCCAGGGATCTCGCAGAAGATGTGGAAGACGGCGAGACCAGATATGCGCTCACGGCGCGCCTGGTCAAAGCGAAGACGCAGAACGACAGGACGCTGATCCGGGAGACTCTCTATACGCTGTATAAGAACGAGTTCCTCAGCGGGAAGCTGTTCCCGTTGCCGGAGGAGTAGACGATGGCACTGATGATCGAAGAGAAAAGACCTGCCGGTGCGGGGCGCTTTATCGTCGGGATCGCGTTGGATCGCGAAGCGGCGCAGGTGAGTTATGCGCTTTCGGCGGATGCCGAACCGGAGACCCTCTCGAGTGTGCCGGATTCCGAGATCTATGATTTCCCGCTGGTGCTGGCGAGGCGGCAGGCGGACGGGCAGTGGATCTTCGGCCGGGAAGCGAAGCAGGCCGGACTTGACGGCCGGGCGCAGGCTGTCCGGGATCTGCTCGGGTTGGCGGCAGCCGGACGGCAGGTGACGGTCGCCGGTGAGCGGTATCAGGGATCCCTGCTGGTAGTCCTCTATATCAAGAAACTGCTCCAGCATCTGGTGGCTGAGGTCGTGGGTGCCGGAGAAGGACTGCATCCCGTGCAGAGCCTGATGATCACGGTGGAGGATCCGGATGAGGGCCTGAGCCGGGCGATGGAGATCATCACGGCGGAGCTCAGAGACAGTCTGAAGGGAGCATCCTGTGTGAAATGGATCACCCACGGGGAGAGCCTGCACGAATATCTGCGCGGGCAGCCGGAGGAGGTCCGCAGACATGAGGTGCTGGCCTTCTGGTGCAGGCAGGAGAGCCTTGCCTGCTACCGGTATTCGGTGAACCAGCATACAAGGCCTTTTGTGGCCTCCGCACTGCGCACGGAAGAGGAGGCGCTCCCCGCGCCGCCCGCACGGGATGCCGCTTTTATGACAGTCGCGGACAGATATCTGGAAGGACATGATGTCTCCTCGGTGTTCCTGCTGGGGGAGGGCTTTGACGAGGAGTGGATGAAAGATTCCCTCGCGCATATCTGCAGAGGCAGGAGAGTGTTCCTGGGGAACAACCTGTTCAGCAAGGGCGCTGTCATGGGACTGCAGAAACAGCCGGTATCGGAGGAAGAGGGAGCGAAGATCCTGTTCCTCGGACCGGACAAGATCATGGCCAATGTGGGGATCCGCTGCAGAAAGCAGGGAGAACTGCATTACCATGCACTGATCGACGCGGGCAGCAGCTGGTATTCGGCAGGAGCCTCCATGGATCTGATCCTGGACAGGGATGAGATCATCGCGCTCGAGATCACGCCGCTGGCGTCCGGGCGAACCCGTACGGAGATCCTGGAGCTTGACGGCATCGGACACTGTTCCGGGCGGGAGCGCCGCGCCACGAGAGTGAACCTGACCGTCTCCATGTTTTCCGTGGACAGAGTCCGTCTGTCCGTGGTGGATCTGGGGTTTGGCGCATTTTATCCCGCGGGGGACGGACATTGGGAGCGCTTTATCGCGCTGGATGATGATGCCGCGGCACCCGCCGGTACGTTTGATGAGAGCGTGGTCACGCCGCCGATTCTGTGCACGGGGCGTCTTGCCCAGAGACCGTTCCCCTTCCGCTTTCTGGAGGCACGGATCTACTCTGCGGAGGAACTGTGCTACTTCATCGCGAAGAATGACTATCTGCTGACCATGGAGGCGTTTACGCCGGAACTGTGCAGCTGGCTCAAGGAAGAATGCCTCCTGGACCCGCTTGCGGACAAACTCTCGGAGCTGATCCGCAAGAAATGTTCTCCCGCGGCGTTCGGGGGAACCGTTCTGGAGTATATCCGCCTGTATCCCGATGAAGAGATCGCGCGGATCGAAGAGGTGCTGAGAACGGGCGACTCCAGGAACGGTGCGGAGAAGAAACTCAAGATCATTGAATATCTGATCCGGGAGATGCGTCTGCGTGAAGCAAGGGACAGGATCATGGCTTTTGACAGGAAGGATCAGTCCCCCGTGGTGCTCGCCAGGCTCAGTTATGATGAAGGGGTCATCTGTGCGCGGATGTTCCGGTATGACGCGGCGGCCTCCTGCATGCGCAGGGCTTACGAACTGTCCGGCGACACGCAGGTCAAGGAAGCCTATCTGGCCGCGCTCAGGCTTTCCATGAGCGAGGAAGAGTATATCAACGTGATCGGCAGCAGGCCGGAGCTCTCCCCGGAATCCCTGACACTGGAGAGCAGGGTGGGAGAAACACTGGATCTGTTTGCGGCCGGGCCGGACAATCATCAGATCAACACGATGCAGGTATATCTGGATACCGGCAATCTCCGGCAGTTTGATGAGGAAACGGCAGGCGCCGAAGCGGAGATGCTGCGCCTGTTTAAGAGGGCGCTCGGATGAGTGCCGCGTTCAAAAAGAAACGCGCCGGCAGGAAAGGTGTCCGCCGTGTATCCCGTGAACGCGGTTATGCGGAGGATGCCGTCCGGGAAGCCGGAGAGATGCGCGCTCCGCAGAAACGCAGGGTGAAGAAAAAGGTCCGCCCCGCGCACGGAGAAGCCGGCAAGTGGGACGAGATCGTTTACAGCCGGGATTCCATGAACATGGACGATCCCGCGGAAAGACGGGAATTCGTCGGCGCCTGCCTCCAGCAGATCAAGGAAGCGCAGATCGAGATGGACAATCTCGAGTATGAGTACCGGACGGTCACCGGATATCTGCGCGATCTCGAGGAGATCGATGCCCTGCCGAAGGATCAGCGGGAACAGATCGCGAAGCTGGCGCAGAAGATCCTGGACGCCGGCAGAGGCAGGGATCAGTATTACTCCAGCGATGTGCGGATGGCACAGGCGGATTTCGAGCGGATGCAGGAACTTGCGCCGAAAGCGCAGGAGACGATCGACCGGATGGCTGAAGCGGAACAGTTCCGCAAAAAGGTGACCAATGATCTGAAACGGCTCGATAATGAGCGTCAGGCCTATGATTACCGTCTGGACGAGATCGAACGGACCGTATCCACTTCTCAGGTGCTTATGATCTTTACCGCGATCTGCATGGCCGCGGTGGTGATCCTGCTGTTTGTGCTGGGAAAACTCCTGAAACTCAATGTGACCTACGGTTATATGCTTACCTTTCTGTTTGCGGCGCTCTCCGTCACGGTGCTGTATGTGCGCGGGCAGAATGCCTCGGGAGAGCGGAAGAATGCCGTCAGCGGGATCTCGCGGCTGATCCTCCTGCAGAATACGGTGAAGATCCGGTATGTCAACAATCAGAACCTGCTCAACTATATGATCCTGAAGTACAATGTGAAAAACTCGGAGGAGCTGAAGCACCAGCTGGAACTCTACGAGAAGGAAAAGGAGGACCGCGCAAAACTGCGCGGCTCCGAAAGGACCATGATGGAGGCGCAGCGTGACCTGCTGCAGATGCTCAGGAACTTCAGACTGCAGTATCCGGAGGTGTGGATGAAGCAGCTCTCGGGACTGGCGGATCCGCGGGAAGAGGTGGAGATCAGACATCATCTCAATCAGCAGCGTCAGTCGCTCAGAGAGCGGATGGATTACAATGAGACCCGCGTCAAAGGCAGAGCCAGGGAGGAGATCGAGCGCCTCGCGAGGGATTATCCGGAATACGCGGATGAGATACTGGACATGGTTGCAAGGAGGGATTAAGGATGTCTACAGATCGTTATCAGAGCCCGTTATCGGAACGCTATGCAAGCAGGGAGATGCAGTATATCTTCTCCCCCGATCATAAATTCCGCACCTGGCGGAAGCTGTGGATCGCGCTTGCAGAGACGGAACGCGAGCTGGGGCTGCCCGTCACGGAGGAGCAGATCGCGGAACTGAAGAGCCATGCCGAGGATATCAACTATGATGTCGCAAAGGCCAGGGAAAAGGAAGTGCGCCATGACGTGATGAGTCATGTGTACGCCTACGGTGTGCAGTGTCCGAATGCGAAGGGGATCATCCATCTGGGCGCCACCTCCTGCTATGTCGGGGATAATACGGATGTCATCATCATGCGCGACGGGCTGCGCCTGCTCAGAAAGAAACTCCTCAATGTGATCGATGCCCTGTCGCGGTTTGCGGAGCAGTACAAGGCATTGCCGACCCTAGGGTTCACACATTTCCAGCCGGCCCAGCCCACCACGGTCGGGAAGAGGGCCTGCCTGTGGCTGCAGGATTACCTGTTTGATCTGGAGGATCTGGATACCGTACTGGAGTCTCTGAAACTGCTGGGTTCCAAGGGGACCACCGGCACGCAGGCATCCTTCCTGGAACTCTTCCACGGGGATCTGGAGCGGGTGGACCGGCTGGATCCGATGATCGCGGAGAAGATGGGCTTCTCCGGGTGCGTGGCCGTGTCCGGACAGACCTATACCCGCAAGCAGGACATCCGGGTCATGAATGTGCTCACGGGCATCGCTGTCACGGCTTCCAAGATGGCAACGGATATCCGGCTCCTGCAGCATCTAAAGGAGGTCGAGGAGCCCTTTGAGAAGAGCCAGATCGGATCCTCCGCCATGGCCTATAAGCGCAACCCCATGCGGAGCGAGAGGATCTGCTCCCTGGCCCGCTATGTCATCGCGGATTCCCTGAATCCGGCACTCACCGCCTCTTCCCAGTGGTTCGAGCGCACGCTGGACGATTCCGCCAACAAGCGGATCTCCGTAGCCGAGGCGTTTCTTGCAACGGACGGGATCCTCGATCTGTGCATCAATGTCACCTCCGGACTCGTGGTCTATCCCAGAGTCATCGAGAAGAGGCTGCTGTCCGAGCTCCCCTTTATGGCGACCGAAAATATCCTCATGGACGAAGTGGAAGCGGGCGGAGACAGACAGGAGCTGCATGAGGAGATCCGGCGTCTGTCCATGGAAGCCGGCCGGGTCGTTAAGGAGGAGGGCGGCGACAACGATCTGCTCTCCCGGATCGCGGCGAATGACAAGTTCCATCAGGATGAGGAGCAGCTGAAGAAAAATCTGGATCCCGCGAAATACGTGGGCGCTTCCATCCATCAGGTGGAGCGTTTCCTCGCGGAGGAGATCGCCCCTGTTCTTGCCGCCAATAAGCAGGATCTCGGGATGGAGGCGGAGATCAATGTCTGAAACTGCCTATGGTCAACCGGGCGGTTCCGTGATATAATAAGCCCGTTTTTATCGCGAAGGAGCCCGGATGGATTTTAAGGGAAAACAACTGGAAAACCTGGATGAGCGGATCAACCGCGATATCTGCCTGGGATGGGCGGGTATCATCGCGATCCTCATCATCGGGTATCTGATCGAGGTTCTCAAGGGGCAGCGGACGCTTGCTTATCTGCTCGTCTTCACGATCCTGAACTGCGCGACCCTTCTGATCTGTCTGAACCGCTACATCAAAGCGCCGGCATCACGGAGCCTGCGTTACATGCTGGTGGGCGGCTTTTTCATCATGTATATCTTCTGTATGGCGACGGCCAATACGCATCTGGTGTTTGTCTACATCTTCCCTCTGCTGTCGGTGCTGGTCCTCTACCACGATCCGCCGCAGATCCTCAGAGTGGGCGGTGCGGCCCTTGCCATCAATCTGATCTTTATCTGCAAGTGGTTTCTGGTGGACGGCATCGAACTCTCGGAGACCCGGGATATCGAGATCCAGATCGGCGTGATGGTCCTGTGTGTGGCCGGCTGCTGGATGGCCACGGTGATCTATAATGACATCCAGAAAAGAAACGGCGAGTACATCTCCAAGCTGGACGAAAAGACCAGACAGATCCAGCGCATGACCTTCCAGACCATCGAGACGATCGCGAACACCATCGATGCCAAGGACGAGTATACCAAGGGCCACAGCCGCCGTGTCTCCGATTATTCCGCGGAGATCGCAAGAGAGATGGGGATGAGCAGCGAGGAAGTGGAGCGCATCCGCTATATTGCCCTGCTGCATGATATCGGTAAGATCGGTGTGCCGGATGCGGTGCTCAACAAGCCGGGACATCTGACCGAGACGGAATACGAGCTCATGAAGAAGCATACCACGATTGGCGGGGAGATCCTCAAGGATGTTGGTATGATGCCGGAGCTGGATGTGGGCGCCAAGTACCATCATGAACGTTATGACGGCAAGGGTTATCCCGGCGGCCTCAAGGGCGAGGAGATCCCGCTGGTCGCCAGGATCATCTGCATGGCGGATTCCTATGATGCCATGACCTCCAACCGTATCTACAGGAAGCACTTAAGCCACCATGTCGTCATTGATGAGATCCGCCGCTGCCGCGGGACCCAGTTCGATCCGGCGGTCACGGACGCTTTCCTGCGCTTCCTCGAGCGGATCGACAGCAGCGGGCTGGTGACGGAAGAACCCGAGGAGATCGAGGGCGCCAACCGCCTTCTGAACCGCGTGATGGAGGACCAGTCCAAGCAGCTGGCGGAGACCTCCCAGAAGGACTTCCTCACCAAGGTCTATAACCGCAGTGCGGGTGAGCGTTATATCACGCTGGCCATGCGTGAGGTTCCCGGCTATCTCTTCTACCTCAATATCGATGACATGCGCCGCATCAACAGGGAGCAGGGGATCCGCATGGGGGATTTCTATCTCCTGCAGATCGTGGATCTGCTGCAGTGCATGCATCCCGATATCATCGTGGCGCGTTTCGGCGGAGATGAATTCCTGGCCTTTGTGCCGGGGGAGACCGACACGGGTAAGATCGGCGAACAGATCGGCCAGCTCCTGGAGGGGATCCGCTTCATCGCCGCGGATACCGGGACCGGCAAACTCACTGCTTCGATCGGCATCTCGGTGCATGAGAATCTCAAGCAGGATTTCACCGATGCACTCGCCGAGGCGGACAAGGCTCTGTACTACATGAAGCAGTCCGGCAAGGATTCCTATTACTTCTATCAGCAGATCGCGGGGCTCGAAGAGGATCTCTCGAGACAGGAGCTCTCGAATCTCGTGGCGGCGATCCGGAAGAAGGACAACTTCTCCGATACCATGGTGCTCGGGCAGCAGGATTTCTTCCGCATGTACGAATTCATCTCGGATGTGGTCAGCGACCGTCAGAAGGAAGTAGAACTGGTGATGTTCACCTTAAGCTTCGGCGAAGGCGCTGTTTACTCGGTGGAACTGCGGGACAAGGCACTGGAGCTTGTGGACCGGGCGATCCAGGAGGTGGTCAAGGATCCGGACGCGGTCAGCACCTATTCCAGTACGCAGCGGATCGTGATCTTCGTGGACGAGGACGAAAACCACATCAAGGAGATCGCCGAGGAGATCGAGAAACGTTTCTACAAGATGTACGGACAGCATGACATGAAGGAGGTCATGGTGTTGGAGTATCGAGTGGCCAGTGTGAAAGAGGAGGCCTGATTGAAAGCGGAATTCTCTCCGTGGCTTGCGTCGCAGGCCGCAGCACTTAAGGAACTGATCGCGCAGCTGTCATCTCATTACGATCATGTGAGCATCCTGGCCACGGATTCCCGTGGCTTTCTTGTGCTGGCATCGCAGCATAACAGGATGATCGACCGCAGGACGCTGACGACAGAACGCGGCGTGGTGGTGCGCGTCCATCGGGACGGATTATACAGCGAGTATGCCTTTAATGCGGAGGATCTGGCTGATCCGGGCGCCGTGGCCGCAAGGCTCAGGACAACCCTGGATGCCCAGTTATCCGTGCTGTCCCGTGTCGGAACCGGGGTCTATGACACGCCGGCCGTACAGGATCCGCCGCTCACCATCTTTGCCGAGATGGAGACTGACGGCCTGCCGGAGGAGACCGATCCGGCCGCCGTCATGGAACTGCTCGGATCCTACAGCGACCGTGCCGTGTCGATGGATGAGCGGATCGTCGAATGCCAGGCCAGGGTTTCCTCCACGCATGTGAACAAAATGTTCCTCACGGCACACCGTGACGAGCGGCAGAGTTATGTCTTTACGGAAGCCTCTCTGTTTGTGATCGGCTCGCAGGACGGCCGGACCGAGATGGCCTATGCGGATGCCTCGGACAGAAACGGCCCCGGGATCATCAGCCGTCTGGAGGATCAGATCGGGGATACCGTGAAGAATGTTCTGGAGATGCTCACCGCGGATCGCGTCGAACCCGGCGAGTATGAGATCATCACCAGCCCCGAGGTCACGGGACTCATCGCACACGAGGCCTTTGGCCACGGTGTGGAGATGGACATGTTCGTCAAGAAGAGGGCCCTGGGAGCGGAATACATCGGAAAGCGCGTAGGAAGCGATCTGGTGACCATGCATGAGGGAGCTGCCTGCGCTGTTGATGTGACAAGTTATGCGTTTGACGACGAGGGCGTCCCGGCGGGAGATGTGACGGAGATCGACCGCGGGATCCTGAAGACCGGCATTTGCGATACGCTTTCGGCGCTGCGGCTGGGATGCGAGCCTACCGGTAACGGGAAACGCCAGAATTTCGAGCATAAGGTCTACACCCGTATGACGAATACCATGTTCGACAGCGGGTCGGATACCCTGGAGGAGATGATCGCCTCCGTGAAAAAAGGTTATCTGCTGGAAGGAATGCATTCCGGCATGGAGGATCCCAAGCATTGGGGGATCCAGTGCATCATCGCAAGAGGCCGGGAGATCGTGGACGGTCGGCTCACGGGGCGTGTTGTGGCTCCTGTGGTGATGACGGGATACGTCCCGGATCTGCTGGGTTCCGTTTCCATGGTGAGCGGGGACCGGGCCAGTTTCGGCAACGGCGCCTGCGGCAAGGGCCATAAGGAATGGGTCAAGGTGGCGGACGGAGGCCCTTATCTCAAGGCAAGAGCGAGACTCGGGTAAGAGGACAGGATATGACAACGGATCGACTGATCGATTTACTGCGTGCGTCCCGGGCAGATGCCTGGGAGATCACCGATACGCAGACGGAGGGCTGGGAATTTTACTTCATCCGGCACCGGCTGGACCAGAACCGTGCGAGGAATGTGCAGCATATCAAATTGCGTGTGTTCCGTCTGCTGGAGGACGGTGCCGGAATGGGGAGCGCGACGGCGCAGATCGAACCCACGGCCGGGGAGGAAGAGACGCGTGAACTCATCGATAAGCTCACGGAGGATGCCCGGTATGCGGTCAATCCCCCGTGGAAGCTGAACCGGCCTGCTGAAGTCACCGGGACTCTTCCCGCATTTGATCTCTCCGCCATGGCGGAGGCGTATCTTACCGCTATGCGGGACGTACCGGAGACGGACACGGAGGATCTCAATTCCTATGAGATCTTTGTCAACCGTCATACCGAGCGTTTCATCAATTCGGAGGGGATCGATATCAGTCAGATCTATCCGGAAGCAACGCTGGAAACCGTGGTGAACGCGAGGAACAGCGAGCGCGAGATCGAACTGTACGATCTGCATAACGCCGGGGACTGTGACCGGGAAGCCGTGATGCGCGAAGTCTCGGAGATGATGCGGTACGGCCGCGACCGTCTGTGCGCGGTGCCGACACCGCCGCTCGGTACGGCGGATGTGCTCTTCTCCACACGCGATGCCGTGGAGCTTTACAAATGGTTTGCCGCGCGGATGGATGCGGCATACAAATACCAGCAGCTGTCCGATTGGGAGATCGGGAGTTCCTATGAGATCCGGGAGGGCGATCCGGTAACGCTGCTCGCAAGAGCCTGTCTGCCGGGGTCCTCGGGGAACCGGCTGATCGATGCGGAAGGTGCCGTTGTCAGGGATCTTGTGCTGATCGACGCCGGCGTTCCCGTCCGCTTCTGGGGAGCCGGACAGTTCCGTTCCTATCTCGGCGGAGAGGACGGTTATCTCGTCAGGAATTTTGAAGTGAAGGGCGGTACCGCTGCGGAGGAGGAACTCCGGCAGGGCTCTTATCTGGAAGTGGTGGAGTTTTCCGATTTCAGCGTGGATGACGTGACGGGCGACATCGCCGGAGAGATCCGCCTGGGATACTGGCATGATAAAGGCCGGGTTACACCCGTGACGGGCGGTTCGGTTTCCGGGAGTCTGAGAGGATCCGCCGCAGACATGCGGCTGTCGTCAGAGCAGCGGCAGTACGACAACTGGGTGATCCCGCATCTCACGCGTATTCCGGGTCTTCATGTGACGGGCATCGAAACCTCCGGTACTTAAGAGAACAGGCAGGAGAACAGGCAGGTCGGACCGGCGGCACTCCTTGACAGGAGCGCGCTGCATGGCTATAATATTGTGCTGTTATCCGACCATTGTGCAGGGAAATCAGGTGGAGTATGGCAAGATATATCGTGAAACGCGTATTTCTCGCGGTTGTTACGGTTTTTATCATCACATTGATCACATTTTTTACCATGAACGCAATACCCGGGGGACCGTTCAATTCTGAAAAGGCTTCCAGCCCTCAGGTGCGTGCGGCGCTGGAGAAGCGCTACAATCTGGACAAGCCGCTTCCCGAACAGTACATCATCTATATGAAGGGACTGCTTCACGGCGACATGGGGATCTCCACCAAGAACGGCCGTGATATCGGCGAGACGATCAGGGAATCCTTTAAGGTCTCGGCCACCATCGGCGGCATGGCGGCGCTCCTGGCGATCATCACCGGGATCATCCTGGGTTCGCTTGCGGCCCTCAGGCGCAACACCTTCATTGACCGTCTGATCGTCTTCTTCTCTACGCTCTCCACGGCGGTGCCGAGCTTTGTGCTGGCGACGCTTTTACTGTATTTCTTCTGCATCCGTCTGGGCTGGGTCCAGGTGTGGGATGCGAACCATCATAACTATGTATTGCCCGTCATCTCGCTGGCGCTGTATCCCACCGCCTATATCACCAGGCTCACCAAGACCAGCATGCTGGATGTGCTGAATCAGGATTACATCCGTACGGCCCGTGCCAAGGGCGTGGCCCGTTTCCATGTCATCTTCAAGCATGCCCTGCGAAACGCGCTGATCCCGGTCATCACCTATGTCGGGCCGATGCTGGCCTCGATCCTCACGGGAAGCATGGTGGTGGAGAGTATTTTCACCATCGGCGGTCTGGGTTCCAAATTCGTGACGGGGATCAATAACCGTGACTATCCGATGATCATGGGCACCACGATCTTCCTGGCGGTGCTGATGGTCACCATGAACCTGATCAGTGATATCGTCTACAAGCTGGTGGATCCCAGGATCACCTTTGATTGAGGAGAACGGATAAGATGAGCGACACGACGCCGAAGAAGGCCCCTTTCAGCATGCAGATCGATCCGGCACTGTTTGAGCCGGCGACCGCGGAGGAGAAGAAGCAGCAGGAGGTGATGAGTGAATCCACCACCTTCTTAAAGGACAGCATGAAGAAACTCATGCGCAATCCGCTTGCGGTCTTCAGTATCGTGGTGCTCGCGTTTATCCTCATCGTGATCATCGTTGCCCCGCTCGTCGTGCCTTACGGCTATTCCGAGATCCTCAAGTACAACGGCATGAAGGACAAGACGGCCATGAATCTGGCTCCGTTCCAATATTCCGCCAATGAACAGAAATACATGGCGGAGAACGGGGTCACGCTCTTCCCCCACATCTTCGGGACGGACGAGCTCTCGAGGGACTACTTCATCCGTGTTGTCTACGGCACCCGGGTATCCCTTGCGGTCGGCTTCTTCGCGAGCCTCATCGTGCTGGTCATCGGTGTGCTGTACGGCAGCATCTCCGGGTACTGCGGCGGACGTGTGGATCTGATCATGATGCGGATCGTCGATGTGATCTACTCCCTGCCGGACATGCTGGTCATCATTCTGCTGTCCGTCGTGCTCAAGGAACTGCTCGACGGGAGTAAGGGGATCATCGCCAGACTCGGGACCAATATGGTCTCCATCTTCATCGTCTTCGGTATGCTCTACTGGGTCGGCATGGCCCGGCTGGTCCGCGGCCAGATCCTCTCCGTCAAGGAGAATGAATATGTCCTGGCGGCCAAATCCATCGGCACATCATCGCCCCGGATCATCCGCAGGCATATCCTGCCGAACTGCCTGAGCGTCATCATCATCACGACGGCGCTGCAGATCCCTTCCGCCATTTTCACCGAGAGCTTCTTAAGCTTCATCGGTCTGGGCGTTGCGGCGCCCATGCCTTCCCTTGGGTCTCTGGCGAATGCCGCCAGACAGGGGATGCAGAGTTATCCCTATAAGCTGATGTTCCCTGCGCTGATGATCTGCCTGATCGTCCTGGCGCTCAATCTGTTGGGCGACGGCCTGCGCGATGCGCTGGATCCGAAGCTGCGCAAATAAGGACCGGCCATGAGTGAGAAGATACTGGATGTAAGAAATCTGCATACGTCCTTTACAACGGACGCGGGAGAGGTGCGCGCGGTCAACGGCGTCTCCTTTAATCTTGAGGAGGGCAAGAGCCTCGGGATCGTGGGGGAGTCCGGCTCCGGCAAGAGCGTCACGGCCTATTCCATCCTGCAGATCCTGACGGATAACGGACGTGTGACGGATGGGGAGATCCTCTTCAAGGGAGAGAATATCCTCAAGTATACGCCCGCACAGATGAGGCAGTTCAGGGGCAAGAAGTGCAGCATCATCTTTCAGGACCCCATGACGAGCCTGAATCCCACCTTTACGATCGGCAATCAGCTCATGGAAGCGATCCTGCTGCACACGGACCGCAATAAGGAGCAGGCCCGTGAACGGGCGGAAGAGATGCTGAACCTCGTGGGCGTCAATGAGCCGAAGCGCCGGCTTAAGCAGTATCCGCACGAGCTCTCGGGCGGCATGCGCCAGCGTATCATGATCGCCATGGCCCTGGCCAGCGAACCCGATATCCTCATCGCGGACGAGCCCACCACAGCCCTGGATGTGACGATCCAGGCCCAGATCCTCGAACTGATGCAGGAACTGCAGAAGAAGATCGGGATGGCCATCATCATGGTGACCCATGATCTGGGCGTCATCGCCGGCATGTGCGACGAGATCATCGTCATGTACGGCGGCAGGGTATGCGAGAGAGGCAGCGCCGAGGACATCTTCTACGGACCGGCTCACGAGTATACCAAAGGGCTGCTCCGGTCGATCCCTTCGGTCAGCACCAAGTACGAGAAACTCATCCCCATCGCGGGGACGCCGATCAATCTGCTCAACATGCCCAAGGGGTGCGCATTCTGCAGCCGCTGTGACAGTGCGCTCAAGATCTGCCTGGATCAGGTGCCCGAGGAGCAGCTGGTGAGCCCCGGACATTATGCGTCCTGCTGGCTCAATGTCAAGAAACAGGCCGAAGAAGCCGGGGAGGCACAGGCATGAGTGATACGAAACCTTTGGTGGATGTCCGCGATCTCAAGGAGTATTTCCCGATCCACACCGGCTGGGGGAGAACCCTGCCGCTCAAGGCGGTGGACGGCGTCTCCTTTACCATCAAACCCGGCGAAACCCTGGGTCTCGTGGGAGAGTCCGGCTGCGGCAAGACGACCGTGGGACGGACGCTGCTGCATCTCTACAAGCCCACCGGCGGAGAATTCTATTTCGACGGCGAACTGGTGACGGAGAAGAATATGCCGTCCCTGCGCAAACAGATGCAGATGGTGTTCCAGGATCCCTATTCCTCTTTGAATCCGCGTATGACCGTGGAGGATATCATCGGCGAGCCGCTGGATGTGCATCATCTCTATTCCGGCCGTGCCGAGCGCCGGGAGAAGATCCTCTCTCTCATGGAAACCGTCGGTCTGAATGCGGAGCATGCCACGCGCTACGCCCACGAATTCTCGGGCGGGCAGCGTCAGCGTATCGGCATCGCCAGGGCGCTGGCCGTCAATCCGCGCTTTATCGTCTGCGATGAGCCGGTCTCGGCTCTGGATGTTTCGATCCAGGCCCAGGTCGTCAATATGTTCGAGGATCTCAGGGAAAAACTGGGTGTCGCGTATCTCTTCATCGCCCACGACCTGCTGATCGTGCATCACATCTCCGACCGGATCGCCGTCATGTATCTGGGCAGGATCGTGGAGATCGCGGATGCAAACGAGCTCAACAACAATCCGATCCATCCCTACAGCATCTCGCTGCTCTCGGCCGTGCCGATCCCGGATCCCAGGATCGCCCGCTCCAAACAGCGGATCATCCCGGAGGGTGAGATCCCCAGCCCCCTGCACAAGCCCTCGGGCTGTGCTTTCCGTACCCGCTGTCCTTATGCGACGGAGCGTTGTGCTGCGGAGTGCCCGGAACTGACGGAGCGCTCGGACGGGCATCTGGTGGCGTGTTTTAACAAGTAGGAAATACCGGCGTGCTTTGGCATGCCGTTGTTTCGGCGGGATAGCCGTCCCGTCAGGATACAGCAAAGAGTAAGAAGGAGGAGAAAGTCATGAAGAAGACAGCGTTATTTCTTACGCTGGCGCTGGTCATCGGCTCCCTGTCAGGCTGCGGGGCATCGATGAACGACGCACAGCCCGCCGCACCCGCGAACGATGCGGCACAGACACAGGAGGTACAGGAGACCGCGGCAGCGACCGATACCGCCGCAGAGCCCGCCGAGGCAGCCGCCGAGGAGGGCGCCATCGACGCCGAGTTCCAGCCTCTTGTGGATCTCGCATCCCAGCTCAAGGATTCTGCGAAGAATCCCGCAGCTCCCGACTGGACGGAGTATGACAGCCTGATCGCGCAGATCAAGTCGGAGACCGACTATGTAAAGCGTGAAGCGCTGATGCATCAGGCGGAGGATATCCTCATGTCCACCGGCGGTGTCATCCCGATCTATTACTACAATGACATCTACATGCAGCGCGCGAGCATTGACAACATCTATTCCAATCTCTACGGCTTCAAGTATTTCATGCATGCGACCGGGGTCAAGGACAATGTCCTGAAGCTCAACCTGGCCTCCGAGCCCGCTTATCTGGATCCCGCCCTGAACAGCTCCGTTGACGGTGCCTGCCTCGCGGTCAACTCCTTTGCGGGTCTGTATACCTATGACAAGGACATGAATCTGGTCCCGCAGCTGGCGGATTCCTATACGGTATCCGATGACGGCCTGACCTACACCTTTACCATGAAGAAGGATCTGAAGTGGTCCGACGGCTCCCCGCTGACCGCCGAAGATGTGGTCTATGCGTGGCAGCGCTGCGCCAATCCCGAGACCGGTGCGGACTATGCCTACATGTTTGACGGCTTTGCCCTCAATGCGGACGGTCTCGTGGATGCGGTCGCGGAGGACGATGTGACCGTGACCTGCAAGCTGACGGCTCCCTGCGCATACTTCCTTGATCTGATGGCTTTCCCGGCCTTCTATCCGGTACCCAAGGCCGTGGTCGAGAAGGCTCCCGCGGACAACCCGGGCAAGTGGGCACAGGAAGCGGGCTTCATCTCCAGCGGCGCGTTCACCCTCAAGGAGTGGAAGCACGACGAGTCCATGGTCTATGTGAAGAACCCCAACTACTATGATGCGGCCAATGTCACGATCGATGAGATGGATTTCATGCTCAGCGCCGATGACACGGCGATCTACTCCGCCTACAAGTCGGGCGATGTCGATTTCATCGATACCGTTCCCACGGATGAGATCCAGGCTCTGTTAAATGATCCCGAGTTCCACATCGTGGACAACCTGGGCACCTACTACATCGCGTTCAATGTCAACAGCGACCTGTTCGCCGGTAAGACCGCGCAGCAGGCGGCATACATGAGACTGGCCGTCTCCCTGCTCGTGGACCGCGAGTACATCGCCGAGAACATCGGCCAGACCGGCCAGCAGGCTGCGACCTCTTACATCCCTGCGGGCATGATGGACGGCAACGGCGGGGTGTTCAAGGAGAACGATGCGGATTACACCTATCCGAACGAAGCCTCCGCGGGTTACTATCCGCAGGCCCTCTCCGAGAAGAACAAGGCGACGGCGATCGAACTGTTGAAGCGCGCCGGTTATGAGTTTGACGGCGAGATGCTCTCCGATGCGACGCCGATCGCTCTCAATTACCTGACCAATGACGGCACGGGCCACATCAAGGTCGCCGAGGCGATCCAGCAGGATCTGGCCGAGATCGGCATCCAGATGACCATTGCCTCCGAGGAATGGAATGTCTTCCTCGATGACCGCAAGGCCGGCAACTTTGACTTTGCGCGTGAGGGATGGCTCGCCGATTTCAACGACCCGATCAACATGCTCGAGATGTTCATGACCGAGTCCGGCAACAACGATCCTCAGTTCGGCCGCTAAGCTGCTGAACGGGGCTGATCCCCCGGATCGGAAAGAGCTACAAGTAAAAGACAGCCGTGAAAAGTTTTGCTTTTCGCGGCTGTCTTTTTATGCTATAATATTCCCCGTAATGTGATCGGCCGCCGGAAACGGCAGTCTTACAAAGGAGAGCGCCTACTATGCTTGCTACACTAATCCCTCTGTTTGACGGTGAGACCAGAGTCTGCGCGTATTCCATTTTCACGCAGCGAGAGAACACATTCTTAAGCCCTTCCTCGGAAGGCATCGGGAGATTGGACGGAGCTGCCCAGATCCCCGGTCTGGAACTGGTGGACAGTGTCGGTGCGGGGACCCTGGCTGACGACCAGGAGATCTTCATCGAGCTCAATAATATCAATATCTTTACGGACATTTCCTCGCTCTGCGAGGCGCCGCACGAGAAGATCGTGCTGATCATCGACCCGCAGGTGACGCCCACCGAGAGTTATGTGAGCCGCTTAAGCGACCTCAAGATCGAGGGCTACAAGCCTGCCATCAAGAAGCTCGAGATCCGGCAGTTTGAGGCTTATCGCGAGATTCTGAGGCTCATGGATTATATCCTGCTGGATCACAAGAAGATCAATATCTCGCAGGCGAAGATCTATTTCGGCAAACTCTTCCCCAAGATCAAGTTGTGTGCGTGCAATGTCAACTCCCAGGAGGACTTCGACATGCTCACTGCCGACGGGGGCTATCACCTCTATGAGGGTGAATTCTTCCGGATGCCGGTGGTGGATTCCGATAAGGAAGTGGCGCCGTTAAAAGCTACCTACATCGAACTGCTGAATGTCGTCAACGGTCCGGACTTCGATCTGACGGATGCGGCGGATGTCATCGGCCATGATACCGCGCTGGTGCTGTCCCTGCTGGAGATGGTCAACCGCATGACCCGCAATTCCGAGATCACTTCGGTCCGCCACGCGGCAGCCATGCTGGGTCAGAAGGAATTAAAGCGCTGGATCAACACGGCGGTGACCAAGGAACTGTGCGCGGACAAGCCCAGCGAGATCACGAGACTCTCCCTGATCCGTGCGAAATTCGCCGAGAATCTGGCACCCCTTTTCGGTATCGGCGGACTTTCCTCCGAGCTGTTCCTCATGGGGCTGTTCTCCATCCTGGACATCATGCTCGACAAGCCGATGGATGAGGCGCTCAAGAGTGTGCAGGTCTCCAAGAACATCGAGGATGCGCTGATCCGTGGCAAGGGCGATCTGGCGCCGATCATGAATTTCATGAGAGAGTATGAAGATGCCTCGTGGCATGAAGTCTCCAGGCTCCTGGTCCTCGCGGACATCGCCTTCGATCCGGTCTATCAGGCCTACATCGAGGCCCTGCGCTGGTATAGGGATTTAGTAAGCGTATGAGACTGACGGAAAGAAAGTAAAGTAAATCAGAAGAGAGGTATCCGGGAACACCGGGTACCTCTTTTTGCAGGAACACACAATATATTGTAGTTTTAATAAAAGAACGCTTGTTATTGCTTAAGGCGGGGGGAGGCATTGCCGAAATACATAACGGTAGTCTATAGGTGTTTTTTGCGTGCTTTTTGCACTGTCGATAGGAAGAAAGGTTGGGGGTACTGATATGAGGAAGAACCGGCGGCGTCTACTGGCAATCCTTCTGGTCTTCGCGATGATCCTGCCCGGACATCTCTCCGATGCGATCGGGACCGGGGCAATGACAGCGCATGCGGATGATCCCTTCTTTAATGACAATTCCGATGTGTATTATTATTATGACGGTGTGCAGTACTGGTATAAGGACGGGACCGGCGAGCGCGGCATGACCAAGGTCGCGGCCGGGATCGACTGGCTGACCCGCACGACCAAACCTGTCAACGGGATCCTGGATATCCGTGTCGTACAGAACGGCGTCGAGACGACCGGGGTCGTCAATGTCAGCGCGAACGGCAATTCGATCGAGTTCTCCATGGACGGGATCGACAGGGATGCGCTCAAACTGGGCAAATCCACGGTGTTCATCGATTATGAGACCCAGGAACTGGGCGATCTCGTGCAGAAAACGGCATCCATTGACTTCTATCTCATCCGGATGATCCCGGAACCCTCGCCGGACCCCAGCTCCATGGAATACACCGGCGAACTGTTCAAGCCCTTCAATACCTACATGTCCGATCCCCGCTATTTCGGCAAGTATTACAAATTCTCGACGGGAACCTACGAGGAGAGAAACGCCGGTCAGTATTCGGTGACCTTTGAACTCCTCCATCCGGAATACACCGCCTGGGCTTCCAACTGCGGCTACGGCGACAGGGACAGGGAAGAGACCGGCGGCGAATGCAGGGAATCTGTGGCAACGCTCACCAAGACCTGGGAGATCACGAAGTCCACGATCGCCGCACCGGACGCACCGCCGATCGAGATGTTCAACTGGCACGATCCGAACCGTGCCGCCAATGACAACGGCAGCATCAGTTTAAAGGGCGATGCGGCGGCGATCGATCCCACCTATCTCTCCTGGGGGATGCAGTATTACGATGATGAGAACGATGAATGGGCGTTCTTTGACGGCCTGCTGGAGAACCTGACGCCCGGTTCGTATTATTTCCGTTACGGCGATGACAATCATGAGCATGTCAGCGCTTCCACCGAGATCGAACTCCTGGCCTTCAACCCCAGGATCCATGTGGAGATCAGCGGGGACGGGGAGTACGGCGCAACGCTTCTTGCTTCTGTCCGCGGCCAGACCGAGGGCGATATCAGCAATAACCCGGATCTGACCTACACCTGGGACAGCGTGGACGCGAACGGGGATCACGTCGATGTGACGGATTTCGTCACTGTCACGGGCCGCACCTATACGATCAGCAATGCGAACCTCGTGGGGCACTTCCTTAAGGTGACCGTGACGAGCGCCGGCGCCTTCACCCTGGATCCCGATGATTCCTGGGCCATCATCTATGTCGACAAGAAAGCGGCCGATGACATGGGCGAGCCGCAGACCACGGCGGATATGAAGTTTTACGTGGACGGCAGCGTGGATGACGGCGAGATCCTGCTGTCCGGTCCCGGTACCTATCAGTACTGCGTCGGCAACAATTTCACGCTGGGCGATACCTCTCCCTCCTACGTCGACTGGGATACCGCCGCGGACGGCATGAAGATCCCGGTGGATGCCGCTTATTATCTGGCGAATCAGGAGAATTCCGAGAGCCGCCTCATCTACTACATCCGCCGTGCTGCGACGGCGACGACCCGGGCCAGTGTGGCGGTGCCGGTATCGGTTTATGCGTACTATGAGGTAAAATTCCATGCCAACGGCGGGACATTCGCGGACGGTCTGTCTACCGAGAAGACCGGTTGGAGCAAATGGGGTGATACACTGGCAGAGACAGTGATTTTCGAGAATCCCGAGCGCGACAACTATGATTTTGTTGCCTGGTACCGGGATGCTGCATGCACGGAAGTATGCGATCCTGACAACGACGCGGTGACGGAGCCCACAGAGGCTTATGCGGGGTGGAAAGTCAGACCCCGTCCGGCGCTTGCCGGCAAGGTTCTCATCGATTATGCGGCGGGACATACGCCCGGTGAGGAGATCACCATCCGGTATGCCACACCCTCCAAAGCGGTTTATTTTGACGCGGACAATGCGATCGCGCCTTATGACGACGCTGTTGAGACGCTCTATTACTCCTGGTGTACCGTTGATGCGAATACGGATCCTCTTACGGTAAACTGGGATACCTATGACGGCGGCACGAACGGCTGGAGCGCCTGGAGCACCGATCCTGCCTATCTGCCCGGTAAGGCGGATGTGGACAAGAGGATTGTCTGCCGCGTTAAGGCAGAGCCACTGGCCGGCAATGTTCCCCGCCGGGAGCATTATGCCATCGGCAGTACGATCGTCTACAAGCGGGAACTTAAGGTCACTCTGGCGGCAGCAGAAGGCACACTTGTTGAGAAAATCTATGACGGGACCAATCTGGCTTCCACGGATCTGCTCACGGCATCGATCACCGCCGCGGAACTGGCAAATCTTCCAGCAGTGGACCGGGAATGGGGAATCGTTGTTTCCATCAAACCTGAGTTTGTCGAGAACGGAGCGATCTTCATGCCGGATGAATTTGTCGGCGATAAGACAGTCACGCTGGATCCCGATGCGCTGTTGCTTGACTGGGGACCTCTCGGCCAGCCACTGGATGATATGGGCAGAGGCCCCGGTGCGTTCTATGAGCCGGTGATCGACAATGCGCCCGCCGGGCGGATCAATCCTGCCGATCAACAGCTGGTGGTAAAGGACGGGGAAGTTCTCGATTTCACGGTGCCGAAGAGCCGCATCCTGACAGAGGCCAATCTCCGTGCCTATGTAGCGGATAAGCTGGATCCGGATCTGTACTTCGGAAAACTGATCATCATGATCGACAAAGAGGGCAGCACCTCTGTTTCCGGCACGACTTCTTCCGGCTGGAAATGGGCGATCGATGACGAGACGGGCGAGTACGTGTTCACCGCTCCCGAGGATAAGGACAAGGCTGCCACATTCTTTGTGGGCGTGAGCGGAAAGAGTGTCGGCGGAAGCGCAGATTTTGAGTATAAGCCGATCCTGCCCGAGGACGGACTGACATTCACCGTCACCACGAATCAGTGGGGCACACAGGTCATCGAATTCCTTGATACCGAACAAAAGAAAGGCGCTGTGACCGTGAAATTCGCCAATGTCCCGGAGAACGCCCAGGGCAAGCGCACGATGTCCTTTGTGGCGGACTGGACCAGCGAGACCACAGGCTACACGGATAATACGGAGGATTTCATCTATCTGAAGAATCATTACAAGATCCACTACATCTCGGATGATGAGTCTGTGGCCACTGTGGATGCCAACAGCGGCATAGTGACGCTTGTTGCCGCCGGTACCTGTACGATCACGGCTCTGGTGGACGAGTATCCCATGCACTATCATGCCACGCAGGTGAGCTGTATCCTGACAGTGGAGCCCACCGGCGTGAGCAAGGACGACTATCCGGAGTCCCGTACCTATGTCTATGACGGGACACCGAAGAATATCTGCACGGATCCCACGGATCAGCCCGGGCTAGATGTTTTCTATACGCTTGAGAGCGGCGTCATCAACGGCGAGATCTATACGACGGAAGCGACCGACGCCGGCACTTACAAGGCACTTGCCGTGCTGAAGACCGGGTATGTGTGGCCGGTGGGCGCGACAATTCCGCGCAATCCGCTCCCGGGTGTGGAACCGGTCTTGATCACGGAAGAAAACAAGCATCAGAGTTTTGAGGTGGAATGGATCATTGAAAAGGCGGAGAACCCTTATGATTTCGGTGATCTGAGCGGTATCGAGGGTGTGAATCCCACAACCGACGCCAATAATGACGGCAAGATCGCGGGTCCCAAGGATCCTGTTCACGGGGGTAATTACGGACTCACTTCGTCAATCCCGCATGCGGATAAGCTGGAATACCGGCGTGCGGACGGAACGGATGCAGATTGGGCGCCCTGTGGCAATTTTGTCACGGATCTTACGCCGGGGACATACTATGTGCGTTATGGTGAGCGGGAGGACTCCAATTTCAAATCCAGCGACTATGTGACCATTGTTATCGTTCCGACCCGTAAGATCACGTTTACTACGGAGCGCGGATACATCAAGGATTGTAACAAGCCGCGCAGACGGGAACTCGTGATCTATCTTTCCGAGGGATCGGTCCTGGCGGAGTATTTCGTGCAAATTCACGCGGATAACGGGACTACCGTGGCCGGCGAGGAGAACAAGATGCCCCTCCTTGAGACTCCGACGGGTCATCATGTGACCGGCTGGCTGGATCAGGATAACAGCAACAAGAAGTGGTCTTTTGACAATGATAAGGTGGGTGAGACCAATATCCGTCTTCTGGCGGAGTGGAATCTGATCACCTATACGATCCGCTATGTCTATTATCCGTATGAACTGCGGCCGCTGAACAATGATGCGGAAGGGAGAGGCCCTGCAATTGACGTGAAGGACATCACTATCGAAGGTGCGCTGAAGACCACCTATACCGTAGAAGACGAGCCCTTCACGCTGCCGGTTCCTTCCTACAGAGATTCTGAAAACAATCTGGATTATGAATTTGAAGGCTGGACCAGTCCCGATGATATCCTGCGGCAGTGGAGCAGCCAGAACGGCGGCTTGGGTCTCAGCGAAGATCGGATGTGGAGAGGAAAAACTCTCTCCGTTACCATTGACCCTGCAAGAGATCTGGTGCCCCTGATCGAGGCCGCCGTGAACAACAGCGGTGTGATCACGCTCGAGGCGAATTTCCTTGAGCGGACACGGATGCCGTGGGTGGAAGATCCTGACGGGCGTTGGTTTGAGGAATCCATCTCCGTAGAGCTGAAAGGAGTTGCAGGTTCGAGGGTTTACTATACGATCGGAACACTGGGAGATATACCCGAGGATCCGACGTCGGATGATATCCCGTATAATTATGAGATCCCTGTGGATGAAGGGACGACAACGATCAAAGCGATCGCGATCATGCCGCGCAAGGCTCCGAGTTTGGTCATGCTTGAAACATTCCATGTGACGCTGAACCCGGAATATGATCTGAAGGGTCTTTCGATCAGCCCTTCGGTAGTGACGATCATTAATGGATCAAAGAGGCCAGGAGTGGAATTGTTATTTTCACCAGTGACGGCGATGAATAATCCTGATTATCATTTGGATTATAAGGTGGCGGATGATACGATCGTGTCTGTACAGTCTATTGAAAAAAACACGAGATATGGGAATTTCACTATGTGCTTAAAGTCCCATAAGGTGGGAACCACAACCGTGACAGTTACTGAAACAACTACCGGTGAATCGGCGCAGTTTAAAGTCATTGTTTCAGCGTCAAACAGATCGGCCTGCGTTGATGCAAAGGGTGTGACACTCA
>JAFXTJ010000007.1 GCA_017535945.1 Lachnospiraceae bacterium
ATATCTTTGCGATGAAGGTGTGCCCGATGATCCGAAACGTCATACCGGTACCCTTGTGGGCATCTATGCGTTAAGTGGGGCAAGCAGCGGAAGAACCCCTGCGGATTTTGATTATTTTGAGTATATGAACCTATGAAAAAGAGTTTACTGAGTGTGCTTGGAAAATGGGATATACGGACGCGCAGATTGGAACGATAAACAGGCTTATTGATGGTGTTGACTGAGGAATTATACTTTGTTAGTCTGTTGGCAAGAGAGAATAGAGAAATAGACCCACTTGTAGCAGGAGCAATGACATACCTTACGGCAGCCCTCAGTTTCAATAATATTATTGACTATGATAGTGCAAACTATAAATAAGATTTCAGAGAAATGTGTGGGAATATGAAAAAATGAGTGAAATGGGTGAGAATAGGGTGGATAAAGTTAAATGTTACTATTGGGGAATGGGATATAAGTTTGATACCTGAAACGGGGGACATATGAGCAGGGAGATATTCATCTCTTTTTCCAACAGGGACAGGGCGAAGACGGATAAGATCGTCGATGCTCTCGAAAAGCTGGGCGTGAGCTGCTGGTATCAGATCAACGACAGCAAAGGCAAGTTCGCCCACGAGATCTCGCAGGGGATCAAGGAATCGAAATACTTCATCGCCTTTGTGTCAAACAGCAGCGTGGAATCCGTCATCGTGCAGAATGAGATCTACGAGGCGGTGGACAAGCATACGGACAGCAAGATCGCGAGAAAACGCGCCGCCAAGGAAGGGGATGCCGAAGTTCTCGCCAATGTGCCGGAATACAAGATCCTGCCGGTTGAGCTGGAGCCTCTGGATGAAGAAAACAAGCAGGAGGCCAATATCTTCCTCGGGATCTTCAACTGGCTCTTCTACTCGGACTATGACAGCGAAATGCTCCTCGCCATGGCGATCTGCAAGCAGTTCGGGATCCAGAATGACGCGATCAGGGAGAGCAGCTATTCCGCGATCATCCCGCTGGAACAGCAGCGGCTGGGCTATCAGTCCAGGATACTGGCGCTGCAGATGCATCCGGTGCTGGAGAAACTCTGCACGGAACTCGAGCAGCCGATCGTGCTGGACGTGGGCTGCGCGGACGGTACGGCGACGCTCGCCAAATTTGAAGGGATCCCGCTCGGGGATTATGTGGGCCTCGACAGGGAATTCGATGACGAGCGGATGAAGACGCTCTATGAAGGACGGGATGATGTGGCTTTCGTCAGGGCGGATCTCGCTGCCGGGGAACATGTCGCGGTGCTGAAGGACATCATGAGACGCCGCGGGATCGTGGCCTTTGATATCATTCACATCTCCTTTGTCATGCTGCATATCATGGACTGCGTGAGCGTACTGCGTTCACTGAAGCAGTTCCTAACCCCGGAGGGATATCTCGTCATACAGGATATCGACGACGATCAGACACTCGTCTATCCGGAGAGCAGGTTCTTCTCCGACTGGAAGCTGATCTGGGACGGCTCTTCCGAGACCGGCGACCGGCGCGTGGGACGCAAACTCCCCATTTACCTGAAAAACGCCGGCTACCGTAATATCCGGCTGCAGAACAATTCGCTTGATTCCTTCTCTCTGGGAGAGGAGGACAAGAAGGCTTTCTGGGACGCGCTCTACAATCCGAAATACTGGATCGCCTCCGAGGAGGATTTCGTGGATTACGACACCTATCTGAAACTCGACAAGTACCGCGCCGATCATCAAAAGAGCCACGAACAGTTCATGAACAATGAAGTCTTTGTTAACCAGGGGATCTTTATCATTACCGCACAGGTGTGATGGAACAACGCAGGACTCGGCAGAGTCACCGGTTCGGATTGTTCAGGGATACGGAAAAATGATATAATAGATCGGTTATTGTTCGATTTCAGTACTCTGGCAGGGAGATGCCTGTTTGAACGATCATTCCTTACAAAACGCGAGAACCCATAATACCGTGATCGGCATCCTGACGGTCGCCAGCCTCGGCGCGATCTCGGGCAGTATCTCACTCGGGTGGGAAAACTGGGTGACGCCGCTCATGATCATCGGCCTCATCGCCGCATGGATCCTGCATTTTTCCCAATACGGAGAGGAGAGGACCAGAGAGAATTATTATCTGATCTTCACGATGCTGGTCTCGTTTTATCACGGAATCCACCGGTCCAGTTTCTTTGATATCGTCGTCGTATCCGCACTGATGATGGTCAATGTGACGCTCCTTCGCCGCAAGGAATTCGTGGCGCTCATGCTGATCGAATTCTTCGCGCTCATGACGGAGCAGATTCTGGCCGGTGTCCGCATGGGCACGCTCACTCTCGATACGATGACCGTCGCACGGATCCTCCTGCATGTGGTTGCTGAGCTGTGCATCTACAAGGGACTGAGCGATGTGATCCGCAACAACCGCAAGGATGCAGAGGAACTGGAGATCCTCCGGCAGGAAAAGGAGTCCGTCCGCAACGAAATGGAGGATTTCCTGGTCAACATCTCGCACGAGCTGCGTACGCCCGTCAATGTCATCAACGGGATGTCCGCGATGCTGCTTAACAGGGAAAACAGCAAGGATGTGCTTTCGATCAGGGAAGCCGGCATCCGTCTTTCCCGTCAGATCGAGGACATTCAGGATTACAGCGAGATCCAGCGCGGGGATGTGCATCTGGAGGAGGAACGTTATCAGATCACGTCGGTGATCAATGATATCATCGCGGATTACCGGGCGGCCGGGGCAGAGAGCGGCAAGGATTTTGTCATCGACCTGGATCCGGACGTGCCTGCGATCTTAAAAGGTGATGCGGGCAAGATCAGCAAGATCATACGGCATCTTCTGGATAACGCATACAAGTTCACCGCACAGGGCGGCTTTATCCTCAAAGTGCGCGCTGACAGGAGAGAATACGGAATCAATCTGATCATCGAAGTGACTGATACCGGTATCGGCATGAGCCGGGATGAGATCGACGGCATCGCGCGCGGGCTGTATCAGGGAGACAAGAAACGCAACCGCAAAACCGGCGGTGTCGGACTCGGGCTTTCCATTGTCTATGGCTTTGTACGCAGGATGAACGGGTTCGTCAATATCGAAAGCAGGCGCGGCAAAGGTACGACCGTCAGGGTCTGCATCGCACAGGAGATCATCGATCCGGCACCCTGCCTGCACGTGGATGGGGAACGGTTCCTTAATGTCGCCGTGTATCTGGATCCCGAGAGGTTTGCGGTTCCGGAGGCTGCTGAATTCCACCGGCTTATGGCCGCGCATCTCGCTGCGGGTCTCAGGATCAATCTTTACTCCGCTCCGAATCTTTCGGAGCTTGGCAGACTCATGGAACATGAGGATATCACTCATGTTTTCACCAGTGAGGAGGACTATCTGAGATCGCCGGATCATTTCGAAGAACTGGCCAAAGGCGGTGTGACAGTTGCGGTGTCTGCCTGGGACGGATTCCAGCCGGCACCCGGAAGTCCTGTGATCACCATGCCGAGACCCCTGTGCTCCTGTACGGTCGTGCGGATCCTTTCCGGAGAGAACGAACCTTTCATTCTGCCCGAGGGCGAGGAGGAGAGAAGGATTGTCCTGGACGGCATCCGTGCACTTGTGGTGGATGATGAACCGATGAACCTGGTGGTGGCCGAGGGACTCTTCAGGGGCTATCATATGATCATCGATACGGCTGAGAGCGGCCCCCAGGCACTCAAAAAATACGCGCACAATCAATATGATGTGGTCTTCATGGACCATATGATGCCGGGCATGGACGGGATAGAGGCTGCGGGCCGGATCCGCGAGATCGCCGCATCCCGCGGGAGGAGCGCGCGGATCGTGGCACTGACTGCCAATGCGGTGAGCGGTGCGCGGGAGATGTTCATGCGTGAGGGATTTGACGGTTTCATCAGCAAGCCGATCCGGATCAGCGAATTTGAGAGGACGATGGGCAGATTATTCCCTGCCGGCGGATCCGTTCCGGCGAGGAGCGTCTCATGAAGTTCTACACGCGGTTAAAGACTCTGATCCTTGATCCGGCCCGGAATTTCAGGGAGCGGCTATTTATCCTGCTGACGCTCGTCGCTGTCATGATCGCCGGGATCGCGCTGCTCGGCGATATCCTCTACGGCGAGAATATCGTTGAGATCATCACCCTGATCGCTACCGTGATCATCGTACCGTTATTGACCTATATCGGCTTAAAATGCGACCGGACGCGCTACGCTGCCAGAACGATCGCATTCAGCAACAGCCTCTTCATCATGCCGGTCATATTCTTTTTCGGCGGCGGTATGCAGGGCGGTGCGATCCCCTGGCTGGTTTTCTCCTATCTTTACATCGGCCTCGTGCTCGCAGGCAGGTGGCGTGCCTCTGCACTGCTTGTTCATACGCTGGTAGTTTCGATCTCGTTCACTCTCGGATATCTCCATCCGGAACTGGTGCATCCGCATTCCGAAAGACTGTTCTATTTCGATGCACTGGGAGGCGTGCTGGAAGTCGGACTGGCCTGCGTGATCATGACCTGGTTCCAGAGTTTTCTGTATATGCAGGAGAATGAGCGCGTCAAAGGGGAAACGCGCAAGGTCGAGGATCTCTACCGTTCGCAGAACAGATTCTTCTCGAGCATGAGTCATGAGTTCAGGACACCGATCAATTCCATTCTGGGACTAAATGAGATCATCATCCGTCAGGAGGATGCATCGGAGGAGATCGTACGCGATGCGCGGAATATCCAGGGCGCCGGCCGGATGCTGCTTGCCCTGATCAACGATATCCTGGATTTCTCCAAGATCGAAGCGGGACGGATGGACATCGTGCCTGTCAACTACAGTGTGGCATCGATGGTCTCCGACATCGTCAATATGATCTGGCTTCGCGCGGACCAGAAGGGGCTTGATCTAATAGTTGAGGTGGATCCGTCCATCCCGTCGGAGCTCTTCGGCGATGAGGTCCGCATCAAGCAGATCCTGATCAACCTGCTCAACAATGCGGTGAAATATACGACAGAGGGATCCGTCACGCTCCATATCGAAAAAGAAGATATCAGGGACGACCGGGTCCTGCTGATGTTCTCCGTTATCGATACGGGAGCCGGGATCAAGCAGGATTCCCTGCCGTATCTGTTTGACGCATTCCGGCGTGTGGATGAAGAGAACAATACCGGGATCGAGGGGACCGGACTGGGACTTTCCATCGTGAAGCAGCTCGTTGAACTGATGGACGGCAAGGTCACGGTCAACAGCGTCTACACACAGGGCTCCACCTTTATGGTCACACTCTGGCAGAAGATCGCCCGTTTTGATCCCGTCGGGGAGATCCGGGTCACCGGCGCGGGCGGATCCGTCAGGGAGGAAAGATACCATGCGGGGTTCACCGCTCCCGATGCAAGGATCCTGATCGTGGATGACAACGAGATGAATCTCGAGGTCGAGAAGAAACTTTTACGTGAGACCCGGATCGCTGTGGATACGGTATCCGGCGGTGAAGAAGCGCTCTCCATGACAGGATACGTGCGTTATGATCTGATCCTGATGGATCATCTGATGCCGGGAATGGACGGGATCACCTGCATGCAGCAGATCCGCAAGCGGGAGGACAGTCTCAACGCCCATGTGCCGATCGTCGTGCTGACGGCAAATGCGGGCAGCGAGAACCGGGAGCTCTACGGCAACAGCGGATTTGACGGTTATCTCGTAAAACCGGTGACCGGGCTGCAACTCGAAGAGTGTATCCTGAATCATCTTCCGGTCTCCAAGGTGAACCGGACGGAAGAAGCACAGAAGGACGTACACAGATTAATTACCGCCGGCAGTTACATCCGCAAGATCCCGGTGCTCATTGTCACGAATACGGCGGCAGAACTGCCGGCAGAGGTGCTGGAAGCACACGGGATCGATGTCATCCCCTTCAATATCCATCTGGGGGATAAAGTCTATCATGACTCCATGGAGACCAACACGGAGGAGCTGATACGCTACGCGGCCGCGGGAATGCAGATGTATGCCGATGCTCCAGCAGTCTCTGAATTCGAGGTCTTCTTCGGGCGTGCGCTGAAAAAGGCGCACAATATCATCTACATCACGGCATCCGCCGCCATCAGCCCCGAATATGACAAAGCGGTCTCGGCGGCAAAGGCTTACGGGAACGTGCTTGTCTATGATTCGGGTGCCAGCTCCGCCAGCATCGGTCTGATGGCGCTTTTTGCGAATAAACTCAGTTCCCAGGGCAGATCTCCGGAACGGATCATCGTCGAACTGGATCATATGAAAAAGCGGCTGCACAGCAGTTTCATGACGGACGGCTCCTATTTCGCCCAGAGCAGGAGCAGGAGGGATACGGGGATCTACAATCTCATGCAGCTGTTCAGCGTCCGCCCCATCATCGGGATCCATGGCGGCAGATACCGCATGGAGCGGATCGTCATGGGCGAGCAGAAACGCTGTTACGAGAAATATATCGATCAGGCGCTGCCTGTTTATGTACAGCCGGATCCGGATCTGCTCATCGTCGTCTATGTGGGGCTTACGGACGGGCAGAAGGAATTCATCAGAGAGCGGATCGCAAAAAGATGCGCTTTCCGTTCGGTGGTGTTCTTAAAGGCCTGCGGCGCCTTTGCGATGAACTGCGGGCCCGGTTCCGTCGGACTCGTCTATTCCGAAGCCGGAGATCAGGAGTATCATCTGAGCAGCATGTTCCGCATTCTGGAGGACGAGGATACCGGCACGAAGCCCGGGGAGCCGGATGACACAGCGGGGAGTGCGCAGCCTGCTCCGCCGCGCGATCCGGAACGGATCCCTGTCGAGGAAAAGAAGTGGTATGAGACGATACCGGGCATCAACGGCAGGCAGGGTATCGAATACAGCGGTTCAGAGGAGGCCTATCGGGAACTGCTGCAGATCTTCTGCGGATCTGTCGGACAGAAGCAGGCGGAGATCGAGGGATACTATACCGCGGAGGACTGGGAGAACTATACGATCAAGGTCCATGCGCTCAAGAGTTCCGCGCGTCTGGCCGGAGCCGAACAGCTCGCAAAGGAAGCGCAGGCGCTGGAGGATGCCGGTAATGCGGCGGATATCGCGTACATCAGGTCTCATCACGCCGGAGTCATGTCAGGGCTTGCCGAACTGGCGGGCAGACTCTCTCCGCTGTTTGCACAGGATGCGGGCGGGACCTCCACGGAGGACGTTACCGCGGCGAAACACCGGATCGATCTCTCCGATGCGTTTGACCGGGAACTGATCGGCTGCCTGTATGAGGTCCTGAGGAACGGGGCGTCCGAAAAAGACGGGGCTGTCATCGAAGAAGCCCTGCATGAGATCGGCGAATATGAACTGCCTCCGGAGATGGCAGAGTTTATCACGGATATCAGGGAAAAATATGCGGCAGAGGATTATGACGGGATCCGGTCCCTGATCGACGGGAGAGACGCCCTATGAAGAAGGGAAACACGGTATGCCAATGAGCCCATGCGCAGGGATACGGTGAAAGATGAAAACACTGCGCAAACAGAATAATTTTTGTCATAGTTTTTCGTCAGAAATATGTTATAATTTCTAAATGGTTTCAGAGTTTGCATCAAGGAAGGAGCAGACATGGTCAAGGTGATCTCAGACAGTACCAGCGATCTCGGCAGGAGCCTGATGGACCGGTATGATGTGGAGATGATCCCGCTGCATGTGTATCTGGGTGAGGAAGAATATCTGGACGGAGTGAACATATCCCCGGATCAGATCTACAGATGGGCGGATGAACATAACACGACTCCCAAGACCTCCGCACCGAATCTGGAGGATGTGATCGGTGTGTTTGACAGTCATTTAAAGGCCGGCGACGATCTGATCGTGTTTACGGTCTCCTCCTCCATGAGTTCCAGTTACAATGTCTGCCGTCTGGCGGTGGAGGAACTGGAGGCCGCGGACAGGATAAAGATCATCGATTCCGCCAATCTCTCGACCGGTGTCGGTCTGCTTGTCATAGAAGCTGCCATTATGGCTTCGAAAGGGCAGGATCTCGGAGCAATCGAGGAGCAGATCCTGAAATACCGTCCGCTCGTCCGGGCGAGTTTCGTCGTTGATACGCTGGTCTATCTCTACCGCGGCGGACGCTGCTCCGGACTGGCAGCCCTTGCTGGAAGCGCGTTGAAGATCCATCCCAGGATCGTCGTGGAGAACGGAGCGATGCGCTCCGACCGGAAATACCGCGGATCTCTGGACAAATCGATCCTAACCTATGTACAGGACATGGAGGAGCAGCTGGTACGCGCCAAGAAGGACCGCGTCTTTATCACGCACTCCGGGTGCGAATCCCATATCGTTGATCAGGTACGCGCCTATCTCTCCGGACTGGAGCGCTTTGACGAGATCATTGAGACGCGTGCGGGCGGTGTCATCTCTTCGCACTGCGGTCCCGCGACACTGGGCGTTCTGTTCATCGCCGGGGAAGACTGATACACATGGCGACCGACGAGACAACACAGATCATCATCGACAATGCGGCTGCGGCGGATGAGTCCGTCTACATGAAGTACAAGCAGCTGAAGAAGGTGAACAAAGCGAAGCTGACTTCTTATCTGGAGCGGCTGATCGAACTGCAGCAGGTCGAGGATGAACTCTCTGAGGATCTCTCCGAAAGAAAACGGCGCCATGAGGAGGCCATGCTGGAAGCGATCAATGCCATGGGAGATGAGGTGGCCTGCTCTTTCTGCGGCAAGAAGAAATCCGAGGGCACCAATATCGTCACATCACCGGCCGGCGCCTGCATCTGCGAGGAGTGTGTCGCTCTCTGCGGCGACATCTTCGCGGGACGCGCGCGGCGATAAAGATCATACTGTCAAGAGAAAATACTTGACACCATACACACCCCTGTGGTATCGTAATCTCCGCTATGGAGAAGAAGATCGAGCAGGGGCGTCTTTATGATTTCTACGGAGATCTGCTGAAACCCCATCAGAAGAGGATCCTTGAGGCGGCGGTCTATGATGATCTGTCCCTTGCGGAGATCGCGGCCGAGGAGGGCATCTCGAGACAGGGCGTCCACGATCTGATCCGCCGCGTGACGGACAATCTCCAGGAATATGAAGACAGTCTGCACATGATCACACGTTATGACAGGATCACGGCACATGCGATGCGCCTCAAGGAGATGGCGATGGAGCAGGACGGGATCAGTGAACAGGCGGCGAGCACCTTATACTCCATTGCGGATGATATCCTGCGGGATCTGGTATAGAGATGGCATTTGAATCGTTAACGGACAAACTGACAGGCGCGTTCAAAAACCTCCGGGGCAAGGGGAAACTCACCGAAGAGGATGTGAAGGGCGCGCTCAAAGAGGTCAAGATGGCCCTCCTGGAAGCGGACGTGAGCTTCAAGGTCGTGAAGCAGTTCGTGAAGTCCGTGGAGGAACGGGCGGTCGGAGAGGAAGTCTTAAACGGTTTAAACCCCGCGCAGACCGTCATCAAGATCGTCAATGAGGAGATGACGAAGCTCATGGGCGGTGAGGTCACGGAGCTGACCTTAAACCCCGGCGGCAAGACCACGATCCTCATGATGTGCGGCCTGCAGGGTTCCGGTAAGACGACGTCCGCAGCCAAGATCGCTTCAAAGATCAAGAGCAAGGGCAAATCTCCGTTACTTGTCGCCGGTGACGTCTATCGTCCGGCCGCCATTGACCAGCTCAAAGTCAACGCGGAACGGGTCGGCGTAGCCTGCTTTTCCATGGGAACGGAGGTCTCTCCGGTGACGATCGCCAAAGAAGCGGTCGATTACGCGGAGAAGAACCATCACAATGTGATCATCATCGATACGGCGGGGCGTCTGCAGATCGACGAGACGCTGATGCAGGAGCTGCAGGATATCAAGGCGGCGGTCCCGGTGGATCAGACGCTGCTCGTTGTGGATGCGATGACCGGTCAGGAAGCCGTCAATGTGGCGGAGACCTTTAACGGGCAGATCGGCATAGACGGGATCGTTCTCTCCAAGCTCGATGGCGATTCCAGAGGCGGTGCGGCGCTTTCCGCCAGAGCCGTCACGGGGAAACCCATTCTCTTTGCGGGTATGGGGGAGAAACTGCAGGATCTCGAGCCTTTCTATCCGGACCGCATGGCGAGCCGGATCCTGGGCATGGGCGATGTGCTCACTCTCATCGACAAGGCCATGGAAGCGCAGGAGCAGGCCGATGAAGCCAAAGAGCGGGAGATGGCTGCCAAGCTCCGCAAGGGCACCATGGATTTCAACATGTATCTGGAGAGCATGAAGCAGATGCGCAGCATGGGCGGCCTCGGCGGGATCCTCGGCATGCTGCCCGGCATGGGCAAGATCTCGGACGAGGATCTGCCGGATGAGAAAGAGATGGCCCGCATGGAAGCGATCGTGCTGTCCATGACACCTAAGGAGCGCGAGAATCCAAAGCTCCTGACCCCGCAGCGGAAATACCGCATCGCCAAGGGCAGCGGCAATGACATCGCCGTGGTGAACCGCTTCATCAAGCAGTTCGAACAGGCCGGCAAGGTGATGAAGCAGATGGGCGGCATGCGCCGGGGCAGGCACGGCGGTTTCGGAGGTTTCGGCGGCATGGGGGGATTCGGCGGTTTCCCGAAGCCCGGCGGCCGGGGCAAGTATTTCTGAGCTCACAATTGCATCCCGACGGATGCGTGAGGAGATACAAGTACACAGTTGTTGGAATGGAGGAAAAGAAATGGTCAAGATCAGATTAAAGCGCATCGGCAAGAAGAAGACCCCTTACTATCGTGTGGTGGTCGCGGATTCTCATTTCCCGGTGCAGGGCAGAGCCATCGCGGATCTGGGCAGCTATGATCCCAACACCGATCCCGCCAAGGTGCAGATCGATGTCGAGGAGGCGAAGAAGTGGCTGAACAACGGCGCACAGCCGACCGTTACCGCTGCAAAGGTCTTAAAGCAGGCCGGCGTGACCCGCGGCTAAGGGGGTTGCGATGAAGGAACTGGTGGAAGTGATCGCCAAAGCGCTGGTCGACGATCCCTCTCAGGTGGTAGTCGAGGAGAAGCGCGACGGCAAGAATATCGATCTGACGCTCCATGTGGCGCCGGATGATATGGGCAAGGTCATCGGCAAGCAGGGACGCATCGCCAAGGCGATCCGCTCGGTTGTCAAGGCCGCGTCCACGAGAGATCATCTGCGTGTGGATGTGGAGATCGTCTGACGGGTCCTGATGCACTTTTATGTGATGACGCTGTTCCCGGAGATGGTCGAAGCGGGACTGGGCGCCGGGATCCTTGGGAAAGCCCAGGATAAGGGCCTCGTCACCTGCGAGATCGTCAACATCAGGGACTATACCAAAGAGCGGAAGCATCTTAAGGTCGATGATTATACCTATGGCGGCGGCGCAGGGCTTCTGATGCAGGCACAGCCGATCTATGACTGCTACCTCGCGATCCTTGACAGGATCGAAAAGCGCAGGATGCGGCGCGCAGCCAACGGCCTTAGCGCAACCGGAAACGGCAGACGGCCGAGAGTGCTCTACATGACCCCGCAGGCCGCCGTGTTCACGCAGGGACAGGCGGAGGAACTCTCCGCCGAAGAGGATCTGATCCTCTTATGCGGCCATTACGAAGGCGTGGACGAGCGTGTCCTTGAGGAGATCGTCACGGACTATGTCTCGATCGGGGATTACGTACTGACCGGCGGCGAACTGGCAGCCATGGTGATCATCGATGCAGTCTCGCGTTTTGTTCCGGGCGTACTGCATAACGAGGACTCGGCGCGGACGGATTCCTTTCAGGACGGTCTGCTGGAATATCCGCAGTACTCGAGGCCGGAGGTGTGGAACGGAAAGCGTGTTCCCGAAGTTCTCCTGTCCGGCGATCATGAACGCGTGGCGGCCTGGCGGCTGGAAGAAAGCCTGAAAAGGACGAAGGAACGCCGGCCGGAGCTGTATGAAGCCTGGCGCGAGGCACATCCGGAGACCGGACAAAAGACCGGCAGGAGGAAAGGAAAGAAACGTCCATGAGCCGGGAACTGACACAGGAATTCAGAGTCGGTGTGGTGGCAAAACCCCACGGGATCCACGGAGAGGTCTGTGTATTCCCCACGACCGACGATCCGGAACGCTTCCGGGAGCTTCGGGAGGTAACCCTCGATACGCCCCGCGAGGGACGGCTCACCCTCACCATTGAGAGCGTCAAACGGGTGAAGAAATTCGTGGTCCTGAAATTTAAGGGTTACGATACTCCGGAATCGGTGGAGCGCTACCGCTCCTGTCCGCTCTATGTACCGCGTGAGATGGCTGTCCCGCTGGAAGAAGGCGAGTACTATGTGGCGGATGTCATCGGGCTGCGTGTGCTGAATGAAGAAAACGGAGAGACACTCGGAGAGATCACCGATGTCATCGAGACCGGTGCCAATGATGTCTATGAGATGAAGAGTGCGGACGGGAAACAGATCATGATCCCTGCGATCAAAGAATGCATCCGCCGCATCGACATCGAACAGGGGATCATGGAGATCCATGTGATGAAGGGACTGCTGGAGGATTAAGATGCTCTACGCGGGAGAAAACGAACAGTATCATCTGGAGATCAAAGACGGCTCGATCGGACGTTACGTGATCCTGCCGGGCGATCCGGGCAGATGCGAGAAGATCGCTTCCCGTCTGGAGGGTGCGAGACAGCTTCATCAGAACAGGGAGTACAATACCTGGACCGGGATGCTGGAAGGGACACAGGTCAGCGTCGTCTCCACCGGGATCGGCGGACCCAGCGCGGCGATCGCACTGGAGGAATGCGTGAACGCCGGCGCGGATACCTTTATCCGGATCGGCACCTGCGGTGCCATGCAGGAGGAGATCCTGGGCGGCGATCTTGTGATCGCAACGGGTTCCGTACGGATGGAGGGGACGAGCAGGGAATATGCCCCGATCGAATATCCCGCCGTGGCGGATCTTGCCGTCACCAATGCGCTCGTTACCGCGGCGCGGGAATCCGGTGTGCGTTTCCATACCGGTGTGGTGCAGAGCAAGGACAGCTTCTACTCCCAGCATTCACCGGAGACCAAGCCGGTGAGCGCGGAGCTCATGGCCAAATGGGAGGCCTGGAAGCGGATGGGGTGTCTCGCTTCCGAAATGGAAGGTGCGGCCCTGTTCATCACGGGAGCCTACCGCAGAGTCCGGGTGGGCGCATGTTTCCTCGTGATGGCCAATCAGGAGCGGGCCAAAGCGGGACTCGACAACCCTGTCGTCCATGACACGGGTGCGGCCATCGATCTGGCGGTCGGGGCCATGAGGATCCTGATAAAGAATGCTTGACGTAGCGGCGTTTTTTTGTTAATCTGTAATTTGTCGTCGTAAGGAGGTAGTCATGAACAAGATCATTGAAGAAATCGAGAGCGCACAGAAGAAGGAAGAACTGCCGGTGTTCAATACCGGAGATACCGTGCGCGTACACAACAGGATCAAGGAAGGCAACCGCGAGCGTGTCCAGATCTTTGAGGGTACCGTGCTCAAGATCCAGGGCGGCGGCAGCCGTCAGACCTTTACCGTCCGCAAGGAATCGAGCGGCATCGGCGTTGAGAAGACCTGGCCGATCCATTCCCCCAATGTGGAAAAGGTTGAGGTTGTCCGCAGGGGTAAGGTCCGCAGGGCCAAGCTAAACTATCTGCGCAGCCTGACCGGCAAGAAGGCCAAGGTCAAGGAGATCATGCGCTGAACCTGTTTTCTTTTCGTGCTGACGGGAGGGCAATCCATGCGGTTGCCCTTCTTTCACATTTTCCCGTATTGAGGTCCAGTTTTTGAAGAAGAAGCAGAGCGGACTCATATTCTATGAGAAAAAAAACCGCGTCTCCTCGGAACTGATATCGGAGATGCTGTCTCTGTTATTCTATACCGCGATCGCCGTGGCGATCGCTTGGCTGCTTGTGATGGGGTTTGGCTTCCGTGTGCGGATGATCGGTGCCTCCATGCTGCCGGAGATCAAAAGCGGGCAGTTCGTATTCATCGACCGCGTGCTGTACCGGCTGAAATCACCGAAGCGCGGCGACATCGTCGCTTTCTATCCCAACGGCAATGAAAATGCTCATGTGATGATCCGCAGGGTCATCGCGATGCCGGGGGAGACTGTGCGTATCGAGGAAGGGACCGTTTATATTGACGACCAGCCCGAAACGGATACTGGTTCCGGCTACGACCGTGTTGCTGATCCCGGGATCGCCTCCGGCGGACTGACACTCGGAGAGAGGGAATACTTCGTACTGGGCGATCTGCGCAGTATAGGAGAGGATTCCAGAAGTCCGGGGATCGGAGCCGTCAATAAGGATTTCATTATCGGCAAGGCCTGGATGTGGACCGGGGAAGGCGGAGAACAGTGAACTACGAATGGTATCCGGGGCATATGACCGCCGCGATCCGCTCCATGCGCGAGGATCTGAAACTGATCGATCTCGTGATCGAGCTTGCGGATGCCAGGATCCCCGCGGCGAGCAGGAATCCCGATATCGATGAGCTCTGCAGGGGCAAAGCGCGCCTGCTCATCTACGGCAAGGCGGATCTCGCGGATCCTGCGATGCTCGCTGAATGGATCCGGTATCAGCGCGCAGGCGGCATTACCGCGATCAGCGCGGATGTGCGCTCCGCCGGAGCGCTGAAAACGATCCGTGCGGCGATCGATGAAGCTTCGGCACCGCTCAGGATCAGAAATGAAAAGCGCGGTCTGAAGAACCAGGCGGTCCGTGCCCTGGTGGCGGGGATCCCCAATGTGGGCAAATCCACGCTCATCAATCTGCTCGCCGGCAGGAAAGCCGCAAAAACCGGCAACAAACCGGGCGTCACCAGGGGGCGTCAGTGGATCGCAACAGGAAAAGGACTGCAGCTGCTGGATTCCCCCGGGATCCTATGGCCCAGGATCGGAGACCCCGAAACCGGTGAACTGCTCGCTGTCATCGGCAGCATGAATGATGAAAATCTGGATCCCGAGGCGCTGGCGCGTGCGATCCTGGCCAGGCTGGATAGAATCGCGCCGGAAGCGGTCATGACCCGGTTTTCGCTGCCGGAGGAGGCTCGGGCTGTCCCTCCGGAGGAAAAACTCTCCCTGATCGCGGAAAAACGCGGCTTTCTCGGAGAGGGAGGCAGACTCCTGACCTCCCGGGCGGCGGAGGTGCTGATCGACGAATTCAGAAAAGGCAGGCTCGGTGGCTTTGTGCTGGAGCCGGTGCCGGACAATACGTGAACAGGACAGATGAGGGATACGGTATGAGTGGCGAAGTCAGAAGGACCATCGGACAGGGGATCCGCAGTATCATCGGGACGATCATCTATCTCGCCGTCGTCTTTGCGGTGACGTTTCTCTTCATCATTTTTGTGGCGCAGCGTACGGATGTGGACGGCAAGTCCATGGAGAACACACTGCATCACGGAGATTCCCTGATCGTTGACAAGATCAGCTACCGGTTCCGCGACCCCAGGCGCTTTGAGATCATCGTATTCCCGTTCCGCTATGCGGAGGATGTGCTCTACATCAAGCGGATCATCGGCCTGCCGGGGGAGACCGTGCAGATCGATAACGACGGCAATATCTACATCAACGGCGAGATCCTGCACGAGAGCTACGGACGGGAGGTCATCAAAAGTCCCGGACGTGCCGTCGAGCCGATCGTGCTGGGTGAGGATGAGTATTTCGTCCTGGGCGACAACCGCAACAATTCTTCCGACGGGAGAGATCCCTCCGTCGGGAATATTCACAGGAAGGACATCATCGGTCGCGCATTGCTCAGGATCTATCCCTTTGCCGATTTCGGTCCCGTGCACTGATATGACCAAAGCAGAAGAAGCACGGATCCGGAAGCAGCAGAAGCTCGAGGCGGAGTATGCAAGACTCGACGCTCTGTGCGCGATCGAACGGGAACACAAGGAAGCATCCCTGATCTGCGGTGTGGACGAGGTCGGAAGAGGACCGTTAGCCGGCCCGGTCGTTGCCGGCGCCGTGATCCTGCCGGATGATCCGGATGTCATTCATGAACTTCTGTATCTAAACGATTCCAAGAAATTATCCGAAAAAAGAAGAGAAGAGTTATATGATAAGATCCTGAAGCTGTCGGTCGCCTGCAGCACCGGGAGTGCCGATGAGAGCAGGATCGATGAGATCAACATCCTGCAGGCGGATTACGAAGCCATGGCGGAGGCTGTCGGGGCACTTGAAGTGCGTCCCGATCTGCTTCTGCTCGATGCGGTCCATGTGCCGCAGCTATCGGCTTATCCACAGGTCTCCATCATCAAAGGGGATGCGAAAAGCGCATCCATCGCCGCCGCGAGCATCCTGGCCAAGGTGACGAGAGACCGCTACATGACGGAGATCTCGGAGAAGTATCCGGAATACGGATTTGCGAAGAATAAAGGTTACGGGACGGCGGAGCATATCGCGGCGCTGAAGAAATACGGCCCCTGTCCCATTCACAGGAGGAGTTTCATCGGAGGGATCCTCGGATCTTGATCACAGATATGATCGATCATCTGGCATACTCGGGAACCATACAGAACACGACCGGGGTCACAAAGACGACTCCGACATCCTCTGCGCAGGAGGCTGCTCTCGCGCGCGGCAGGGAGGCGCTCTCCGGGATGTCCGACGGGGAGACGATCACGGGCAAGGTCGTGAACATCATGTCCGGTGAGGACGGCAGCCGGACGGCCCGTGTGGATATCGGGGGCGGCGCCCTCGTGGATGCGAAGCTTACCGGCAATATGGCACTGTCGGAGGGACAGGAACTCTCCTTCAGTATCCGCAGCGGATCGGACGGTCAGGGGACGATCGCGCTCCGTCCGCTCTATGCGAATACCGCCGCGGACTTAAACGGCATGAAGGCACTCACGCAGGCGGGTCTGCCTGCCACGATGGACAATACGGCCATGGTGCGGGAGATGATGAGCGAGGGGATGCCGATCGACCGCGGCACCCTGCTCGGCATGAGCAGACACATCATGGCCAATCCGGGCCACGCCACGAGCATCGTACAGATGAGCAATCTCGGGATCCCCGTCACACCGGAGAATATCGAACAGTTCGAGAATTATAAGAATTTCGAGCATCAGGTCACGCACTCCATCGATTCGATCATGGAGGAACTGCCCGATGCCTTCCGTGCAATGCAGTCTGCCGGCAACAGCGAAGGAGCGATGGATCTGTACGGAGAGCTGCTCAAGCTGTTTTCGGGACAGGATGAAGCACAGGGAACGGAACAGGCGGCCGCAGCCGCGGACGGGAGCGCTCCGGCGGAAAACGCCGCACAGGCTTCCGGTGACGCGGCGTCAACGCAGGTAACGACCGTCATCACGGAAGAGATCCTGGAAGAAGGGCCGGTACAGCAGACAGCTGCCGAAAAAGAGGCGCCGGAGGCTGCAGCTGAAAACGGACAGGCAGTGAGGGAACAGACGCCGAAAACACCGGAGGAGGCCCTGCGGGATGCGCTGAGCAGGCAGAGTCCGGCGGAGAATACGCAGACACAGCCTGCCGCCGGCAATGCCCGGGCGGATGTCCTGCAGGCAGCGATGAAGGCACTTTCACAGGCGGGAGAACAGACACAGCAGACACAGGGACAGCCACTGCCGCAGAATTTCACGGATCTGCTGCGGGCGCTGGAGATCCCCGAGGAAGTGATCAGAAACGCCCAGCAGGCCGGAACGGAGAATGCCGCTCAGACTGAATTGCTGCGGGCACTTTCGGATGCCTACGGGAAGACGGCGCATCAGGATTCGCGAACGGACGAGCTGTGGACAAAACTCTTCTCAGGAAAGCAGTTCACCGGGATCCTCAAGGAAGCGATCGGCAAGGACTGGCTGTTAAAGCCCGATGATGTCAGCGAAAAGGACAATGTCCGCAATCTGTATGAACGCCTGCAGAATCAGACGAGGCAGCTCTCCAATATCCTGTCCGCCACAAAGGGCAGCGGCACACCGCTCGCGGCCCATGTGGAGAATCTGCAGAATAATCTGAATTTCATGAACGATCTGAATCATATGTTCCAGTTCGTGCAGCTGCCGCTTAAGATGAACGGACAAAACACGCACGGCGATCTCTATGTCTATGCGAACAGGAAAAACCCGCTGCACGAAGACGGGACCGTGAGTGCCGTTTTGCATCTGGACATGGAGCATATGGGCCCCGTCGACGTGTTCATCAAGATGCGGGACAATAATGTGAAGACCAATTTCTACCTCGCCGATGACGAGATGATCGATTTCCTCATGGAGCATATCGATATCCTGAACAAACGCCTCGAAAAACGCGGCTACAATATGGACGCGAAACTGATGCTGCATGAGGAGATCGACAACACCCCCGACGCACCGGTCAAAGAGATGCTCGACGGCAATGTCTCAAGGCTCTCCGCACTTTCCCATACGGCGTTTGACGCACTGGCCTGAGGCGGACGATGGCAGAGCAGCAGAAGCACAAGATCAAACAGGCGATCGCCCTCGGCTATGATCCGGGACAGGATGACGCGCCGCGCATCATCGCTTCCGGCCGGGGCGCACTGGCGGAGCGGATCCTCGAGCAGGCTGCGGAACATGATATCCCGATCCATGAGGACAGCAAGCTCGCGGATACACTGGCGCGTCTGGAAATCGGCGAGATGATCCCGCCGGAACTCTATGAGGTCGTGGCCGAGATCCTGGTCTTTGTGGACGCGATGGACAAGATCCGCGCGAAGTCTCAGATCAAACTGCCCGGTCAGCAATGAACAAGCGGAGCGTCGGGACACAATATGAACAGCTCGCCGCGGAGGAACTAAGGAAAGAAGGCGCCGTACCGGTAGAAACCAATTTCCGCTGCAGGATGGGGGAGATCGATCTGATCTACAGGGAGGATAAGTACCTCGTCTTTGCGGAGGTGAAATACCGCAGCGGCAGCCGCTTCGGCAGCGCGGCGGAGGCGGTGACTTCCGCCAAACAGCGTAAGATCTGCAAGGTCGCGGCTTTCTATTTACAGGTGCGCGGGATCCCGGATGGGACACCGGTCCGTTTTGATGTGATCGCGATCGACGGCGGCGGAGAGGGACCCGTCCGGATCGGGAGGATCCGGGACGCCTTCCCGTTTGCGATGTAAATTCCCGATGAAGACCTTTTCCCCGGACGGGGTTCTGCAACTTAAAGATTTCTTAAGGATTCTGATGTCCGCTTCTTAACATTTCCGTGTTTTAATGATATTGTCACTTTTAACCTACGGAGGAATGCCATGCAGGGAAACAGAGAAACAGGGACGATCCTCGTATGCGATGACGATCACGCGATCGTTGACGCGATCCGGATCTATCTGGAGCAGGAAGGCTACACCGTCGTCACCGCGGACAACGGGGACGATGCCTATAAACTGGTCCGAAAGGGTCATATCGATCTGGCGATCCTGGATGTGATGATGCCGGGACTCGACGGCATCCATCTGACGCTCAGGATCCGGGAATTCTCGCGGATCCCGGTGATCATCCTGTCCGCCAAGACGGAGGACGCGGACAAGATCCTGGGACTTAATGTAGGCGCCGATGATTATGTGCCGAAGCCGTTCAATCCGCTCGAACTTGTCGCGCGTGTGCGGTCCAATCTCAGACGCTACAGGGAACTCGGGAGCGCAGCGGAGCTGACGGGCGATCACGTATACCGGACGGGCGGTCTGACCGTCGATGACGATGCCAAGGAAGTCACGGTGGACGGCGAGGCTGTCCGTCTGACGCCCATCGAATATCAGATCCTGCTGTTCCTCTTAAAGAACAAGGGCAAGGTCTTTTCCATCGAGCAGATCTATGAATCGATCTGGAATGAGGATGCGATCGGCGCGGACAATACCGTTGCCGTACATATCCGTCATATCAGGGAAAAGATCGAGATCGATCCCAAGGAACCCCGTTATCTCAAGGTTGTCTGGGGCGTCGGCTATAAGATCGAGGCGGATAAGCAGGAGGGAGAGGGAAGATGAAGGAGAAGAATACCGGAAAAAAGAGCCGGCTGATCCTCGCGGCCGCGGAACATCTGCTTGCCGCGGCGCTTGCTTTTGTGCTGGTCTTTCTCTCAGCCGGCAAGAGTGTGATCCTGACCGGTCCTCACGGGGATGTGTCCTACGATCTCTATGAATCCGACAGGAACCGCAGTTATAAGGATTCCGTTCTGCTCAACAATATCTTCGGCAACAATATGGCAGAGGCGGTCAGACTGTGTGCCTGGTCCACATTGTTTGAAACAAACGGGCAATATGACGGCGAGAAACTGATCGATGTGACGGCTTATGTCAACAGAGGCAGCACCCTGCCCGGGGAATACATCACAGCCTCCTATACCGTCTCCAATCTGCTGAAATGGGCACAGAACGGATTTGCCTTTGAAGAGAGACAGATGACGGCGGTACAGAGCAGGCAGTTTCTGTCGGATTTCTCCACCCGGACCCGGATCGTGAACAACTCTGCCGCGGGAGGGATGAACAGTTTCCTGAACACACAGATCGCCGGAAATACGGAAACCGGACGCGATGCGGTGCAGCGGGCGGAAGGGGAGGATTATGTTTTTTTCAATGATCCTGCGGAGGATGAGGAGCCGGAAACGAGGCGCATCCTGATCAACCGGTACCGGACAGCGGACGGCCACAATATCGAGGATCTCGTATCTGACTGGGGAGAATACCGTACACTGTGCGCCAATGTGGAGGAAGCGGCAAACAGTCTGTATGAGAGTTATTCGGAGTATCTGTCTCTGAAACAGTACTATGCGGAGAACAATACCTCTTTCCGGTTTTATCTGCAGCGGAACATCGGCGGCAACAAGGAGATCTACACCAATGTACAGGCTCTCGGTACGACAGCGGATGCCGCGGGACTCAAGGGATATTTCGGAGGGCTTGACCGCTTTCTGTATTACTGTCCCTATGATATGGCCTACGAAACGGATCTGATACTCGATGAGCCGACGATCCGGTCGATGTTCAGGGAATACAGCTATATCTATCCGGACCAGATCCGGGTTTATGCGGGGATCGATCTGAACACACCTGCCATGGACGATTTTTCCGGTGCCGCAAGGAAGTTTGCGGATTATGTGCCGGCCGCCTCGGCACTGCAGTTTGCCGCGATCCTGCTTGCCGTCATGCTGTGTCTGTTGTTGTTCATCCGTCTGGTGAGAGCCGTTCCGGCGGTTTCGGAGAAGAGGATCCCGACGGAGCTGCTGGTCCTGTTATGGCTTGTGTTTTCGGGTAATCTGATCATCTTTACGGTATTCCTCATCATCGGCCGGATCGATGAACTGCCTGCCGGGAATACGATCCTGACGGCAGTACTTGCGGCGGTTTCCGCGTTCCTTGCGGATCTTGCTTTTTCCGCGGGAGCTGTCGGGATCGCGCGGAAATCCCGTGCCGGCGTGCTGTGGCAGGACAGCCTGATCAGAAGAGCGGTGCAGGGACTCGGCCGCATGGCCGTCTACACTGCTTCCCATACAGGGCTGGTCGTATGGACGCTCTTGCCCTACACATTGTTTGTCCTGCTCAATGCCATCGTGACAGCCGTTCTTTTCGGTCTCAGGAATGATGCGAGGTTCTCGGTGCTCCTGCTGGTGCTCGCAGCGGATATCGTCATCGGCATCCTGTTCTGCCGCGCACGGATCGACCGTCACGCGATCATCGAACAGATCGAACGGATCAACGCCGGCGAAGATGCCGGAGAGATCGATACCGGGAAACTTCACGGAGAGAACCGGCGGCTGGCGGAAGCGGTCAATGATATCGGAGAAGGGATCCGCGAAGCCGTGAACAGGAGCATGCAGGATGAGCGGATGAAAACGGATCTCATCACCAATGTGTCGCATGATATCAAGACTCCTTTGACTTCCATCATCAATTACACGGATCTGTTGAAGCGCGAGCAGATCGATAATGAACGGGCCGCGGAATATATCCGTATCCTGGAGGAAAAAGCCGGACAGCTCAAGCATCTGACCGAGGATCTGGTGGAGGCCTCCAAGATCTCCTCCGGTAATATCGAGGTGAATCCGGTCCGGCTGGATCTGCAGGAATTCCTGAACCAGATGCTGGGAGAATTCGGCGGGATGCTGGAGGAACGCGGACTTACGCCGATCCTGAGAGCTCCCGAGGAAGCGGTGCCCTGTATGGCGGATCCGCATCATCTCTGGCGCGTGGCGGAGAATCTCTTCACAAATGTCTCGAAATACGCGCTGGAGAATACCAGGGTTTATATCGATCTGTGGGAGGAGGAAGACGGAACGGGTGCGGTCTGTGCCTGCTTCTCGATCCGGAATATTTCCGGCACCGAACTGCATGTCTCGCCTGAGGAACTGACGGAACGTTTCATCCGCGGTGATGAGACGAGAGGCGGAGAGGGCAGCGGTCTGGGGCTGTCCATTGCGGAAAGCCTGGTGCGCGCGCAGGGCGGCACGCTGCATATCGATATCGACGGGGATCTCTTTAAAGTGACGGTGGCACTCGAAGGGGCGGAGTAAGCGTGCTGCGACGATACGCAGAGCCTAAACGCCTTCGCACACGACCGCTTCGCGGTCTTTCCCGCACTTCGTGCTAAGTCTGCTCAGTCGTTTAGGCTCCTGCTTCGCAGGCCATCCACAAAACAACCCCGGGGTATTCAAGCAAGCTTGAACCCCGGGGATTGTTTTGTGTCTGTCTGCGTATCGTCGCTTTTATTCGTTCTATTCAGCCTCATCCATCATCCGTGCAGCTGTCTGGATCTCGTGCCGGTTGTAGCGGCCGACGATCTCGCGGATCTTCTCCGTGGGCAGTGTCACACCGGAGAGAGAGGCGTCGTGGTTGATGAAATCGATGATCGTCGCGAGGAACTTGCTCATATCGGCTTCCAGGAACCATTCCCGCTGCTTTAACTCCTCGGGCTGCCAGGTGAGATTCGTGGAGATCACGCGGTCAAAGCTGCCGGCCGCATAGGCCTCGTCGAATTTCTCCAGACCATTCGTGAAAAGCCCGAAGGTGGTGCAGAGGAAAACGCGTTTTGCGCCTTTTTCCTTGATCTTGGCCGCGGTATCAATGATGCTGCCGCCGGAGGAGATCATATCGTCGATGATGATGGCGTCCTTGCCGACGATCGAGGACCCCAGGAATTCATGGGCCACGATCGGATTGGACCCGTTCACGATCCTGGAATAATCCCTTCTCTTATAGAACATCCCCGTATCCGCGCCGAGAACGCCCGCGAAGTACACAGCGCGGTCCAGCGCGCCTTCATCCGGGCTGATGACGATCAGATGATCCTTATCCACGGTGAGATCATCGATGTTCTTGAGCAGTGCTTTCAGGAACTGATAGGAAGCGAGGAAATTATCGAATCCGCCGATCGGAGCGGCATTGGAGATCCGGGGGTCGTGCGCGTCAAAAGTGATGAAATTGTGGATCCCCATGTCGTGGAGCTCCGCAAACATCACGGCCGCGTCGAGGGATTCCCAGCCGTTTCTCTTGTGCTGCCGGCCCTCGTAGAGGAAGGGCATGATGACGGTGATCCGCTTGGCCTTGCCGTCCGCCGCGGCGATGACACGCTTGAGATCCTGATAATGATCGTCCGGCGACATATGATTCGTAAATCCGTGCATCTTATAGGTGACGCTGGGATTGCACACATCCGTCAGGATGAAGAGGTCCTTGCCGCGGACGCTCTCCTTGATCTCCCCTTTGCCTTCGCCGCTGCCGAAGCGCGGGCAGGCATAATCCATGAGGTAGGTGTCTTCGGTATATCCCTTGAAGGCGGGATCTCCGGCAGGCATCTTATGAAGGGTGTGCCTGAACCGCACGAGATATTCATTGACGCGGCTGCCCATGGCGAGAGCGGACTGCATCGCGATGAGCCTGAGGGGCGCTACGGGGAGGGCTTCTTCGAGCTGTTGAAAGTCGGGCATGCGAATCTCCTGATATACATTTTGGTGGCCGGGAGAAGAGGCGTTCCCGCGGCGTATTTATTTGCACGAGCAGAGACTATGATACCATAAGTTGTAAAAAATAGGAATATCCTGTATCATGTTACCCTATGGGAAATGCCGAGAATACAACACGCGGACACCTGATAAACGGGGTCGAACCCGGCAGTATCGCCGAGGAGATGGGCGTTGAGGCCGGAGACCGGCTGATCGCGGTGAACGGCGAACAGGTGGTGGACATCTTTGATTACCGGTTCCTGATCGATGAGGAAGAACTGACCCTGCTCATCGAGAAACCGGACGGAGAGGAATGGGAACTCGAGATCGAAAAGGACGAGGAGGAGGACCCGGGCCTCGTGTTCGAGAACGGCCTCATGGACGGCTACCGCTCCTGCAGGAATCATTGCATCTTCTGCTTTATCGACCAGTTGCCGGAGGGCATGCGGGATACCCTGTATTTCAAGGATGACGATTCCAGACTCTCCTTCCTGCAGGGCAATTATGTGACGCTCACAAACCTGAGCGACGACGATATCCGACGGATATCGAAATACCGTATGAGTCCTATCAATATTTCGTTTCATACGACGGATCCCGACCTCCGCTGCCGGATGCTGGGCAACCGGTTCGCGGGAGAGGCGCTTTCCAAGGTGGACCGGCTCATCGAAGAGAATGACAAGATCGAGCTGAACGGCCAGATCGTCCTGTGTAAAGGTGTCAACGACGGAGAGGCATTAAAGCGCACGATCGGCGACCTCACAAGATACCTGCCGCATCTGCGCAGTGTGTCGGTCGTACCGGTAGGACTCACCAAATACCGGGACAAGCTTTATCCGCTGGAATCTTTTAACGCGGAGGATGCGGCGATGGTCATCGATCTGATCGAGGACTTTCAGGAACGGCTCTTTCCCGTGTACGGGACACATTTCATCCATGCGAGTGATGAGTGGTATATCCTGGCCGGAAGAGAGGTGCCCGCAGCGGAGACCTATGACGGATATCTGCAGCTGGAGAACGGCGTCGGGATGCTGCGCCTGCTGGAAGATTCCTTTGCGGAAGCGCTCGAACAGGCACTGCATGACGGAGTGAAGCCGAAGTACCGGGAGATCTCCTGCGCAAGCGGATGTCTGGTATATCCGCATATCGTGAAACTCATGGATCGTCTCCATGAGGCATATCCGTCGCTTACGGTGCATTGCCATGAGATCGTCAATGATTTCTTCGGCGAGAAGATCACCGTGACGGGACTGATCACCGGACGGGATCTGATCGCGCAGCTGTCCGGAAAGGAGCTCGGGGAGCGGCTGTTTCTCCCCTCGAACATGCTGCGCGCAGGAGAGGATGTGCTCCTGGATGATGTGCATCTGACCGATATCGAAGCGGCGCTCGGTACGCCGGTATCTGCCTTTGAGGGAAGCGGCGAAGGCACCGTCGCCGCATTTCTGGGGATCGAATGATCCCGTAAGGAGGAAATATGAGGAAGAATATCGTGGCAGTCGTGGGCCGTCCCAACGTGGGCAAATCCTCACTGTTTAACGCACTGGCCGGGAAGCGGATTTCCATTGTGGAGGATACGCCCGGCGTCACAAGAGACCGGATCTATCAGGATGTGGAGTGGCTTTCCCACACCTTTACGCTGGTGGATACCGGCGGGATCGAGCCGGAGAGCTCCGATGTGCTGTTAAAGCAGATGCGGGAGCAGGCACAGATCGCGATCGATACGGCGGATGTGATCCTGTTTATGGTGGACGGACGCACGGGACTCGTGGACGCGGACCGTCAGGTCGCGGATATCCTGCGGCGCTCCGGGAGTCCGGTCGTGCTCGCGGTCAACAAGATCGACGCATTCCAGCGGGATGAAGCGAATATCTACGAATTCTATGAACTGGGGATCGGCGATCCGCATCCGATTTCTGCCGCGAACCGTCAGGGACTCGGCGATCTGATGGATGAAGTGGTCGCACATTTTCCCGAAGATACGGGAGCGGAAGAGGAGGAGGATGACGACAGAATCCGCGTGGCGATCATCGGCAAGCCCAATGTCGGCAAGTCCTCCATCATCAACAGGCTCCTGGGCGATGACCGCCTGCTGGTGTCCGATATCGCCGGGACCACCCGCGATGCGATCGACACGGAGATCACTTATGAAGGGAAAGACTATGTGTTCATCGATACCGCGGGACTTCGCCGCAAGAATAAGGTGAAGGAGCAGCTCGAGCGCTTCATGATCATCCGTTCCGTCGGTGCCGTCGAGCGGGCACAGGTCGTTGTCCTCGTGATCGATGCCGCGGAGGGCGTCACGGAACAGGATGCCAAGATCGCCGGGATCGCGCATGAAAACGGCAAGGCGGTGATCATCGCTGTCAACAAGTGGGATCTGATCGAAAAGGACAACAAGACGGTGAACGAGTATACGGCAAAGATCCGTTCCGTTCTGTCCTTCATCCCTTATGCGGAGATCATTTTCCTGTCGGCGAAGTCCGGTCAGCGGCTCACAAAGCTCTACAGCCTCATCGATATGGTGAGCGAGAACCATGCGCTGCGCGTGCAGACCGGTGTGCTCAACGAAGTGCTCACCAGAGCCATGGTGATGCAGCAGCCGCCGGCGGACAAGGGCAAGCCCTTAAAGATCTTCTATATGACCCAGGTGGCGGTGCGGCCGCCGACCTTTGTGCTGTTTGTCAACGACCGGCAACTTGCGCATTTTTCCTATACGCGTTATATTGAGAACCAGATCCGCGAAGCGTTCGGTTTCAGAGGGACGCCTTTAAAGTTCATCGTGAGGGAAAAGGAACAATGAACGTCATCACTGTGCGCGCACTGTGCCTGATCATCGGATATCTTTTCGGGATGGTGCAGACGGCGTTTTTTTACGGAAAACTGAAGGGGATCGACATCCGCAAGCACGGCAGCGGCAATGCCGGCACCACCAATACGCTCCGTGTGCTCGGTACCGGCGCTGGTTTTGTTGTCCTGATCGGAGATATGCTGAAGTGCATCCTGGCGATCCTGTTCACGGATCTGCTGTTTGGCTCCCGTTTTCCGGAGATCGTCTATCTCATCCGGATCTATACGGCAGCCGGCTGCGTCATCGGCCATGATTTCCCGTTCTATATGAATTTCAAGGGCGGCAAGGGGATCGCCTGCACGGCGGGATATCTGTGCGCTTTTCATCCCGCGTTCATCCCGATGTTCCTCATCGCCTTTCTGGTACCTTTTCTCATCACCCATTATGTCTCCCTGGGATCGTTGTGCATCTATACCGGCTTTGTGATCCAGACGGTCATCATGGGGCAGCTCGGCATCTTCGGCATGACGCAGGGAGAACTGATCGAGCTGTATCTCATTGCGATCCTCATGGCCGCGCTGGCATTCTGGCAGCATCGCGCCAATGTGGCAAGGCTGCTGAGCCGCAGCGAACGTAAAACATATCTGTTTAAGAAGAATCAGGAGGGGTAAAGATGCCCAGTCATCACAGTTCATCGAGTCATTCCAGCCACTCGCATTCCAGCCATTCCTCGCACTCGAGCTATCGCAGCTCTTCGAGCAGGAGTTCCTCGAGCCGCAGCTACAGCAGCAGTTCGCACAGACCGTCGTCGCACAGTTCTTCTTCGCATTCGTCGGTTTCCCGTTCTTCCTCTTCGGTAGCGACAACGCGCAGAACACCGCCGCCGCGTCCGCGCCGCAATCAGCCGGGCGGATATCAGAGAAATGACAGACGGCAGTTCCAGTGCAGAACGCATGACTATGTCTATTATCCGGTGGCATGGACCTTTGGCAGCATGACTTACCAGCCGGGTTACTACGATGAGGAAGGAAATCATTATGATTCCGTCGCCATCAAGGATGAGGAGACGATCTGCAAATGCGAGTACTGCGGATCGCTCGTGAAGATCAAGTGGGACGGCGGTACGCTCCCCAACTGCGAGCACTGCGGAGCACCGCTGTCCGTGCAGGTCCGGGATGAGGGCAGCGCGCAGACGGTGGCTGCATCCACGGCAGGTTATAACGGGACACGCAGCTCCGGCGGCGCCAACGGATTAAAGATCGCACTGATCGCGATCGCCTGTTTCCTCGGACTCGGTTTCTGCGGTGCGATCCTGGACAGTGATGATGATGACCGCGTGGATGTCTTTGAGAACGGCTATGAATCCGGCTATGACGACGATTCCTACGGCGGGGAGTCACTTTCCGACAGCATCTATGTCGATGAGATCGGACGCACCTGTTACCTCGACGGGGAGGATTATTACGATGAAGAGACCGGCTGCTGGTTCTATCTGAACACGGATGTCGAACCTCCGGTCTGGCAGTACTGGTATGACGGGATCTCAAGCGATTACGGCGATTACGGCTGGATGGAGTATGACGAACCGGAGGGCAGATGGTATATCCAGGATGAGAACGGGGACTGGATCGTACTGCCGGGCGGCTATGATACTTCCTATCTGTGGTACATCAGGGATTAGTGAGAACAATGACACGACAGAATATCGCGATCATCGGAGCCGGCAGTTTCGGCATCGCGCTGGCGCATCTGCTGACGAAAAACGGACATGCCGTACGGATCTGGACCAGGAGCGGAGAACGCGCGGAACTGCTGAAACTTGCCCACGGCAATCCGGATAAGCTGCCTGGTGTGATCCTGCCGCAGGAGGTGGTCTATACCGCGGACATGGAGGCTGCTCTGCGCGATGCATCCGTCGCAGTCCTCGTCGTGCCGAGCATCCATGTGCGGGAGACGGTACTCCTCATGAAACCCTATATGCATCGGAATCTGCTGTCGTGAACTGCGCCAAGGGGATCGAGGAGCGGACTCTGTTCACGCTCACCGGCGTCATCCGTGATGCACTCGGCGGGGATACGCCGCAGCTTGCGGCGCTCTCCGGACCCTCCCACGCGGAGGAGGTCGGCAGGGATCTGCCCACGGCCATTGTCGCGGCCTCTGAGGATATGTCCGTATCCGCAAGGGTACAGGAGATCTTTATGAGTCCGGTTTTCCGTGTCTATACCGGCTCCGATCTGCTCGGTGTGGAGCTGGGCGGATCATTGAAAAATGTCATCGCACTCGCCGCAGGCGTTGCGGACGGCCAGGGCTACGGGGACAACACCAAGGCGGCCATGATCACCCGCGGTATCGCCGAGATCACGAGACTCGGCGTCGCCATGGGAGCCGAGGCAGGCACCTTTTACGGACTGACCGGGATCGGAGATCTCATCGTGACCTGCGCATCGATGCATTCCAGGAACCGTCGGGCCGGCATCCTGATCGGACAGGGCATGAGCGCGGAAGAAGCCTGCGCCGAAGTGAAGATGGTGGTCGAGGGGGTTCATTGCGCGCGCGCGGCACAACTACTGGCGGAGAAATACGGCGTTTCGATGCCGATCATCTCGGAGGTCTGTCATGTACTGTTTGACGGGAAATCACCGGCGGATGCCGTGGCGGATCTGATGCTTCGGGATAAGAAAGCGGAACAGGAGGGGGACAGATGAAGGAAACTGCGGATCAGCGGGTTTACCCGCTCGGCATGTGGGGGAGATCCCTCACGGAATTGAAGAATGTACGTGCCATCACATTTTGCGGGCTGATGGCGGCACTCGCGATCGTGCTCAATTACGTGGCGAGCATCGACCTGGGCCCCTATATCCGCATCACCTTTTCCGGGATCCCGAATCAGATCGTCGCTTATCTCTTCGGACCGGCTGTCGGATGCCTCTTCGGCGGTTTGCTGGATATCCTGAAATTCATCATCAAGCCGACGGGCGCGTTTTTCCCGGGCTTTACCATTAGTGCCGCGCTGGGCGGCGCGGTCTACGGCATGCTGCTGTACCGCAGGCCGGTACGGCTCTGGCGCGTATTCCTCTCGCAGCTCATCATTAAGGTCTTCATCAACGTGGGACTCAATACCCTGTGGCTGAAAATGCTCTACGGAAAAGGCTTTTTCGCGCTCCTGCCGGGGAGGATCGCCTCCAATGCCGTGATGCTCTTTGTTGATACGGGATTCATGTACATCATCCTGAAGATGATCGAACAGTCGGTGAGGCGTTTCTTTGACACCGACACCGGCAATGATGCCCTGCAGGCCGCGTTATCGCGCAGAAAGGCCGAACAGGAAGCAAAGGCTCTGTCTGAGGAGGTTCCCGCTGATACCGGTGAAGGAGCTTCTGAAGGAACAGTCGATCCGGGAGAAGCACCCGGAGACGGGAAAAGCGAACAATGACCTGGGAGGAAGTAACGGAACTCCTGCTGGGTCAGGACTGGACCGGTGTCAAAGCGGGTCTTGAACGGATCACCGAACTGCTGCGTCTTGCCGGAGATCCGCAGAAAAAGTTAAGATATCTTCATATCGCAGGGACCAACGGCAAAGGTTCGGCAGCCGCCATGCTTTCCGAGATCCTGATCCGCTCCGGTTATCGCACGGGGCGCTATATCTCTCCTCATTTGAACCGCATGAACGAGCGCTATACGGTGGACGGCCGCGAGATCTCCGACGGGGATCTGGCCGCGCTTGCGCGCGAGCTTTCCGTACTCTGCAGACAGATGGAGGAGAAGCCGACCAACTATGAGATGCTGACGGCGCTCGCGTTCCTGTATTTTGAACGCCGGAAATGCGATATCGTGGTCCTCGAAGTTGGTCTCGGTGGCAGGTTTGATGCCACCAATGTCATCGAAGCGCCGCTTGTTTCCCTGATCATGCACATCGCGCTGGAGCATACGGAACAGCTGGGAGACACGATCACCAAGATCGCCTCGGAAAAGGGCGGGATCGTAAAGCAGGGATGCGATACGGTTCTCTATGCGCAGTCCCCGGAAGCGGAGGAGGTGATCCGCAGGATCTGTGAGGAGCATCAGGCGCCGCTGGTGATCACGGATCCGTCCAAGCTTGCGGTTTCGGATCCCGGACTGGGTATTGAGCGGTCCGGAGCCGTTTCTCCGCAGATCTTTGATTATAAAGATCGGAAGGGTCTGGAACTGTCGCTCTTGAGCTGTTACCAGCCCAGAAATGCGGCAGTGGTGCTGGAAACAGTCGATCTTCTGCGCCGGAAGCACGGTTTTGACATCCCGGAGCAGGCCGTTCGTGACGGTCTGCGGCAGGTGCGCTGGCCGGGGCGTTTCCAGATCCTCACGGAGGATCCGCTTTTTGTGCTGGACGGCGCCCACAATCCGGACGGCTGTCAGGCGCTGGCGGAGAGCATAAGCCGGTATTTCGGCGGACGGCGGATCATCCTGCTCATGGGGGTCATGGCGGACAAGAATTACCGGCGCATGCTTGATATCATGGCGGGGGCCTTTGATCCGGCAGATCCCGGTGCGCCTGTGTTATGCACCTTTATCGCACTGGCGCCGGAGGGAAACCGTGCACTTCCGGCCGATGCTCTGGAAGCGGAGATCCGGGCACGCTTTGACTGCCCGGTCATGTCCTGCGGCGGTGTGGCAGCGGGAGTGACGGCTGCACGTGAGGTCGCGGCCGCTCATGCGGAGGAGGATCCCGTTATTCTGGCATTCGGGTCGCTTTACCAGGCGGGAGAGATCCTGGAGATCATGCATTGTTAAAAGGCCCCGGAGTTGCAGGCTGCCCCTCCGGCCTGTGCATGGTATATCCATATATGATTTTCAGAATGATTCAGACGGCGGATTTGTGTGAGTTTAATGAAATCTCAAGTTTATGAATATTTGATCTGCATATTTATAATTTCCGCCATGATCTGCGGCTGCGCGGCCAATCCAGGCAGTGTGCCGTCACCCGGATCGTCCGCGGCCATGGATTCAACTGCTGATGCATATCCGGTTGAGGCAGAAACTCCTGATCTGTCCGAACCGGTTTTATCGGCGGAACCGGTAACGGATCCGATCGAAACTGGGTCGGCGAAGGATCCGGATCCCATGATTTCCGACAAGGAAAATGCAGTGGAAATGATATCGGTATCCAAACCCGACAACATGAAAAACAACGTGCCGGATAACGGCTTCGTCATTGTCATCGATGCCGGGCATCAGGCGCACGGGAATCCGGATAAGGAGCCTGTCGGACCGGGCGCATCGGAGAAGAAGGCCAAAGTCTCCGACGGGACACGAGGCGTGTTAACGGGGCTTGCCGAGTATCAGCTGAATCTCGATGTGGCGCTGAAACTGGAGAAGATCCTTACGGAGCGAGGCTACCGTGTGATCCAGTGCCGGACGGAGAATGATGTGAACATCAGCAATTCCGAGCGAGCGGCGATCGCCAATGAAAATCATGCGGACGCCTTTGTGCGGATCCATGCCAACGGAGCGGAGAACCCGGAGAGACAGGGGATGATGACGATCTGCCAGACAAAGCATAATCCGTATAATGCCGTGCTCTATGAGAAGAGCAAAGCACTTGCGACCTGCATCCTCGACGGCATGGTCGCTTCGACCGGCGCAGTACGGGAAAAAGTATGGGAGACCGATACGATGAGCGGGATCAACTGGTCCGAAGTCCCCGTCACGATCGTCGAGATGGGGTATATGACCAATCCGGAGGAGGATGCGCGGATGGCCGATCCATCGTATCAGGAGCGGATCGCGGCAGGGATCGCGGACGGTCTCGATGCGTACTTTCCTCAACGTTGCGCGGAGGATGCCGCATCATGATGAATTCCATGGTCATCATCGAACAGATGCTGGTGATCTGTCTGCTGATCCTGGTCGGCGCCTTTCTTTACAGAAAAAAGTTGCTCACGGATACAGGAGCGGGACAGATCTCTTTCCTGATCGTTCATGTCACGAATCCGGCGATCATGCTTTCGACCGCGATCAGCGAAGAGGAGGTCATCCCGGCCGCGGAGATCGGACAGGCATTCGCACTTGCTGTCGCCGCCTATGCACTTTCCGCACTCGCGGGCTTTCTTATCACGCTGCTCCTGCGATCCAAAGCGGGAGAGCGGATCGCCATCATCATGATGACAATGTATCCCAATGTCGGCTTCATCGGCATCCCGCTTGTACTTGCAACACTGGGGACGCGCGCGATGGTCTATGTGACGGTCAACAATCTTGTTTATTCCGTCCTGTTCTACACCACGGGAATCCCCCTCATCCGCATGGCCGCCACGATGAGCGGCGCGAATCCGGATACCGGCGCAAAGAAACCGAAGTCTGCCGATCTGCGGCATAACATCCTGAAGGGACTCCTGCACACCGGTACGGTCAGCGCATTCCTGAGCATTCTGATCTATCTGACGCATCCCGCAGTGCCGTCCGTCATCAGTGATCCGCTCCTTTATGCCGGACGCTGCACAACCTTTCTCTCGATGCTGGTGCTCGGTGTCTCCGTGGCCGGATCGCCGCTTGCGAGCTATCTGACGGACAGGAAGACCTGGATCTTTATCCTGCTGCGCGGCATCGTATCACCGGTCATCGTGGCGCTCATTCTCTCACCGTTTATCCGGGACGCTGTCCTGAGAGACGCGGTGCTCCTGCTGGTCGCGGTGCCGTCCGGCTCTCTGCCGATGATCGTGTCCAGGGAACAGGGCCTGGATGATCATGTCTTTGCACGCGGCATCATCCTCTCGACGCTCGTATCGCCGATCACGATCCCTCTCGCGATGACGCTGTTCCATCTGATCCTGATGCGGTGATGTTCATGCCGGACGAGGAAAAAACATCATCCGATGAGGCGGTCCGCCGCAGACGGGCGCATGTACTGCGGATCGCAGCGCAGCTCCTGCTCATCGAGATCGCCTATTACATCTTTGTCTCCCTCACCGGTCTCGCAGTCCCCTGCCTGATCCGCACCTTTACCGGATTTCAGTGTCCGGGCTGCGGGATCACGAGGATGTGCATCTGTCTCTCCAAACTTGATCTTGCGGGTGCTTTTGCGGCCAATCCCTTTATTCTGTGTCTGCTTCCCGCCGCGGTCCCGTACATCCTCTTCCGTATCCGCATATATATACAACGCGGACCGGAGGAACTCAGCATTCCCGAAATGATCATCCTGTCCGCCGTATCTGTCGGTGCGGTCATATTCGGCGTTTGGAGAAATCTCTGAATCCACCGCCGGTGGTTTGACAATCACGCCCATAAAACATAGAATGAATACACGGCGGAAAGCCGCCGCGGAAGAAACGGAAAGCGAGGAAGAATGACATGCATGTATTCGAGGAATTACAGGAACGGGGACTCTTAGCCCAGCTCACGGACGAACAGGAGATCAAAGAGCTCGTCAACGGCGGCGGAGCGACCTTTTATATCGGTTTTGACCCCACGGCGGATTCGCTGCATGTGGGTCATTTCATGGCACTGTGCCTGATGAAGCGTCTGCAGATGGCAGGAAACAAGCCGATCGCCCTCGTCGGCGGCGGCACCGGCATGATCGGCGATCCCACCGGCAGGAGCGACTTAAGACAGGTCATGACCGTTGAGACCATCGAGCACAACTGCGACTGCTTCCGCAGGCAGATGAGCCGGTTCATCGAATTTGGCGACGGTGATCATCAGGACGGCACGAACAAGGCGATCATGGTCAACAACGCTGACTGGCTCCTGAATCTGAACTACATGGAATTCATCCGGGACATCGGCCCGTGCTTCTCCGTGAACAACATGCTCCGTGCCGAATGCTACAAGCAGCGCATGGAGAAGGGTCTCACCTTCCTGGAATTCAACTACATGCTCCTGCAGAGCTACGATTTCCTGATGCTCTACGAGAAATACGGCTGCCAGATGCAGTTCGGCGGTGATGATCAGTGGAGCAACATGCTGGGCGGCACGGAACTCATCCGCAAGAAGCTTGGCAAGGATGCCTATGCCATGACGATCACGCTGCTGCTCAACTGCGAGGGCAAGAAGATGGGCAAGACGGCGAAAGGCGCAGTCTGGCTCGACCCCGACAAGACAACGCCGTACGATTTCTACCAGTACTGGCGCAATGTCGACGACGCGGACGTCATGAAGTGCCTGAAGATGCTCACCTTCCTCCCGATCGAAGAGATCCGCGAGGTCGAAAAATGGGAGGATTCCCGCATCAACGAGAAGAAGGAGATCCTCGCAAGAGAGCTCACCACGCTCGTACACGGAGAGGAGGAAGCGAAAAAGGCGGAAGCCGGTGCCAAGGCGCTCTTTGCGGGCGGCGGCAATGCGGCGGACGTCCCTTCCGTGACACTCTCCGATGCGGATTTCGGCGAAGACGGTACGATCGGGCTCCTGTCGCTCCTCGTCAAGGCCGGACTCACCCCCTCAAACAGCGAGGCCAGACGGGCCGTTGAGCAGGGAGGCGTGGTCTTCGGCGAGGACAAAGTCACCGATGTCAAGGCGGTCTACACCAGGGATGCATTTGCCGGAGACGGCGTGATCCTGCGCCGCGGCAAGAAGAATTTCAAGAGAGTGCAGGTGAACTGATCCGGGAGGCATAACTTGAACAAGTCTGACTTTTACGTCGCGCAGATGCTGATGGATCTCATCGGCCGCAAGACAGGAGAGATCAGCCACGTAGAATACAAGCCGCAGAAGCCGGCATTCAGAGAGGACTCCGCCCTTGAGACGCATCTTGCGCGCTCATCGCCGGAGTCCTTGGGCATTTCTTCGGAGTGGGTGACCGATCTGTTCTCGAGGCTGTCCGCGCTGCCGGATCACGGACTGCACAGGATCATGGTCCTGCGCGGCAATACGGTCATCGGAGAGACCTCGTTCGCACCTTACCCAAAGGATGAGTGGCATGTGACGCCCTCCCTGTGCAAGAGCGTCACGGGCATGGCGATCGGCCTGCTGGTGGATGAGGGGAGGCTGTCCGTCGACGATAAGCTCACGGATCTCTTCCGCGAGGAGCGGAGCCTGTTATCCTATGTCATGCTGACGGACAAGATCACCGTCAGACATCTGCTCACCATGACCAGCGGCGTCAAATTCAACGAATCCGGCGCCATCGCCGGCAACAGCTGGAAGAGGGATTTCATGGAGGCAGGCTGTTCGTTCGAGCCCGGTTCCGCATTTGAGTACAACAGTATGAATTCCTATATGCTCTCCGCCATCGTGACGAAGATCACCGGCGAGACGATGATGGAATACCTGCGTCCGAGGCTCTTTGAACCGCTCGGGATCGACCGTGTCTTCTGGGAATCCAGTCCGGAGATGATCACAAAGGGCGGCTGGGGTCTTTTCATCCGCACCGAGGATATGGCGAAGCTCGGCCGTCTCCTGATGCAGGACGGCGTGTGGGAGGGCAAACAGATCCTCTCCAGAGAATGGGTGAGGGAATCCACGAGTGTCCATGTCCGCACGGGGCTGGAGCACTGCGAGATGTACGGCTATCAGCTCTGGATCAACGATGACCGCGGCGTGTTCGCATGGAGCTTCAACGGGATGCTCGGACAGAATGTGTTCTGTTATCCGGATCTCGATATGGTGATCTGTACCAGTGCCGGGAACAGTGAGGTCTTCCAGCAGGGGGAGATGAGCGGGATGATCCGCCGTGCTCTCAATGATCTGCAGGCGGTGGAGGTCCCTCTGCCGGAGAATGAGCCTGCGCTCAACAAACTGAAGATGCTCTGCCGGAGGCTGTCCGGCAGGACTCCGGCCTTTAAGGGGGTCTCCTCCGGCGGGTGGCAGCACCCGGGTGCCGTCATGAACCGCGGCACGGGCAGGCACGTGCATTCCGCGGGATACAAACGGCGCACACGTCTGGGAGACAGTGCGGTCGCCTATATCCGCCAGAAGGAGCATCTGCGCAGGGAATGGCTCTCCCGTCTGGACGGCGCGGTTTATGATCTGGACAACAGGGGAACGGGGATCTTCCCGCTCCTGATGCAGGTATTCCATAACAATTTCACGGACGGGATTTCCGCAGTCGGTTTCCGCAAGAGCCGGGACGGCACCTTTACGATCGATGTCTACGAGGGGACCGCTGTCTATCCGATCACCTGCGCTTTCTACGATAATGTATCCAGGGGACAGATCGATATGCACGGCGAGATCTATGACATCGCGGTGCGTTCCGATATCACGACGGACGAATATGACAGGCTGGTCTTAAAGAACGAGATCGTCTATGTGGAGGAGGCGGCGAGCCGGATCCTCAATATCTTTCTGATCCCGGATCCGGCGCTGAAGGGGAGGCCGAACGCGGCTCCCGCGCAGATCGAGGTCCGTCTCGACGAGACGCCCGGCAGCTCGATGATCATGCCGAGCCTCGAGATGATCACGACGGAGAAGGCGGCCGGTCTGGACGGCTTTCTCATCCGGCAGTTTGCGGAGCACGGCGGCATGAACGCGGTGAAACTCCTGTCCCAGGCGACGATCAGACCCGTGATCCGCGGCAGACTCAGAACCGGCAGTCAACGGTAACACATAAGGAGGTGGCCTATGAACAGAGCGGCACAGATCGCAAGATCCTATGAGATCAGCATCGACGAGGCAGTGTCCTATATCAGGGGGCGGACGGAACTGGAACCGCTCATCGCTCTGGTCCTGGGCTCCGGGCTCGGCGAATACGCGGCGGAACTCACAGTGGAAGAGGAGATCCCCTATACCGATATCCCTGATTTCCCGACCTCCACCGCGCCGGGTCACGACGGACGATTCATCCTCGGCTATCTGGATGATGTCCCCGTTATCTGCATGAAAGGACGCGTCCATCTCTACGAGGGGTACGAACCCTGGGATGTGGTGATGCCGCTTCGTGTGATGCGGGAGCTCGGCGCGCAGGTGCTGTTTGTCACCAATGCCTCCGGCGGGATCAATTACAATTTCTCCGCCGGCGATCTGATGCTCATCACCGATCATATCTCGTCCTTTGCACCCAATCCGCTCATCGGTCCCAATTTTGACCGCTTCGGAACGCGTTTCCCGGATATGACGCATGTCTATGATGAAGAACTCTCCGATCTGATCAGAGAGGCAGCCGTCGAAGAGAAGGTACCGCTCAAGGAAGGCGTCTATGTGCAGCTCACCGGGCCGTCCTTTGAATCGCCCGCAGAGATCCGCATGCTCAGAACGCTCGGCGCGGATGCCGTCGGGATGAGCACGGTGATCGAGTCAATCGCGGCACATCATGCGGGCATGCGCGTCGTCGGTGTCTCCTGCATCGCCAACGCGGCCGCCGGCATGACCAAGGAACTCTTAAGCGGAGACGACGTGAATCTCACGGCAAATGAAACGGCGCCGCTGTTCACGCGTCTCGTGAACGCTTCGATCATCCGGATCGGCAAGGCCGTCTCATGAGGATATTTGTTTCGAGCACCTTCCGGGATTTTCAGCTCGAACGGGATGTCCTGAGAAATCATGTGGAGCCCAGACTCAACGCACTGGGGAAACAGCACGGACTGGACTACTCCTTTACGGATCTGCGATGGGGTGTGGATACGCTTGGTCTTACCGAGGAGGAGAGCAACCGGCGCGTGCTGTCCGTATGTCTGGAGGAGATCGACCGTGCGGGAGGCATGATGCTCGTCATGATCGGCGACCGCTACGGCTATCGTCCGGGCAGTGAGCGGATCCGTGACGCGATCGCCGTGCATGAGGCACGGACCGGCATATCCTTTGCGGCGGACATCACGGATCCGGACATCAGTGTCACGGAACTGGAGATCCTCTACGGCGCATTGTCGGATCCGGATAAACTCTCGAGCACGCTGTTCTATTTCCGGGAAACGCCGGAAGGATCCGGGGAGGAGACTCTGGGCGATGACGAAAAGCGCATCAGCGATCTGAAAAACCGTATCATGGCGGCGGCACCGGATCGAGTCCGCAGATATCAGGCACAGGAACCGGGAGATCTGACAGCGGACGGCGGCTTCGCCGATCTGGTCTACCGGGATCTCGAAGAGATGGTGAACGCCCACAAAGCGCGTCTGGATGCGGCGATCAAAGAAGCGGCGGACGGATCCGGTATTTCCGGCGATGTTTATGATGCCGCACGCTATGTGGCGGAACAGCTGAAACAGGAGAAACGATACCGGGAGATCCGGCGTACCCTTGCGGATGCCCGAAGCTTTGATGCCGGGAGATTTGCCGGACTGCTCGATAAACGGATGCCCTCCCGGATGGACGATGACCTGACTGCGGCGATCCTGATGCATGCTCCGGCCGGAGCCGGGAAGAGCGCGACCGCTGCTGCCGTGGCTGCGGTCATGGAGCGTCAGGGCTATGAGACCGTGCCGGTGTACTGCGATCTGTCCGATGAACTGAAGCAGGCGGACGGGATCATGGATTATGTCCGGCTCACCCTTCAGGAAAAAGGAGACGGGCGGCTGTTCTTTCTTGTGGACGGTCTCGAACAGCTCGACAAGGCCGGGGCGATCCGTGTGTTCCGTTTTCTGGATCAGACGGGCGACGGGGATCACCGGTGCCTCGCCGTGGCGGACGACACAGCCGGACTCCACCTGTATTTTAAACGATCCCGTGCGCTCCAGCCGCTGCAGTTGACGGAGGCGGAACGGATCCTCGAAAGCCTCCAGGGAAGGATCGGACGGAGACTCTCCGGACCGGTTCGGGAAGCGCTTTTGGAGAAGTGTTTTGCAGAGCAGGACGAACTGCCTGCCAATCCGAAATGGCTGTATTACGCGCTTGCCTGCCTCTGCCTCATGAATGCGGAGGATTTCAGCGAGATCGCCGGGATGGGGGATGATATGGAAGCCATCTCGTCATACCAGCTGAGGGAGATCGGTCAGCTCCCCCGGGATCCCGATCAGATGGCGGTCCGGCTGATCGACAGGATATGTGAGAGCATCTCCGACACCGCACGGCACGCGGTCGATCTAATTGCGCTGTCGCGTGAGGGACTGACAGGCCCGGAACTGCAGCAGATCCTGAAGAACTACAGCGAAGAACTCACACCGCTGGAACTGACCAGACTCATCAATTATACTCCGGGGCTATTCTGTGAACGCGGGGATGGCCGGATCGACCTGGCGGAAAGCCCTCACGGTCATGTCCGCCGCGGACTCAGAAAGAAGATCGCCAATACGCCGGAGGAAAAGGTATTCCGCAAACTGATGGCGGATCATTACACGGCTTTGCTGAAAGAGGATCCCCGGCATGACCGCCGCTTTGCCGAACTTCTGCAGATCCTCATCGCATCGGGCAGATTTTCCGCGATCCCGGAGATCCCCGGCGCGCTGCAGGATGATCTGACGGCGGTACTGCTGACGGACTGGCTCTTTGACTTCAAAGATCCCGAAGAGGCGGGCTATCTGGAACAGCCGGGGCTGTGGCGTTCCGGGATCGAACGGAGCGCGGGAACCGTCGATCCCGTGCCGGAGGCGACTTACGCGGCGATCCGCAGGGAATCGATGGAAAGGGACAGCGCGATCCGTCTGTCTGCACTTCCCGAATCTCCTGCGCACAGGGCGGAGCAGGTTATCAAAGGTTTCGCGCTGTGGTGCACCATGCTCGCCGGGGACGGGAAACTCTCGGAATTTACTTCCTTCATCAAGCATCATTTCATCCCGGCTTACCGGGTCCACCGCTATGAAGGCTATGAATATCCGGTACGCATGATGTGCGCGATCCTGCTCAAGTGCTTCACTTTTCCGGAGATCGGCCGGGGGATGGCTTCCGGGCAGATCCGTGAGGCGGATCCCGCGCAGCTGATGCTGCCCTGTATCCGTTTGCTGTTTTCGACAGGATTCGTCAAAGACCGGCTGACTGCGATGCAGTTCGTCTCCCATTCGCTTGGCTTTGACAGTGCACAGATCTGCGACGCGATCATGAAGACGGATCCCTATCTGGCCGGGGATGCCGACGGCAGCCGGATGGAACTGACGCTCACGCTGCTTGGGATGACATATGAATATGCCACACATGTCAGACACGGGGATCTGAACGGCGGCACCGCCAGGGAACTCCTCAATGTCTGCGTGCTGGCCTCCTATGCGGTCTTTAAACACATGGATGATTATCTGGCGCTTGATGCGAGAAGCTTTAACCGCGATGATATTGTCACGCTTGTTCTCACGATCAACGCCGGATACGGAATGACGCTCGCTGAAGACGGCGATCCCGCAAACGCGGAAGAGGTCTTCTTCTCAGGGATCCGTTCGAGCATTCCGGAGATCGACACGGACGATCTGCCTGTTGAAGATGCGGATATGTCTCTTGAAACGCGGATGCAGTGGTTTGACAGGATGGACCGGATCGCATGGCTTTATCTGGCTCTTGCGCGCTTCTACATGCGCTTTACCGATGCCCGGGATCCTGAGGAAAAGAGCAGGATCTCGAATTTTGTGCTTTCTGCCGCCGGCAGGTCTCTGAAGATCTCCCGCAAAGCGGAGGAACTCATTGGCGATACGGTCTATGCCGCGCACAGATCGGCGGAAGCGCTTCTGTGTCTGCTGGAGAGCCTCTGCGGGGTCGATGACGAGGCCTGTCAGGTGCTGGCGGACGAGGCCTGGAAACGGCTCAACAAGTACCGGATGCAGACCGGCTCGCATCACAGTCTCCTGGATCTCGCCGAACTGATGGATGTCCTCATGCGCTGCAGCTATCTCGAAGGCCTGGAGGCCATGATCCAGAAGCAGAGCTACACGGCAAGGCGGGAAGCGCTCCTGCGGAAGGTGGACGCATACGACCCGGCGGACTGATGATGGATAAGGCTGCTGAAATACGCAGCTTGAGTGCCGGCGGACAGCAAAAGCTCCGCTCCGGGACATACCGCTTTCTCACGTTACATATATTGAGGCGCAGCATAAGTTCATAACTATATCTTGAATATTGCGCCGGTTCGTAGTAGACTTGTCGTCATGAGTGATCCCTGTGAAATGTGCATGTATTATCAGTATGACGAGGAATACGACTGCTATGAGTGCGGCGCGGGCCTCGATGAGGATGATATGTACAGGTTTCTGACGGGCAACGCCGGGGAGTGTGTGTACTTCCGGGCGGGTGATGAGTATCAGATCGTGAAACATCAGATGTAAGGGAGGAAGAAGAAAATGAAGGACAGAATGAACAGGGCAATTGAGGAAATGAGGAACGAAGAGGACAACTACTTCGAGGCCGGGACCAGAGGCAGGAAGAAGAGCCTTACACTTGTTGGGGCTGTTTTGCTTGCATTTATCATTGCATCCGTTTCTGTGGTTGGAGGATTGGGGGGTGTATCGAGTGCTGTTGCAGATGGTACAGATGGTACAAATCAAACTTACAGTCCAGCTGCAAATGGTGACGAACACGATCACGGCGCCGACGGAGATCACCAGCACAGTTATGCATGGAGGACCACAAAGGATGCCACCGAGAACGAGGATGGCGAGATGGCATATACCTGCACCGGCTGCGGCCAGGTGTTGTACCGGATCGCGATCAGCGGTGCCGGCGCCTTCAATGAGAAAATTGCGGATCAGATCAGCAAGGCACCCAAGAACGGCACCGTACAGGTTTCCACCGACCGCTGGAGTTCCTTCAACAAAGTTGTGCGCGATGCCCTTCAGGCCAGACCCGATGTCACATTGGAGCTGACCTATCTGGACGGTGCTTACAAGGGTAACCAGATGAAGGTTGTGATCCCGGCGGGAACGGACGTGAGCAAGCTCTTTGACGAGAACGGCTATGCCGGCTTCACCTTCCTCGGCAAGACGCTCGGCGCCACACAGATCAAGAAGTAAGACGAAGCATGCATATCAGACTCTACAACGCGAGGATCCTGACGATGGCGGATGACGGCGAGCCCTTTGCGGGCGAGCTGTGGACCGCGGACGGCAGGATCCTTTTTGCCGGAACGGATGCGGAGGCGGCGGACAGGCGGCGGGAGCATCCGGCCGATGTACCGGCCTTCGATGAGGAGATCGACTGCAACGGCGATCTGATCCTGCCCGGCTTTAAGAACGCTCACACACATTCCGCCATGACGCTCCTGCGTTCGCGGGCGGACGATCTGCCGCTCGACAAATGGCTGAATGAGCAGATCTTCCCCGTGGAAGCGAAGATGACGGAGGAGGATATCTACACGCTCACGAAGCTGGCGTTCCTCGAATACCTGACGAGCGGCATCACAGCCTGCTTCGACATGTATCTGACCCCGCGTTCCATCGCCAGAGCGGCCAGGGATGCGGGTTTCCGTATGGTGCAGGTCGGCGCTGTGAACAATTTCTCCCAGTCCCCCGCGCTCGTTGAAGAGATGTACAGGGAACTGAACGGCGCCGATCCGTACAATTCCTACATGCTCGGTTTCCATGCGGAGTACACCTGTTCCAAAGAGCTTCTCGGGCAGATCGCCGCACTGGCGGAGAAATATCAGGCCCCGGTCTACGCACATATCTCGGAGACGGCGGGAGAAGTAGCCGGCTGTAAAGAACGATACGGCATGACGCCGGTCGCATTTCTCGATTCTCTCGGCATGTTTGCTTACGGCGGCGGCGGATACCATCTGGTCCATGTGACGGAGGATGACATCCGGATCCTCAAGGACCGCGGCCTCTACGCGGTCACCAACCCCGGATCCAATACGAAGCTTGCCAGCGGGATCGCACCGGTATCCGATTATCTGAAGGCAGGAGTTCCTGTCGCGATCGGCACCGACGGTCCGGCCTCCAATAACGCTCTGGACATGTTCCGGGAGATGTTCCTCGTGACCGGCCTGGCGAAGCTCCGTGACAACGACGCCTCGAGCGTGGATGCGATCGAAGTGTTAAAGATGGCCACGGTGAACGGTGCACGTGCCATGGGACTTGACGATGCGGATATCCTCGCGCCGGGCAAGCGCGCGGATCTCATCCGGATCGATCTGCAGGCTCCCAATATGCAGCCTGTGAACAATATCCGCAAGAATCTCGTCTACAGCGGCTCCAAATCAAATGTCCGTCTGGTGATGATCGAAGGCCGGATCAAATACCGGGAGGGGAACTTCTTCCTGGATGAATCCCCGGAGGATCTCTACGCGCAGGCGGAGCGCATCAAAGCGCGGATCGACGGTAAATAACCCGTATGAGCGATCCCGGCTTTTTTCTGATCGGTCTCGTTTTATTTTTCCTGCTCGCGGCTGTCGCAGGCATCATCAATGCGCGCAGGGAGGAAGCTGCTTTCCGGGAAAAACTGCGCAGCTCCTACGGCGGTCCGCCCATGAAAAAATATTCACCGGAACAGATCGCACGGATTCCCCGGTATTTTGAAAAACACAGGGATGCCGCTTCCTGGCCCGTCGATGATATCACAGCCGTCGATCTGGATCTCTGGTCACTTTATGCGAGGATCAACTATTGCCTTTCCGCGGCAGGCGAGGAAGTCCTATATCATCTGCTGCGCACCCCCTTGTATGAGAAAAAGCAGCTTGCCAAGAGAGAAGAGGAACTCTCCTGGCTGTCCGTCAACGGACAGGCCAGACTTGACCTGCAGGCCGCCTTTCATACACTCGGCGGTTCCGGGAAATATTCCGTTTACGATTATCTGGATACGCTGAAGCTCATCGACCGGAAATCAAATCTCCCGCATTATCTCGGTGTCCTCGCGATCATTGCCGCAGCGGCACTCATGCCGTTTCAGTTCGCGGCAGGGTTTATTCTGCTGCTGGCCGTCATCCTATGGCAGATCATCAGCTATTATCGCGCGAAGAACGAAAGTGACGCTTATCTGTCGACATTTTCCTATATTCTCCGTCTGAACGGCTGTGCGCAGCGGATCAAAAGCATCCTGGAAAGGGAAGATGAATTGCCGGAGCCGTCAAAAGAACGTCTGACAACACTGGACCACTGCATGTCCTCCCTGAAGGACTTCCGCAAGGGCGCTTCCGTCCTCATGAGTTCCTCGAGGATGAGCGGCTCGGGAAATCCGGCGGACCTCATAGCCGATTATATCCGGATGCTCCTGCATGTCGATCTCATCAAATTCAACCAGATGGTGCGTGAGGCCGGGAAGCGGAGTGGTGAGATCGACCGGCTGATCACGGCGCTCGGCGAGCTGGAGGCCCTGATCAGCATCGTATGCTATCGTGCATCCCTCGACCGGATCGATGACAACACCTGGTGCGTGCCCGCTTTCCATGAGGATAAACAGCTTACGGTCAGGGAACTGAGGCATGTCCTCATCGAAGAAGGAGCCGTGCCGAATTCCATCTCCGTCACGCGTGATGTGCTGCTGACCGGGTCCAATGCCTCGGGAAAATCCACCTGGCTGAAGGCCCTGGGACTTGCTGCGGTCATGGCGCAGACGGTCCATACGGTGACGGCGGCTTCCTACGAATCGTTTTTCTGCCGCACCTATTCTTCCATGGCGCTGCAGGATGATCTGCAGGCGGGAGAAAGCTATTATATCGTCGAGATCCGTGCGCTCGGCAGGATCCTGCAGGCGGCGGAGGAGGAACAGGCACCGGTGATCCTCTGCTTCATCGATGAAGTCCTGCGCGGGACCAATACGATCGAGCGGATCGCTGCTTCCGCACAGATCCTCAGGTATTTTGCCGGGAAACGGGCGCTTCTGTTTGCGGCGACACATGATACGGAGCTCACGACGCTGCTTGAAGGACTTTATGACAATTATCATTTTGAGGGGACCCTGACAGAAGAGGATGTCCATTTTGACTATCTGCTGAAAGAGGGTCCTTCCGTCACGCGCAACGCGATCGGTCTCCTCAGACGGTTCTCCTATGATCCGGAGATCACAAAGAGAGCCGAAGCGATGGCCACACATTTCATCCGGACCGGAGAATGGGTGGCGGATCCGGCGGAGGCGGGATCGTGATGCACGTATCGATCTATACGGACGGCTCGGCCCGCGGCAACCCGGAGGGTCCGGGCGGTTACGGCGCGATCATCCGTTATGTGGATCCCTCGGGGACTGTCCATGAGCGGGAATATGCTCAGGGCTACGATAAGACCACCAACAACCGGATGGAGCTCATGGGAGCCATTGTCGCTCTCGAACACCTGACAAAGCCCTGCGAGGTTGATCTATACAGCGACTCGCAATATCTCATCAACGCGATGACGAAGGGGTGGCTCGCCAAATGGCAGAGGAATAACTGGAAAACGAGCGGCAGGGATCCGGTGAAGAATAAGGAACTGTGGCTAAGGCTCACGGATGCCGCGGCGATCCATACGGTCAACTGGCAGTGGGTGCGCGGCCACGCGGGACATCCGGAGAACGAGCGCTGCGACGAGCTGGCGACCACTGCGGCGGATGCCGATCCCGAAACACTTCTCCATGATGACGGCGGAGATCTCAAATAATTTTTTACAACCATCTTTCAATGTGATACAATACGTGCTATGGGCGACATTAACGATCTCTTAAATGTAGGCAACGGTATCTTAAACGACGTGACGCACGCCATCGAGACCGGCAATTTTGACGGCCTCGGAGCGCGTACGAAGGAGCGCGTCACCTTTGCGGCGACCCAGTTCACACAGACAGGCGTTCAGCCAGGCTACCGGGGCCCGATCCCGAGGCATACCGCACCGCTCAGACAGACGGCAGGGCAGAGAGGCGGACGGCCCGGTACGCAGCCCGGCAATATGACGGCAGCCTACAGGCAGCCCGGTTATCAGCCCTATCAGTACAATACGCCGAACGGCTCTTATTTCCTCGCCAGACCGCAGAGACGGCTTGCGGGTGTCGGTCAGATCGTTCTGGGTTCCATCGGCACCTTTATCGGCGGGATCGGCGCCCTTTCCTCCTTTGGCGCGGCCGTGACTGCCAGCGCGGTCGGAGATATCGCGGGTGCCGGGATCATCGGAGCAGCGGCCGCGGGGACCGGGATCTTCTTCTCCGCGATCCTGTTCATCTCTCTCGGGGTACTGCGTTCCGGTATCAAGATGAAGAATCTGATCAGGCGCTATTATGAATACGGAGCCGCAGTCGGCGGCGCCGAATATTTCAATATCGAACAGCTTGCGGGTAAAGTCGGGACGACGGCCAGGGAACTGACGAGGGATCTGGAGACGATGATCCGCAAGCATATCCTGCCGGGCGCCAGGATGGACCGCAAGAAGACCACCTGCATGCTCACGGACCGCGCCTATCAGCAGTACCAGCAGGCGGAGCAGAGCCGTGTCGAACGCGAGGCGCAGGCACAGATGCGCGGAGAGCCGGTGATCGATACCAAGAAGGAAGCGGATTCCGAGGTGAAGCGCATCCTTGATGACGGCAACCGTGCGATCATCCAGGTCCGCGCGATCAATGACGAGATCCCGGATACGCAGATCATGTCCGACAAGCTCTACCGTCTGGAAGAGATCATGCGCAGGATCTTTGAGCAGGTGCAGAAGGATCCGACCAGCGCGCCGGATCTCAGACGTTTCATGGATTATTATCTGCCCACCACCACCAAGCTGCTCACTGCCTATGTGGAACTCGACAAGCAGCCGGTGCAGGGCGAGAATATCAAGAAGACCAAGGCGGAGATCGAGACCTCGCTCGACACGATCAACGATGCCTTTGAACAGCTCCTGGACGGCATGTTCTCCGATATGGCCATGGATATCTCCACCGATATCTCGGTAATGAAGACAATGATGAAGCAGGATGGCCTGTCGCAGGATGACGCACTGTTCGGGAACGGCCCCGTGCCGCAGCCCGAAGGACTGAAATTCGGAGAGTAGATCTCGCAGATAGAGTAACCGTTCCATCAATCAAACACAAGAAAGGAAGAAGATCATGGCGGAAGCATTGGAAGAAATGGCAGTACCCACCCTCACATTCAACGCCGAAGAGGCGGCCGCGGAGGCACCGAAACCCGCCGCAGCGCCCGTATCGACGGAGGAGCGCAATCAGACCATGGCGAACGATGCGCAGCTGACCCCCGAGGAGATGGCGCAGGTCGACGCTTTCGTCACGCAGATCGATCTGTCCAATTCCCAGGCCATCATGAACTACGGCGTAGGGACACAGAAGAAGATGGCGGATTTCTCCGAGAAGGCCATTGACAATGTCCGTTCCAAGGATATGGGAGAGGTCGGCGCCATGTTAAGCGGCCTCGTCACCCAGCTCAAGGATTTTGATGTGGACGAGAACGACAAGGGGCTCAAGGCACTCTTCAAGAAGGGCGGCAACAAGATCGTCGCGATGAAGGCCAAGTATGCCAGGGTCGAGACCAATGTCAATGCGGTCACCTCCGAGCTTGAGAAGCACCAGGTGCAGCTCATGAAGGACGTGGAGATGCTCGACCGCATGTACGAGCTCAACGCGAATTACTTCCGCGAGCTCACCATGTATATCATCGCCGGTAAGAAGCGTCTGGAGAAGGCGCGCAATGAGGAACTGCCGGCTCTTCAGAAGAAGGCCGAGGAATCGGGCCTGCAGGAGGACGCACAGAAAGCCAAGGATTTCGCCGATCAGTGCGCCCGCTTCGAGAAGAAGCTGCACGATCTGGAACTGACCCGGACGATCGCGATGCAGACCGGCCCGCAGATCCGCATGGTACAGAGTTCCGATACGGTCATGGCGGAGAAGATCCAGTCGACGATCGTGAACACGATCCCGCTGTGGAAGAATCAGATGGTCATCGCGCTCGGCGTCGAGCATGCATCTCAGGCGGCCAGGGCGGAGCGTGAGGTCAATGACATGACCAACGAACTGCTCAAGAAGAATGCGGATAAGCTCAAGGTCGCGACGATCGAAGCGGCCAGGGAGAGCGAGCGCGGCATCGTCGATATCGAGACCCTGCGTCATACCAACGAGCAGCTGATCTCCACGATCGACGAGGTCATGGCAATCCAGAAGGAAGGCCACGACAAGCGTGTCGCGGCGCAGCAGGAACTCGTGGATATCGAGAACCAGCTGAAGCAGAAGCTGCTCATCGCGGCAAAGGCACAGTGAGGCAGACCGGACATGGAGACGATCGAATTCCGGTACGATACGCAGCTGCTGCTTGACAAGTACGGTCTGGACGAGGATGAAGCGGACGATCTCGTGGATGAGATCCGCGATCATATCATCGCCACATTTCAGGGCGACAGCCTGCTGGTGGCCGGAGACACGGGTGAGGATGCCGTGGGTGGCGCCAAGGCGGTCATCAAGCTGCATTATCATACCAATGAGCCCTGGCTGGTCCTTGCTTATTGCAGGACGCTCGGCGAGATCTACGACATCGTCGTGGAGGACATGCAGCGCCAGACCAACGGACTGCAAGGGTGAGCAGATATTACATCTCCGACTGTCACTTTTTCCATGATGCCCTGAACCGGCAGATGGACTGCAGAGGCTTCGCCGATGCGGAGGAGATGAACCGTGTGATGCTCGAGCGCTGGAATGCGCGCGTGAAGAAAAAGGACGAGGTCTATATCCTTGGGGATTTTTCCTACGGAAATGCGGAAGAGACGAACCGGATCCTGGATGCGATCCACGGTCGTCTCTTTTTGCTGCGCGGCAATCATGACCGGTTCATTAAGAGCAGGGAGGCGCACACGGACCGTTTTGAGTGGATCCGGGATTATGCGGAGGTACATGACAACAACCGGCGTGTGATCCTGTGCCATTATCCCGTCATGTTCTATAACGGACAGTACAGGAGACAGCCGGCGAAGACCGGCGGATTTGGCGATCCGGCTGATATCCCCGCGGACGACCGCATGCCCCGTACCTGGATGCTTTACGGCCATGTGCATGATACGGTGGACGAACGCCTCATGCGGCGGTTCATCGCGATGACCAGAGAGACCGTGCGTACCGACAGGGAGGGGCAGGAGTATCATATCCCCTGCCAGATGATCAACTGCTATTGCGGTTATTCGGATTATGTACCGCTGTCACTGGATGAATGGATCGAGAATGACAGAAAACGGCAGGAGGGATCCGAAAACGATACCTGACCTGCGCTGTTACTGACAGAGCGCCAGAACCGCACGTACGATCCCCTCGGCATCCGTGGGGATCGTTTCCGTTCCGGGGACGGAAACGGATGCCTGTCCGTCGCGGATCACACCTTTCGCATAGCGGAGCAGGATCTCGGAGGAGGTGAACCGTACGGTATTGTCTTCCGCGCCCAGGACAACGGCCACGAGATCGTGCGGATTGCCGGCGTCATCCGCCGTGCGCATGACACTCACGAGGCATGAGCCCGCCATATTCGTGGTGCCCGTCTTCAGACCGATGACTTCCGGCTCATTGTAGAGCAGCGCATTGGTCGTTTTGATGTCCATATGGAAGCTCGTCATCGGGTATTCCTTCTTTGAGGTGATCTCCGTGATCTGCGGGTAGACATTCAGGATATGCATGCACAGTTTGAACATATCCTCCGCACTCATATGATTCTGCATCTTGGCGGTGGACACCGCGTCCGCAAATACCGGCAGTCCGTTGCAGTTATAAAAGGTTGTCTCCTCGGAGAGACCGATATCGGCGGCTTTCCGGCGCATCCGCTCGACAAATGCGGACTCGCTGCCCGATACATATTCGGCGAGCGCCAGCGCGCATTCGTTGCTGGATGCGATGAGCATCCCGTGCAGGAGCTCCGTCACATCCGTTACGGTCCCTTCCTCCATGGGGATCATGCGGTCCTGCCCCTGGGAGAGGAGAGCGGCGTTCGCGGAGATCGTGACCGGATCGTGGATCCCGATCTCTCCGGCGGCGACGGCATCCATGATGACGGCATAACTCATGAGCTTTGTCGTGCTCGCGATCGGGATCGCGAGATTCTGCCTGTGGCCCGCGAAGATCTCGCCCGTCGTAGCATCACCGACGATCGCGCCGCGCATCTCATCATAGAAGCCGGAGGAGGTCAGGTCCTCGAGATCCACCCGGAAAGGGGCCCCGGTATCAATGACGAGGGTCCCGCCCTGCATCGAGAGATCCAGATCAAAGAGCAGTGCGAAATCCAGCAGATTGATGAAGCAGTCGGTCTTGCCCTCGGGATTCTTCCCGATGAAGGTGTAATACTTCACGTTCTGGCCGTTGAAGGTCATGCTGTTGGCTTTGAGATCCGCAGTGGAATAGGGGGTATCCGGCGAAGCGTAGAAGGGAATGTTTTCGCCCCCGACGGGACTGTAGGAGCCGGGAGAGTCGATCGTGATCCCTTCGGAGGATACCGACAGCGAGAAGGCACGCTCCGAGCCGTCAAGCAGCATCGCCAGATCCCGAAGCGACAGATAGCGGTTATTGGAGTATTCGTAATTGATGGATTTGACGGTCAGGCTTTCCCCGCCGTTTTTGACTCTGGCCGGCAGATTCTCCACGATCTTGTGGTTCTTTGCGGCATGTGCCGTGAGTACAAGAGGGAGCCGGCCTGACGGGGACGTGACGGTATCACCGGAGGATACACGGGAATAGATATATTGCGCGGCCGGCGTATCGGCTCCCGGCAGCTTTCCGGCATCAAGGATCAGCAGATGCTCGTTCACAGCATAAGAAAATGAACTGCCGTCTTCAAATGAGAGGATCTCCTCCTCGGTGTGAAATCTGCCGCTGTCCTCGTATCGATCCTTCAGATCGGTCAACGGCGGCATCAGTTCGGGACCGTGGAGCTTTAAGTATTCCTCCGGAGTGAGGGACAGTGCCTCCTGAAATAGGCTGTTCACATCCAGACCTTCCGGCAGCTCCTTGCCGGACGCTTTGATCCGGATGCCGATGAGCTCGAGGACCGCGTCCGCCAGTGCTTTTCTGGCAGTTGTCTCCGCATCGATATAGGAACTGTCGTCCACACGGATGCTGTAATCCGTACCCTGCAGGGAGAGGGAGATCCCGACCGGGAGATGCCCGATCCGGTCGGAGAGACGCACCTGATAGCCCATGGCCGCACCGTCGATCCAGGATCTGGCGTTTTCCCGTACGGTCGGAGAGACATCTTCCTCGCGTTCCCAGATGCCCGGCAGAAGTGTCGCGGGCTGCGGGATCCGGCGGTAGAGCAGGACGCAGAGGCAGCAAAGAGCGGCGATGACGGGCAGCAACAGGATCAGCACCGGCAGCGCACCGGCACCTCTTTTTTTCTTTTTCTTCCTGCGTTTTACCGGACGCGGTCTGCGCGCCGGTTCCTCGTAGGGTTCGTAATCGTCCAGAAAATCATTCATGGGTCATATTCTAACAATTTTGACTGTTTCTGTCGAGAGCAAGGTGTGATACAATGTTCAAGTCTTTATACGGAACGATCGAAGATACAATTGCATCCAAACTGACATTAAGGGAATCCTGCATTATGAAAAAAGGCTTATCACTGCGCACGATCCATATATGGCTGATCATCACCATGGTCGTCATGTCCGGAACGGTCCTCTATGCGACCTACCGGCTGACGAACACATTTCTGCGCCTTGCGCAGGCAGAGGAGGTGCACACGGAGCTTGACCGTGCCGCGCGTGAGCTGATGGATGCGTCGGATTATCTGACCGAACAGGTACAGCGTTTTACGATCCGCGGTGACAAGCGGTTTCTGGATCAATATTTCACGGAAGCCTTTGAGTCCAACAGGCGGGAGGAAGCGATCGAGCGGATGGACGTGAATGCGGAAACGCAGGCAGCGCTCGCCAAGCTGAAGGAAGCGATGAGCCATTCCGTGTCGCTCATGGATCAGGAATACTATGCCATGCGGCTGGTGATCGATGCCAGGGGCTATAAGAGCTATCCCAGGGTACTGGATCAGATCGTAATAAGTGATGAAGATGCCGCACTGGATCCGGAGGATAAGATCCGGCGCGCCACGGAGCTGGTGCTCAATGACGATTATTATGAACAGAAGGATCAGATCAGACAGGGCATGCGTGACAGCCTGAAGGAAGTCGATCTCCTCATGAACAAGACCAAGACGGAAGAACTGGATATGCTGAACCGCGAACTGCTGTTTGTCCGGATCGTCATCGTGATCCAGGTACTCTCCATTCTGATCATGCTGCGTCTGACATCAGTACTCGGGATCCGGCCGGTCCTCAGAGCGGTGGACAGGATCAAGGAGGACAGTCCGATACCGGAGGCAGGCGCGAACGAATTCCGTTATCTCGCCAAGGCTTACAACAAGATGTATGCCCGTTATAAGACGAGCCTGGAGCATCTGAGCTACAAGGCGTCCCATGATGAACTGACAGGCGCCTACAACCGGGCGGGGTATGACCTGCTGCTCTCGAGCATCGACCTGGCGACGACGTATATGATGCTGCTGGACGTCGATAATTTCAAGACGATCAATGATACCTACGGTCATGAGACCGGCGACCGGGTCCTCATCAAACTGGTGCAGGTCTTAAACAGCATCTTCCGCGACGATGACTGCATCTGCAGGATCGGCGGTGACGAATTTGTCATCTTCATGGTACATTCCTCCGGCATGCAACGCAAACTGATCGAATCCAAGATCGAGCAGATCAACGAGGAGATGGAGAACATGGCTGATGGTCTGCCGCCTGTCACGATCAGCATCGGGATCGTAAACGGACGGGACGTCACGGATCCGGAGAGTATCCTCGACAAAACGGATGCCGCCATGTATGAATCCAAGAAGCGCGGTAAAAACACATATACCTTCTACACAAAACAGGGGCAGAGATAAAGCCATGCGGTTCGAAGGAAGCGCCATCCTGAATATGTCATTTGCTGCGGTTACGGCTCTGACAGGCCGGATCTGGTTACTTATCCTGCTCATAATTCTCGCGCTGTTTCTGCTGGCAGCCGGTATCAGAGCCTATATCGGAATCCGCACACGCACGCTCGCGAAAAAGAGCAGGGAGGCGGAGGAAAGATTCAGACAGACAGCGGAAGCCTTTGCCGCGGCCGTGGATTCCCTGGATCCCTGCATTGTCGGGCATTCGTTCCGTGTGGCGGATTATGCGAGACGGATCGCCGAGGCGGCAGGCAAGTCAAAAGCGGATTGCGAAAAGATCTATTACGCCGCGCTTTTACATGATACAGGAATGATAGACGTCCCGGCAGAGATCCTGACAAAGAACGGGAAGCTCACGGAGGAGGAAACGGACAGGATCAGGAAGCATCCGCTCACCGGCTCTCATATCCTGGAGCGGATCGGTTCTTCGCCCTGGCTCGCTCTCGCCGCGCGCTATCACCATGAGCGCTATGACGGCAAGGGGTATCCTGAGGGGCTGAAAAGAGAAGAGATCCCGGAAAGCGCGAGGATCATCGCAGTGGCCGATGCCTATGATGCCATGACTTCCGACCGCAGCTACCGGCCTGCGATGCCGCAGCATATCGTGCGTAAGGAACTGATGAAAGGCAGCGGCACACAGTTTGATCCCGTTTTTGATCTGATCATGATCCATATGCTCGATCTGGACACGGATTACCGGATGAGGGATACCAAAACGGACAGTTCAGCCGCCTCGGACACCATCCGCTGCGAACGGATCTATGAGGATTGCTCCGGCGGGATCTCCGTTACGACGCAGCCGGTCACGATCCGTTTCTGCAGTCAGCCCGATGAGTGGGTCTCCCCTTCGGACAGTCTGCCGACGCTGATCCTGTTTGATTCGCTGGACGGAAATGTGCATCCCGGCGAAGAAGACAATCAGAATCTCCTCTACTATGAATATGCGCGGATCCGCATGGACGGACTTGTGACAGAGCGCAATACGCGAAAAACGGAAGTACGGATCGAAGAAGGAGTAACGGATCTTAACCGGAGGGACCCCGGAGAGCAGGGCCGGCGTTATCTGATCGAAGGTGTGCGCTACAGGGATCATGCGCGTATCAGGATCTGTGATGAAAACCGTACGATCACGGTGATCCTGGCACTGCCGGATATGACCCGTTTCACCTATCTCTCGATCGGAGGAGAGCATTGCTCAGTCAGCAATATCCGTACGGAGACGGCAAACACGGAAGCGGATAACGATACCATCCCGCGGATCGCCGAAGAGATCAGTTATATCAGGAACTCACGGGAAGGAAATATCCCGAATATCCAGATCAACGGCATGCGGACGGATGCGACGGAAGGGATCGCGATCGGTGACGGTCTGACGCTGCGTTTCCATATGATGAGCCTGCCGACCGCGAGGCTCATGTGGCACTGCGCTTTCTTAAGCCTGTTCTCTTCCGGAAACGGCCGGATGGACGGAAAGGGATTCCGCGAATACCTGCTGCTGCGTCTGGACGGCGAGAGTTCGGAGTCCGATGAACATGTGCAGAATGAGGTCCATGTCGAGAAAAACAATTATTTTTACGGCTGGGATGACTGGATCAGGCGGAACAAAGAGGGTGTGGACTGCGCCGTGACGATCGCTGTGGAGGACAACCGGATCATCATGCAGACGGAGAACAATGGGATCGCCATCCGGAGCGTCACGATGATCCGCGACAAGGTCAAAGATCTGTATATTGCCCTCACCGGAGACCAGTGCGCGATCACGGATATCCGGATCGAGAGGGCAGTGTAAAGGGCGATCACCGGTATAAGGAGGAACTGATATGGCTCTGTTACAGGTAAACTATCTGTCCGCCGCATTATTCCGGACGGTGCCGGTGAATGTGATCCTGCCGGTCGACAGGATCGACTTCGAAAACGCGGCCTATCTCACCGGCGGACCGCGCAGGTTCAAAACGCTCTATCTGCTGCACGGTCTGCTTGGCAACTACACGGACTGGGTGAGCCGCACCCGGATCCAGTTGTGGGCGGAGGAGAGAGATCTCGCCGTCGTCATGCCCTCCGGCGACAATTCATTCTATTTCAAGGGAAAACTGCCGAATTCCGATTACGGCGCGTTTATCGGTAAAGAACTGCCGGAGATCACGAGAAGGATGTTCCCGCTTTCCGACAGACGTGAGGATACCTTTATCGCGGGACTGTCCATGGGCGGGTACGGCGCGATCCGGAACGGCATCGTCTATTCCGGGACATACAGTCATGTGGCGGGACTCTCCGCAGCGGTCCATCTGTTTGAGAACGCCGAAAGAAATGTGTTCGACCGTCTTCTGTTTGATGACGATGAGGCTGCCGCAAAGACCGACTTAAACCCCAGGGTGGCCTACGAAAACATGCTTGCGGAGAAGCGTCCGGAGCCGAGGTTCTATCTGGCCTGCGGGACACAGGACGATCTGTACGGCGTGAATGAAACCTATCGCGATTTTCTGCTGTCGCACGGTGCGGACGTGACCTGGGATGAGTCGGATGCCGGCCACGAATGGGACTTCTGGGATGAGCAGATCCGCAAAGTCCTTGACTGGCTGCCTTTGTAACCGAGACCCGTCACCGGGCGTCATGGGAGGCGGACAGGAGGCTCTTGACCGGATCGGTCTGATACGCAACAACTTCTGAGAATGCATACTTTCTGTTGACATCCCTTTTCCGGGCAACTATAATCACGTTAAGCAACGGGGCTGTATCCATGTGATGCAGTCCCGCTTTTTTTGCGGACAAAGGCGTTCTGCGGCAGTGATGCGGGACGCCTTTTGCGTTGTGTCGGAGAAATACGCGAGTATGCGGGATAAGGGAGGCGGTATGAGCGGAAATATTGCGGTCATCACGGCAAGAGGCGGTTCCAAGAGGATCCCGAAAAAGAATATCCGGCCGTTCTGCGGGGTACCGATCATCGCCTATTCGATCAGAGCAGCTCTTGAGAGCGGACTTTTCGATATCGTCATGGTCTCCACCGATGATGAGGAGATCGCAGACATCGCCGGTAAATACGGCGCAGAGATCCCGTTTTTCAGAAGTGCCGCGAATTCCGACGATCATGCCACAACGGAGGATGCCGTGACCGAGGTACTGGAAAAATACAGGGAACAGGGCAGGACATTTGACGTCACCTGCTGTATCTATCCGACGGCGCCCTTCATCACGGGAAAAAAACTGCAGGAAGCATACCGGATCCTGACCGCGGAAAGCTGCGATACGGTATTTCCTGTGGTCCGGTTCTCATTTCCTCCGCAGAGAGGGCTTTATCTGACAGACGGATCCCTGAAGCCCGTGGAGCCGGATGCCTATATGATGCGCTCGCAGGATCTCATGCCGGTCTATCACGACTCCGGACAGTTCTATTTCTACCGTGTCGTGACCTTTTTAAGGACAGGCTCCACGATCGAAAACGCCAGAGGGATCCCCGTTGACGATCTGGAGGTACAGGATATCGATACGCTCACCGATTGGGAGATGGCGGAGATCAAATACCGGATCCTCCATAAGAACGATCTGCCGGAAGCGCACTTTTGAGACTGCCGCTCCTGTTTGCGTTATTCCTCTGTTTGTGATAATATAACCTTTCGTGCGACAACTGTCACAAAGGAGGTGTGGGATGTCGATCAAAGACGTGTTATTCGGCTCCGAGGAGGAGCGTGCTGCGGACGAGAAGAGGATCGCGGACCTGGAAGAGGGGCATATCACCAAGGATATGCTGGTCGGCCAGATCGTCATGAAATATCCGGCTGCCGCGGATTTCCTCATGAGCTGCGGGATGGGATGCATCTTCTGCCCGTCGGCACAGATGGAAAGCCTTGAGCAGGCCGCCATGGTCCACGGGCTCGATGCGGATGATATCTGCGATGCCCTGAACGATACGATCTCCGGTAAAAAGGACGCGCCGGCCGAAGAGGAGCAGGGAACGCTCGCGGCTTCCTCGGAGGCGCTGTAAGATGTGGTACGAGGAGAGCGTTTATTACCAGATCTACCCTCTGGGATTTGTCGGTGCGCCTTATCAGAATGACGGTGTGGAGCGGCACGGGATCCTCGCGGTCAGGGACTGGATCCCGCATCTCACAAAACTCGGCATCAACGCCGTCATCTTCAATCCGGTCTTTGAATCCGATACCCACGGCTATAATACGAGGGACTACCGGCTGATCGATAAGAGGCTCGGGAGCAACGAGGATTTCGCAGAGGTCTGCAAGTCCCTGCACGACGCGGGGATCCGGGTGCTGTTGGACGGTGTGTTCAATCACGCCGGCCGCGGCTTCTTTGCGTTTCAGGATGTTCTGCAGAAGCGTTGGGATTCCGAATACAAAGACTGGTTCCATATCAATTTCGACGGCAATGACGGCTATAATGACGGCCTGTGGTATGAAGGCTGGGAGGGCAATTTTGACCTCGTGAAACTGAACCTCCGCAACGAGGCCGTGGTGAACTATCTGCTGGAGAGCGTGAAATACTGGATCGACACCTTCGGGATCGACGGACTGCGCCTCGATGTCGCCTACATGGTGGACCGCGATTTCCTGAAGCGCCTGCGCAGCGCCACTGCCTCATGGAAGGAGGATTTCTTCCTCTACGGCGAGATGCTGCACGGGGACTACAAGCAGATCATGAACCCGGAGATGTGCCACAGCGTCACCAACTACGAGTGCTATAAAGGTCTGTATTCCAGCTTTAACTCCGCAAATCTCTTCGAGATCGTGCATTCCCTGAAACGGCAGTTCGGTCCGGAGCCCTGGTGTCTCTATACGGGCATGAAACTCATGAATTTTGTGGACAACCACGATGTAACGCGGGTCGCGAGCATTCTGCAGAATCCCGCGCATCTGCCGTTGATACATGCGATGCTCTTCGGCATGCCGGGCATGCCGATCCTCTATTACGGCAGCGAGTGGGGAGCGACGGGCGATAAATCCGCAGGAGATCCCGCGCTCAGGCCGCATTTTGACAAGCCGGAGTGGAATGAACTGACGGATCAGATCGCGGCCATGGTCAAAGCAAGACGCGAAAGCCGGGCGCTGGCGTACGGCTCCTTTAAAGACCTTGTACTGCAGAACAGATTCTGCGTCCTGGAACGGGAGACCGACGGGGACCGCGTTATGATCGCCGTCAATATGGACGATCATGAGGTTACGGCGCATTTTGATGCCAGAGCGGGACGCGCAAGGGATCTGATCTCCGGCGAGACCATCGATTTCGGCGGTGGCCTCAGGATCCCGTCCATGGGCGCTTATCTGCTGCAGCCCTATTGAGGAACAGCCATGCAGGAAGTGATCCGGATCAAATATTTCTCGGATGCGATCGAGCATCTGGCCTATATCGACGGCAAGAGCGACTGGATCGATCTGCGTGCCGCCAAACGCGTGGAACTCAAAAAGGGGGAGTGGAAACTGATCCCGCTCGGGGTAGCCATGCAGCTGCCCGAGGGATATGAGGCGCATATCGTGCCAAGAAGCTCCACCTATAAGAATTTCGGCATCATCCAGACGAACCATATGGGCGTGATCGACAATTCCTACAGCGGGGACAACGATCAGTGGTATTTCCCGGCGCTTGCGATGCGCGATACCGTGATCGAGGTCAATGACCGCATCTGCCAGTTCCGCATCATGAAGAACCAGCCGGCCATCCTGTTCGAGGAATGTGAACATCTGTCTGATACGGACCGCGGCGGCTTCGGGAGCACGGGGAAGAACTGATCATATTTTTTTCAGATATTGAACACAATTTGTACACATTTGCGTGATTTAATCATGCGGTAACATAAGATCTGACGGAACTTGTCAACAGGAGGAGAGACGTGATCGAGGTAAAGGGGATCGTAAAGCGCTACGGCGGTCATACGGCCGTGGACCATATCAGCTTTACGATGGAGAAGGGCAAGATCTACGGATTCCTCGGACCCAACGGTGCCGGGAAATCCACGACGATGAACATCATGACGGGCTATATCGCCGCCAGCGAGGGCACCGTATCCATTGAGGGTTTTGATATCCTGAAGAAGCCCGAGGAAGCCAAGAAGCATATCGGCTATCTGCCGGAACTGCCGCCGCTTTATCAGGATATGACGGTGCTCGAGTATCTGCGCTTCGTGACGGAATTAAAGCGTGTCCCCAAGGCGGAACGCCGCGATCAGATCACGCGGGTCCTCAAGATGACCATGCTGGGTGACTATCAGGGACGCCTGATCAGGAATCTCTCCAAGGGTTACAAACAGCGCGTGGGCCTCGCACAGGCCCTCATCGGTTCTCCCGAGGTGATCATCCTGGATGAACCCACGGTCGGACTCGATCCGCAGCAGATCCTCGAGATCCGGGATCTCCTGCGTTCCCTTAAGGAAGACCATATCATCATGCTGAGCTCCCATATCCTGTCGGAGGTGAATGAGATCTGTGATGAGGTGATGATCCTGTCGCACGGACATCTGGTGGCCAGCGGGACACCGCAGGAACTGGAGAAGATGATGGATCAGTCCGTCACCGTCAAGATCGTCGTGCTCGGCAATGAGGATGCCCTGCGTGCCGCGCTGGAAGGCGTTGAACATATCGCCGGGATCAGCTGCGTGACCGACGGCCCGGCTGTATCCGCGACGATCACAACGGAAAACCTGTCTGCGAAAAAGCAGGAGACCGCCCGGACGGAAACGGAAGAAGAAACGGCCCGGGCGGAAGAAACCTATGCCGAAGAGCCGCAGGAGCAGGTTCCCGACAGTACTGAGATCACCGGCACGGATGAAACCGCAGAGAATAAGGATGTACAGGAACCCGCGGAGAACGATGAGATCCCTGCGGCCGATGAGACTCCCGCACAGAGCGCATCGGAGCAGGATGCCGCACAGATCCGCGTCGAGATCGCCCGTGCGATCGCATCCGCAGGACTCCCCGTCCTGTATATGAACACTGAGACCCATTCACTGGAAGAGGTCTTCCTCGAACTCACCGGTTCCGAAGGTGCGCAGTTCTTACCTGCCGATATGCTCGCGCAGGAGGAGACGGACGATGCTTCGGATGCTCCGGAGACGGAGGAAGCATCTGACGGATATGCGGAGTCCGTGGAAGAGGATCCGTCTGCGGATACGCAGCCTGACACAGAGGATGAAGCTGGAGAGGAGGCAGCACAATGATCGCGATCTATAAGAGAGAGCTGAGCTCCTATTTCCGCACCGTTATCGGAGAAGTCTTTATCGGACTGAATTTCCTGATCTTCGGGTTCTTCTTCTTAAGATACAACCTGCTCGGACTGTCCTCCAACCTAAACGGTGCGCTGTATAACACGGCCTTTATCGGACTGATGTTCATGGTCCCGCTTCTCTGCATGCGGTCTTTCTCGGAAGAGAAGCGGTTAAAGACCGATCAGCTCATCATGACAGCGCCCGTGAGCGTGGCCGGCATTGTTTTCGGCAAATTCCTAGCGATCGCTACAGTGTTTTCGCTCCCGACCGCACTTACCCTGATCCTGCCGCCCATCATGGGCCGGTTCGGAGATGTGCCTTACCTCTGGAACTATGCGGATATCCTGGACTACTGGCTCTACGGCCTCATGATCATCTCGATCTGCATCTTCATCTCCTCGCTGACGGAGAATCAGATCGTTGCCGCGGTCATCTCCGTGGTCGTGCTCCTTGCCTGCAATCTGCTCGGAGAGACCTTTGAGGGGATCAAGATCTCATGGCTCAAGGACATCCTGAATTCGACGATCAATTTCAACGGCAGGCTCATGACGATCTATATGGGCAGCTTTGATCTCACCAGCATCGTCTTCTTCGTCTCGGTTACGGTCCTCTTCCTGTTCCTCACCGGACAGGTCCTGCAGAAGCGCCGCTTTACCGTCTCCAAGGGGAATCTTACGATGACCGCCTACAGTTCCGCGACGATCCTGCTCGTGATCGCGCTTGTGGTAGGCGCCAATGTGGCGATCCTGCAGATACCGGATGAGATCCGCGAGGTCGATCTCACTTCGAGCCGTATGTATTCCCTCTCCAAAGAATCCAAAGAGATCGCGGCGGGGATCACGGACGATGTGACACTGTATTTCCTTGCAAGGGAGAATGACGAGGCTTCCGAGACAAGAGATCTCACGGTCGACAGGATCCTGAAGAATTACGCGGCAGCGGGCAGTCATGTGACGCTCACCTATATCGATCCCGCCGCCAATACGAAGTTCTACCAGAAATACACGGACACGGATCCCGGCTATTCCGGTGTCATCGTGGTCAACGGCACGAACGGCAGGAGCAAGGCCGTCCCGTATAATGACATGTATCAGAAGGACTTCGATTATCAGACCTATTCCCAGCGCACCACGGGCTCCGATATCGAGGGACAGATCACCGGCGCTCTGCAGTATGTGACGATGACCGAATCGGATCTGGTACAGGCCTATGCCACGTCCGGGCACGGCGAAATGGAGCTGGAGAACTATTACACGAAGATCCTGGAGAATGCGAACATCCATCTGCAGGGACTGGAGCTCTTAAAGGAGGGACAGGTCCCGGAGGACTGCGGCCTGCTCATCATCGATGCACCGCGTTATGACTTCACCCCCAGCGAAGAGGAAGCCGTTGAGGACTATCTGTCAAAGGGCGGCGATATCCTGATCGTCTCCGCGCCGAATGCGATGCCGGGCTCCATGCCCAATTTCAACAAGCTCCTGGCATGGTACGGCCTCTCCCTGACGGACGGTGTGGTACTCGATTATACGCAGGGCAATTACTATGCGACCTTCGGGACTCCGAGCTACCTGCTGCCGAACCTGAGTCTCGATGACGAGATCACCTCCGAGATCGCGAACAGTGCGCTGCAGACTGTCTTCATGCCGGAAGCGCAGGGCATCCTGTTTGATGAGCAGGATAAGATCTCCTATACGAGACTCCTTACCTCATCGGATGAGTCCTTCATCAGTTCGGACCCGCAGGATGCGGAATCCGCGAGCTATACGATGGGTATCCGCGCGGAGAAGACGCTCGATTCCGGCATGTCGATCGCCGTTGTCTACACGAGCGCGATGATGTTCACCAATCAGGCGGACGATCTGATCGCCGGCATGAACCAGAAGCTCTTTGATCATACGATCCGGGCGCTGGCCGAACTTTCGACCGATTTTGTGACGATCCCCGTGAAGTCGATGGATTCGTATCTCACGATCCCCATGACCATCGGAAATGTCCTTTCAGTCGTCGGATTCATCTTCATCGCTGCCGTTGTCATCTTTGCCATGGGCATCGTCATCTGGGCGGGCCGCAGAAAGAAATAAGGAGGATCCATGAAGATCAGGACCAGATACGCACCAAGCCCCACCGGGCGCATGCATGTAGGCAATCTGCGCACCGCGCTTTATGAATGGCTCATCGCCAGACATGAGGGCGGGGACTATATCCTGCGCATCGAGGACACCGATCAGGAACGCTTTGTGGAGGGCGCCACGGAGATCATCTACCGCACCCTGCAGGCGGCAGGGATGGATCACGATGAAGGTCCCGATGTGGGCGGTGATTTCGGCCCCTATGTCCAGAGTGAGCGTGTAAAGAGCGGTATCTATCTGGAATACGCGAAAAAGCTCATCGACAAGGGCGAAGCCTATTACTGTTTCTGCACGCAGGAGCGCCTAAACAGCCTGAAGCAGAATATCGACGGCAAGGAGATCATGGTATACGACAAGCACTGTCTCTCGATCGATCCCGCAGAGGCACAGAGGCGTGTGGATGCCGGCGAGCCCTATGTCATCCGCCAGAACAATCCCAGGGAGGGCACAACCAGCTTTACCGATGTCCTCTACGGCGAGATCAGCGTGGATAACGTGGAACTGGACGATATGATCCTCATCAAGTCCGACGGCTATCCGACCTATAATTTCGCCAATGTGGTGGACGACCATCTGATGGGGATCACCCATGTCGTGAGAGGAAATGAGTATATCTCCTCCACGCCGAAGTACAACCGTCTCTATGAGGCCTTCGGCTGGGAGATCCCGCAGTACATCCATCTGCCGCTCATCACGGACAGCGAGCACAAGAAGCTCTCCAAGCGCGCCGGCGACACCTCCTTTGAGGATCTGGTGGAGCACGGATATCTGTCCGAGTGCGTGGTCAACTTCGTGGCGCTGCTCGGATGGTCCCCGGAGGACAACAAGGAGATCATGTCCTTGCAGGAACTTGTGGAGAAGTTTGATTACCACCGCATCAGCAGGTCGCCTGCCGTCTTTGATTATCAGAAACTCAAGTGGATGAACGGCGAGTACCTGAAGGCGATGGATCCCGACAGATTCTATCAGATCGCGGAATCTTTCATCAAAGAGACGCTGCCCGGTCTTACGGAAGCGCAATACCGCAAAGTCTCCGCCATGGTGCAGTCCCGCGTGGAACTGCCGCAGGAGATCCCGGATATGATCGACTTCTTCCGCGCACTTCCGGAATATGACACCGCACTTTACTGTCATAAGAAGATGAAGACGGACGAAGCTTCGTCGCGTCAGGTTTTGCAGGAGATCCTGCCGTTCCTCGAGGGCCTTGACGATTATTCCAATGATCCCGTGTATGCCGCGATCAGCGGTTGGATCGCCGACAAGGGGTATAAGAACGGTTATGTCCTCTGGCCGCTCCGGATCGCATTATCCGGGCAGGCGACAACACCCTGCGGTGCGACGGAGATCCTGGAACTGTTAGGTAAAGAGGAATCTCTCTCCCGGATACGAAAGGGGGTCGAAATGCTTGGCGGATAAGATACCGCATATCGGCGCGAACGCTTCGCAGATGAAAGCGATCGCGCACCGCGCGGGTCCCGCAATGGTGCTGGCGGGACCCGGCAGCGGAAAAACCTTTGTCATCACACAGCGCATCCGATATCTCATCGAAGTCAGTCACACAGATCCTTCCACCATCCTCACCATCACATTTACCAAAGCCGCCGCCGCTGAAATGCGCAGCCGTTTCATGAAACTCACGGAGAACCGATATCCGGAGTGTGTATTCGGTACTTTTCATTCTGTATTTCTCCATATTCTCACTACATACAGGGACAGCACGGGACAGGAGCAGGTAAAGATCATCCCGGAGCAGGAGAAATACCGGATCATCAGGATGAGTCTCACGGATCAGAAGGTGCAACATCCGGAACTTGTCGTCACATCGGAGCTTGCTGGACAATATCTGTCTGAGATCGCGAAAAGAAAGGGAGGCATGAGAGATTGCGGGATCCCGGATGCAGGCAGGCGGAGTAAGATGCGGGAACATGCTGCGGATTGCGCTGTCCCTTACCCGGAAGTCTTTGAACAAGTCTATCGGGACTATGAGGCGCGTCTGAAAGAACTGGGCTATATCGACTTCGAGGATATGCTCCTGGACTGTCTGCGGCTTTTTTCAGAAAACGCGCAGGTATTGGATCTCTGGCGCAGACGATTCCGTCATATCCAGATCGATGAATATCAGGATATCAACCGGGTCCAGTACGAGGTGATCTGGCTGCTTGCATCCCCGGCGGACAATCTGTTCGTGGTCGGTGATGATGACCAGTCCATCTATGCGTTCCGCGGATCGGATCCGTCCTATATGCTCGGGTTTGAGCAGGCATATCCGGAGGCAAGGGTTTACCGGCTTGACCGCAATTACCGCTGCAGAAAAGAGATCATCGATGTGGCCTCCCTCGTCATCGGGCAGAATAAGAACCGGATCGGGAAGACGCAGACCGCAGGGCGCGATGATGCCGGAGAAGTGTTGCTCAACGAATATCCGACAGCGGCAGAGGAGACCGCGGCGATCGCAGCCTGGCTGCGGGACGGCACAAATGACAAAGCCATCATCGTTCGCACGAATCATCAGGCGGCATCCCTTGCGGAACAGCTCCGCGTCAGCGGGGCGGATGTCTGCGGCTATGAACAGATCACCGGCCGTAAGACCGGAAGAGAACAGGTCAAGGATCTGATCGCATATTTAAAGCTTGCCTCACCGCATGCGACACAGGCGGACTATTACCGCGTAATGAACCGGCCCGTCCGGTATCTGTCCAGAGAAAGCCTGACACAGAGCACCTTCTCCATGGAACAGGTTGAGGCCTGGTACAGGGATCGTCCGTCGATGCGTGAGACGATCGCACGGTTCAAAAAGGACTTAAAGCTCATCGGGACGATGCGGCCGGCCCTTTCGATCCGCTATATCCGCACGCAGATGGGTTATGATGCCTGGCTGAAAAAGGAGATCGGTGCGGATGCCTATGAAAAAGCCGCAGCCGTTCTGGATGAGCTGCAGAACAAAGCCTTGCAATACACCGGTTCCGACGCTTTTATCAGAGCCGTCACGATGGAGGAAGAGGAGCATAAAGAACGCCGGAAAGAACCTGTTTCCGCAAGGAAAGGTACCGGCGTCCGGATCCTCACGATGCATGCCTCCAAAGGACTCGAGTATGATGCCGTGTGGCTCCCTGCGGTCAACGAGGGGCAGATCCCGTCCCGCAAGAGCATCCTGCCGGATGAGATCGAAGAGGAACGCCGTCTCTTTTATGTGGCCATGACGCGCGCCAGACACAGCCTGATCATTTCTTACCAGACCGGCACGGACAACTACCGCTGTGTGCCGTCGAGGTTTCTGAGACCGCTGTTGTAAATAATATTTCTTTATCATATCAAAGCCATATTTCCACTTGACGGTTGTGTAATATTGTGTATGATTTAAGGAGAGATTTATGCATCCGAGAAAAACTGCAATAAAAGAATTACAGGCAAACGGATACATTTTTAAACGATATGGCAGAAACCATGACATATACTATAACCCTGACAAAAGATACTCTATTCCGTTGAAAAGAGGAAGTTTCGATGAAGAGGATCTTCGCTATATCCGTAAGGAGATCAGACAGGGCGGAAGATAGAGGGTGCGTGCTGCGAAAATGAAAGGGAGGTTGATCATATGAAGTATACCTATACAGCCACATTTGTACCGAATGATGATCAAAGCAAGTATTATTGCAGAGTTCCCGATCTGCCGGGATGTATCACGACCGGCAGGACCATCGATGAAGCAATAGAAATGATCACCGATGCCGCCAGCGGTTGGCTCGTTGTTGCCGAAGATGAAGGGGATGAGATCCCTGCCGCTACACCGCAGCATCTCATCGAGATCCCGGAACAGGGATTTTATTCAATCATCAGAGTCGATACACTGGCCTATCGGGCTGCTACCGACACAAAAGCAGTCCGCAAAAATGTTTCACTACCTGCCTGGATGGCGAGACTGGCAGACAAGCGAGGCATCAACTGCTCTCAATTATTGCAGGAAAGTCTGATCGCACGGTTTGGATGATATGCTTTCGATACATGTTCTGATTACTTAACATTGGCGGTCGTGCTGATCGGATCATTTTTCTCCCCCATTTCCTGCCGTTTGTGCTATAATTTATTATCTATTGCAAACAGACAGGTACGGGAACGGGGAAGCGTATTTTGGGAATTGACAGGATAACGGTACTGCCGGATAACAGAACGGAGCCCAGGTGCTTCAGAGACGGGGAAGAGATCGTCTTCTGCGGGTATTTCCCGTCGGAAAAGGGCTGCGGGATCATTTTTTATGATGCTGCCGGAAAGGACCCGGTACAGGTGAAGCTCCCGGAGGAGTGCGGGATCGGCAGGCTCTATTCCGTGAGGATCACCGGCATACCGGCCGGTCATGACCGCTACCGACTCTTTGACAGGAACGGTGATTTTGCGGATCCTTTCTCATTCCGCGTATACGGCCTCGGAACGATGGATGCGCACGATGAGTCGGTCATCTACGGCAGTGTCTTCAAGGGCGCTCCCGATGATTTCCTGAAGAAAACGCATGCCTCCCGCTTAAAGAGCAAGACACCGCCCTGTCAGGAGCTGATCTATCTGCTCCACGTCCGCGGATTCACCATGAGCCCCAGTGCCGGGATCGCCAAGGATCACCGGGGGACCTTTGCGGGGATCGTCGATAAACTCGATCATATCCTGTCGCTCGGCGTGACGGCGGTGGAACTGATGCCGTCCTACGAACTCATCGCCAGAGAGACCTATACACCCGAAACCTACGATCCGACGAAGGAAAAAACGCAGCCGGACAAAGATAAAGAGCCTGCGGAAAATGAGCCCGAGGAACGGATCAATTACTGGGGTTACAAGGAAGGCTTCTATATGGCGCCCAGGAGCGCCTATTCCGTGGCCGGTCCGGACCGGGATCCCTGCAGGGAGTTTCATGTCATGGCGGAAGCCCTGCACAAAAAGGGGATCGCGCTCATCCTGCAGTTCTGGTTCCCCAGAGAGTATCCCACCGCTGTCATCAGTGCCGTTCTGCGCCACTGGGTCCGCTTTTACGGCGTGGACGGCTTCCATCTGATCGGCGGGGGGCTTAATGTGGAGAGCCTGGCGGCGGATCCCGCACTTGCCGGGATCCGGATGTATTATGAGCAGGTCGATCCGTCCAGGATCGCCGGTGATCCGCGGATGTCCGCTGCATCATCAAAGAAACCGTCCAAGAATCTCTTCACCTACCGGGACGATTTCCGCACGGCAGCGCGCCGGTTCCTCAAATCGGATGACCACTCCCTGACCGCATTCTTCAATGCAATGATCAACAATGACGAGCGCACGGGACATGTGAATTATCTGGCGGATTTCGGCGGCATGCGCCTTGTGGACACCTTTTCCTATGAGCATAAGCATAATGAGGCCAACCGGGAGAACAACCAGGACGGCACGGACCATAATGACAGCTGGAACTGCGGCATCGAGGGCAAGACCCGCCGGACCGGCATCCTGAAGCTCAGGCGCAAGCAGATCTTCAATGCGCTCACGATGCTGTTTTTTGCGCAGGGCACACCGATGATCTATGCCGGCGACGAGTTCCTGCACAGCCAGGAGGGCAATAACAATCCCTATTGTCAGGACAATGCGATCTCCTGGATCAACTGGCGGCAGGAGAGCAGCGGGATGAGCGGGGATGTCGCGGACTTCGTGCGCTTCCTCTCCGATTACCGCAGGCACCATCATATGCTCACACAGGAGCAGCCGCTCAAACTCATGGACTACAAAGCCTTCGGCTACCCGGATCTGTCCGCGCACGGGCAGGATGCCTGGCAGCCTGATTTCTCCGGCTTCTCGCACAGTATCGGAATGCTCTATTGCAATCTCTATGCGAAAGAGCAGAATCCTGCGTTCCTGTACTGCATCTATAACTGCCACTGGGAGGGCAGGCGTTTTGCGCTGCCCGCACTGCCCAAGCCCCTCACCTGGACGGCCGTCATCGATACCGCCCGGACGGGAGAGGAGACGAAGGAACGGCGGCTTACGGGTGAGAAATCCGTCGCGCTGCCGGGCAGGAGCATCCTGATCCTCGAATCCCGCGGCAAATACCGCATGAGCGGCCGCGAAGAAAGAACCCCCTTCTGATATGGATACGGTATTTGAAGGCTCCATGGGTCCGCAGGCCATGCGCCGCGCGGGCAGTCAGATCGAGGCGCTCAAAGAGCGTCTGGGGCGTACGCCCACGGCCTGCGTCATCACCTTTGGCTGTCAGATGAATGCCAGGGACTCCGAGAAGCTCGAGGGCGTGCTCGCGGAGGCCGGTTTTGCGATCACGGACTCCGAAGACGCGGATTTCCTGCTCTACAACACCTGCACGGTGCGTGAGAACGCCGACAACCGCCTTTTCGGCAGGCTGGGCGCCAGAGGCAGTGAGCTGAAGCATTCTCCCTGGAAAAAGCTCGCAGTCTGCGGCTGCATGATGCAGGAGCAGATCAATGTGGAGAAGATCAAAAAGAGTTATCCCTATGTGGATCTGATCTTCGGCACGCATAATCTCTATACCTTTCCGGCGCTTTTGGATGCCGTTTACGCGCCCGAAAACGAAGGCGAGATGATCATCTCGATCCTCCCGGAGGCGGACCGCATCATGGAGGAACTCCCCGCAAGACGCAAATATCCGTTCAAGAGCGGCGTGAACATCATGTTCGGCTGTGACAATTACTGCACCTATTGCATCGTTCCTTATGTAAGGGGCAGGGAGCGCAGCAGAAAGAAGGCGGATATCCTCGCCGAGGTGCGCACGCTCGCAGCCGACGGCGTCCGGGAAGTGATGTTACTCGGGCAGAATGTGAATTCCTACGGGATCAAGGTCCCTGCGGGAGAAGAAGCGGACTACGGCACCTTTCCGGAACTGCTCGCGGCGGTCGCGGAGACGCCCGGGATCGGCCGCGTGCGCTTTATGACCTCGCATCCCAAGGATCTGTCCGATGAACTCATCGAAGTCATCCGCACGCATGACAATATCTCCAGGCATCTGCATCTGCCGCTGCAGTCCGGTTCCGATGAGATCCTGCGCCGTATGAACCGGCGCTATACCAAAGAGCAGTATCTGTCGTTGTGCGACAGGATCCGTTCCTCCGTTCCCGATATCGCGCTGACCACGGATATCATCGTCGGATTCCCCGGAGAGACCTCCGCCGATGTCGATGAGACGATCGATGTGGTGCGCCGGGTACGCTTTCAGAATGCGTTCACCTTTATCTACTCCAGAAGAAACGGGACACCCGCGGCTTCCTATCCGGACCAGCCGGAACCGGAGCGTGTGAAGCGCGATTTTGACAGGCTGTTAGCAGTTGTTCAGCAGACAGCGAGAGAGGAGTGCGGGAAATCCCGTGGACTGACCGGGACAGTCATGGTAGAAGGAGTAAACGAGAACGATCCCTCCCTCCTGACAGGCCGCCTCTCGGATAATCTGCTGGTGCACTTCCCGGGGACTCCCGATCTGATCGGGAAATTTACCGATGTGGAACTGACAGAGGCGAAAGGCTTTTATTTCCTCGGAAAGCAGGTAGGTACGCCATGGTGAAGTTAACTCCCGAAGAACGCGCCCTGCTGTCCCCTATGATGGAGCATTATCTCACGATGCGGGAAGCCTACAGCGATTGCATCCTGTTTTACCGGCTCGGTGATTTCTACGAGATGTTCTTTGACGACGCGGAAACGGTCTCCAGAGAACTTGAACTCACGCTGACCGGCAAGAGCTGCGGCCTGCCCGAACGGGCTCCCATGTGCGGCGTACCGTTCCATGCGGCGGAAACTTATCTCACAAGACTCGTGAACCGCGGCTACAAGGTTGCGATCTGTGAGCAGATGGAGGATCCGGCCACCGCAAAGGGCATGGTGCAGCGGGAGGTCGTGCGCATCGTATCGCCGGGCACCAATCTCAATATGCAGTCGGTGGAGGCATCCGAGCAGAGCTATCTCACCTGTATCTATTACACGCCGGAGCGCATCGGCATCGCGTCCGCGGATATCACGACCGGGGAGTTTATGCTCACGGAGACGGACGGTCTGCGCGCCCTGTCCGATGAACTGCAGAAGCTCACCCCCAAGGAGATCGTGTGCAATGAGGCCTTTACCTTAAGCGGCATCGATCTGACCATGATCCGTGAAAAACTCGGAAGCGCTCTTTTCACGCTGGAAGCGAAATGCTTTGACGAGACGGACTGCATCCGCGAACTGACCGGACATTTTAAGGTGCAGGATATCAAACTGCTCGGTCTGTCGGAATTCCCTGTCGGTACGATCGCCGCCGGCGCGCTCCTTTCCTATCTCATCCGGATGCAGATGCAGGAGCCGGCAAATATCACGCAGATCCGGCCTTATCTCACGAGCCGTTTCATGCTCCTTGACGCGGCGACCCGCCGGAATCTCGAGCTGACGGAGACCCTGCGCGATAAAAAGAAGCGCGGGACGCTTCTGTGGGTGCTCGATAAGACAAAGACCGCGATGGGCGCGAGAAAATTGCGTTCCTTCATCGAACAGCCGCTCATTGACAAGGAGGAGATCGAAAAGCGTCTGGACGCTGTGGGGACGCTCCTGAAGTATCCGATCGTGCGTGAGGAGCTCAGGGAATATCTGACGCCGGTTTATGATCTGGAGAGGCTCATGTCGCGCATCAGCTATCATACCGCAAATCCCAGGGATCTGCTGGCGTTTGCCTCATCGCTGTCCATGCTGCCTGCGATCCGCACAGCCATGTCCGATGTGGAGGATAAAGAGGAGAACGCGCAGCTTAACATGATCGTGAACGATCTGGATCCGCTCACGGATCTGGAAAAACGTATCACGGATACGATCGTCCCGGAACCTCCCGTCAGTGTGAGAGAGGGCGGCTTTATCAAAGACGGGTGTGATGAGGAGATCGACAGGCTCAGGAATATCGAGTCGGACGGCAGCAAATGGCTGCTGGAACTCGAGGAGTCGGAACGCGCCCGCACCGGGATCAAGAGCCTCAAGATCAAATACTCCAGCGTTTTCGGCTATGCCTTTGAGGTGACCAACCAGTTCAAGGACAAGGTGCCGGAGGAGTATATCCGCAAACAGACACTCACCAATGCGGAGCGGTATATCACGCCCAAGCTCAAAGAACTCGAGGACACGATCCTGCATGCCAGGGAGCGGGTGAACAGTCTGGAATATGCGCGTTTCTGCGAACTGAGGGACAGCATCGCTTCCGAGATCGTAAGGATCCAGAAGACGACCGGGATCATCGCGCTGCTGGATGCCTACGCTTCTCTGGCGTATGTGGCGGAGAAGAATCATTATTCCAGACCGAAGCTTGCTTCCGACGGATCGATCAGGATCAAAAACGGCAGGCATCCGGTCGTGGAGCAGATGCTCTCCGGCGCGGAGCTCTTCATCGCCAACGATACGCATCTGGACGAGAAGAAGCATTGCGTGGCCATCATCACGGGCCCCAATATGGCCGGCAAATCCACCTATATGCGGCAATGCGCGCTTATTGTCCTGATGGCGCAGATCGGGAGCTTTGTTCCCGCGGAACAGGCGCAGATCTCTCTTGTGGACCGGATCTTTACGCGCGTCGGCGCATCGGATGATCTGGCGAGCGGGCAGTCGACCTTTATGGTGGAGATGAGCGAGACCGCGAATATCCTGCGCTCCGCAACAAAGCATTCGCTGATCATCCTTGATGAGATCGGCCGCGGGACCTCCACCTACGACGGACTCTCCATCGCCTGGGCGGTCGTGGAGTATATCTCGAACCGGAGACTTTTGGGCGCCAAGACACTGTTTGCCACGCATTACCATGAGCTTACGGAACTCGAGGGGAAGATCGACAATGTGACGAACTATTGCATCGCTGTCAAGGAAAACGGTGACGATATCGTGTTCCTGCGCAAGATCGTGCGCGGCGGAGCGGATAAGAGTTACGGCGTCCAGGTCGCGAGACTGGCCGGTATCCCGGAGATGATCACCGACCGTGCGGCGCAGATCGTCGAGGAACTGACGGAATCCGACATCACGGAGCGGGTGCGTGCGATCGAGGTCAATCAGGGCAAGGCTAAGGAAACCGCCCGCGTATCAAGACCGGATGATGTGGATCTGCACCAGCTCTCCTTCTTTGATACGGTGAATGACCAGGACATTTTGAAGGAGATCGCGGATACGGATATCGACCGGCTCACCCCCGTGGATGCGATCAATATGCTCTACAAATGGCAGAGTGCGCTGAAAAACCGCTATATCGCGGGAAAGGATGACTGAAGATGGCAGGTAAGATCAAGACGCTCGATTCCGTTACGATCGACAGGATCGCTGCCGGCGAGGTGGTCGAACGTCCCGTCGGAGCAGTCAAGGAACTGCTGGAAAACGCGATCGACGCAGGTGCCTCAAGCATCACCGTGGAGATCGAAGAGGGCGGGACCGGTCTCATCCGCATCACGGATAACGGGGAAGGCATCGCACCGGAGGATGTGCGGCAGGCTTTCGGCCGGCACGCGACGAGCAAGATCTCAAGGATCGAGGATCTGGATACCCTGCACACACTTGGATTTCGCGGAGAGGCCTTATCCAGTATCGCCGCCGTAGCCAGATGCGAACTCATCACCAAGACGCGGGATACGCTCACCGGCATCCGCTATGTGATCGAGGGCGGAGAGGAACTGTCCTATGAAGAGATCGGAGCGCCGGAGGGCACCACGATCATCGTCAGGGATCTGTTCTACAACACGCCGGCGCGGAAAAAATTCCTGAAAAAGCCGCAGACAGAAGGGTCCTATATCGCGGAGCTGATGGAGCATCAGGCGCTGGCACATCCGCAGGTCTCCCTGCGCTTTATCAACAATCATACGGACCGTTTTCACACCTCGGGATCCGGAGATCTCAAGGAGAATATCTACCGGATCTACGGCAGGGATATCGCCGCGAGCATCTTCCCGATCGAGGCGGACGGACCGTCCGGGCTTCATATGACCGGGTATCTCGGGAAGCCCGCGATCAACCGGTCCAACCGCTCGTTTGAACTCTTTTTCGTGAACGGCCGTCCGGTGACGGATAAGATGCTGTCCGCCTCACTGGAGGAGGGCTACCGGCCCTACCTCATGCAGCATAAGTTCCCGTTTGCGGTACTGGCCTTTTCGCTGCCTTCCTCCGAGGTGGATGTCAATGTCCATCCGACCAAAAGGGAAGTCCGTTTTGCGAATGCCCGCCAGATCTCATCTTTCCTGACCTCGGCCGTGGCCGGAGCGCTCCACGATACGGAGATGATCCCGGATGCGCTCCTTGATGAAGAACGGGAGCGGAGAGAAGGCCTGCCCTTTGCGGCGGCAAATGATGCACAGCGATCCGCACAGACTGCTTCCTCCGCTGCAGAGCCGTTTGAGAGATCCTATTTCGTACAGGAGACCGGAGAAGAACAGCAGCCGCTTTTCGCCTACGGACTCGCCGAAGAGCCCGTCGCGATGTCGGACGGGTATTCTTTTGACGCAGGGCCGAAAGACGGTGCACAGCGGATCAGACCCGTGCAGGAGCGCCTATTCTCCGAAGAAGCCGTAAAGGAATACCGCATTCTCGGACAGATCTTTGACACCTACTGGCTCATGGTATGTGGAGATGAACTCCTCATGATGGACCAGCATGCCGCGCATGAAAAGGTGAATTACGAGCGCATGATGAAGCGCTTCCGCGAGAAGACCGTCATGAGCCAGATGGTCGATCCGCCGGAGGTGATAAAGCTCACACCGCCGCAGGAGGAACTGTTTTCGCGATACGCGCCGGTCTTTGACGGGCTGGGCTTCCAGACAGAACCCTTCGGAGAGCGTACCGTCGCGCTCCGCGGCATTCCGCTCGACCTGTATGGCGCGGATGCAAAGACCATGTTCCTGGAGATCCTGGATGCGCTGAACGAGGAGGGAACACTCCCCGATGATCCGGTCGCCGTCTCTTCACGGATCGCCGGAATGGCCTGCAAAGCAAGCGTCAAGGGAAACATGCACATGACGGTGGAGGAATTGCGCGCACTCTTAGACGAGATGATGACGCTGGAGAATCCCTACAACTGTCCGCACGGGAGACCGACGCTGATCCGCATGAGCCGGTTTGAGATCGAGAAGCGCTTCAAACGCGTGGTGGATTAAAGCGGATGGATGCGCACCGCGACAGGATCCTGATCCTCACGGGCCCCACGGCCGCCGGAAAGACAAAGCTGTCCCTGCGGCTGGCACAGGCGCTTGACGGAGAGATCATCTCCGCGGATTCCATGCAGGTCTACCGCGGAATGGATATCGGCACGGATAAGATCCGACAGGAAGAGATGCAGGGGATCCCGCATCACCTCATCGATATCCTGGATCCGGCGGAAGAGTTCAATGTATACACCTTTCAGAAGCTGGCGGATGAGAAGATCCGGGAGATCACAGCAAGAGGGCATCTTCCTCTCATCGTCGGCGGCACGGGTTTTTACATCCGGGCGCTCCTGTATCACACGGATTTCACGGAGGAAGAGGACGGCGGCGCTTACCGTGCACAGCTGGAGGCGAGAGCAAAAGCGGGAGAGGGCGCGGCACTCCACGAGGAACTGTGCGCAGTGGATCCGGACTCCGCGGAAGCGATCCACGCCAATAACATCAAGCGGGTGATCCGCGCGCTGGAGTACCATCATCTGACCGGCCGGCGCATCAGCGAGCACAACAAGGAGCAGCGTGCGCACGAGGCCGCCTACGACCATCTGTATTTCGTGCTGACCGATGACCGTGCGCGTCTCTATGACCGTATCGATGCGCGCGTGGATCAGATGATCGCGGAGGGCCTTGCCGATGAAGTGCGCGGCCTCCTGGACCGGGGCCTGACCGGCGAAGAAGTCTCCATGCAGGGCCTCGGCTATCGTCAGATAGTCCCGTATCTGCATGGCGAATGTACGCTTGCGGATGCCACGGAGCGCCTGAAACGCGACACGAGGCACTTCGCCAAGCGCCAGCTCACGTGGTTCCGCGCGGAACGCGACGTACGCCTGCTCGACCGCCGTGATCTGCCTGATGATGACGCGATCCTGGAGGAAATCCTGCGTCAGGTGAAACTGTCATGGGTAACGTAATACCGCGAAACCGAACATATGAAGGATTGCAGATCGAGTGAGCCGGGCGTATCGTATTTGTTGCTTTTGAGCCGAAACGATACTCAGGACTGCAGATCGAGTGAGTCGGGCGTATCGTATTTGTTGCTTTTACGCAGAAACGATACGCAGGAAGTTCTGCCGTATGGAGATTGAGATGGATAAAACAGACTTGAATCAGGAACTGCGTGCTTCCATGCGCGCCTTCGGCCTCTCGGACCCCGTGATCGATCTCGGAGAGGAGGTCCTTGCGGAACTGAAGCCGCGCTTCGAACGGATCGATGCCGTCGCGCAGATCAACCAGACGCGAGTGCTCAATGCGATGCAGCAGGCCCGCGTGAGCGAAGCCTGCCTGCTGGGGACCAGCGGCTACGGATACAACGATCTGGGGAGAGATACCCTGGAACAGGTCTACGCCTCCCTGTTTGAGACCGAGGACGCCCTGGTGCGGCCGCAGATCACCTGCGGAACGCATGCGCTGGCACTGGCGCTCATGAGCAATCTCCGGCCGGGTGACGAACTGTTATCCCCGGTCGGCAAACCCTACGACACGCTTGAAGAGGTCATCGGCATCCGGCCGTCCATGGGGTCGCTGGCGGAATACGGAGTCACCTATGCCCAGGTGGACCTGCTGCCGGACGGCGGCTTTGATTATGACGGGATCCGGCGCGCCATCAATGATCGTACGAAGATTGTGACGATCCAGCGCTCCAAGGGATACCAGA
>JAFXTJ010000056.1 GCA_017535945.1 Lachnospiraceae bacterium
GGACGGTATGCCACTACGGAGCAGACGATGGATCTGCTGGCACAGGCGATCGGCCGCTCGGCGCGGATGAAGGGGGCCGTGGTCGTATTTGACGGATTTACCGGCTTTACCCCTATTCAATATCACGTGTTATCTTCAATCATCCGCGCTGCTTCCCGCGTGACGGTCTCTCTCCCTGCGGAGCCGGGGACGGATCCGTTTGATGCGGGGCAGGAGGGCATCTTTTCCCTGACAGCCAAAACGGTCGCCGATCTGGAGCGGGCGGCATTCCTCGCGGAGTCTCCGGATGCCGGCGCGAACCGCGCCGCGTTTGCGGCTTTCTGCGCACAGAGGAGACGTAGGGCAGGGGATCTCTTTTTGCGGGAACGTCCTGTCGCACGCCTGCGGGACAATCCGCCGCTCGCATTTTTCGAGGAACGGATCTTCCGGGAGGAGGCGCATTACGAGGGGGAGACGGGGGATGCCGTCCGCCTCGTCGAGGCGCCGGATCCCGCCGGGGAGTGCACGGAATGCTGCCTGCGGATCCTCTCGTATATCAAAGCCTCCGACGCGCACCGCTTCGAGGATATCGCCGTGCTCTCCACAGACCCTGCAGTCTACGGTCCCCTCATGGACCGGACCGCCGCTCGCTTCGGGATCCCGGTCTATATCGACGAGACGGCGGGGATCCGCATGAATCCCCTGACGGAATGCGTGTCCGGGGCCTTGCAGATCCTGACGGACAACTATTCCGCCGCAGCGGTCTTCCGTTTTCTGCGTTCGGGGCTCACCGGTCTCACCGCGCAGGAGACCGACCGGCTGCAGCTGTATACGGAGGCGCTCGGGATCCGCGGGCGCAGGCGCTATGAGGAGGAATTTACGCGTCTGCCGGCAAGGCCCGGTGCCGGTTTTGAGAAAACGGCATATCTGGAGGGGATGAACGGACTGCGGCGCAGGTTCCTCTCCCATCTGGAACGGTTCCCGCGGGGGACGAAATGCGAAGTGAAGGCGTTTTCCGATGCGCTGCTTGGGATGCTCGAGGATCTGGGTGCCCGGGAAAAACTGGAAGCGATGGCCGCAGAGCGCCGCGCGCAGGGAGATGAGAAGGGCTGTCTGGAACTGACGCAGATCTACGGGAAGCTCGTCGAACTTGTGGAGCAGATGAAAGCGCTGTTCGGCGGCGGGCGTATCACCGTCCGCGAGTACGGGGAACTCCTGCAGGTCGGGATTAATAAAATAACAATTGGTATGTTACCTGCCGGGATCGACCGCGTGATGGTCGGGGATCTTGAGCGGACCAGGCTCGGCGGGAAGCGTGTGCTCTTCCTGCTTGGGGCCAACGATTCCAAACTGCCCGGAAATGCGGGCGGCGGCGGGATCCTGAATGAGATGGACCGGCGGTTCCTGTCCCAGGCCGGGACCGGTGTGGAACTGGCTCCCGATCCCGTGCAGCGGCTGTCCTATGAACGGCAGTATCTGTATATGAACCTGACGCTCCCTTCGGAGAGTCTCATCCTGTCCTGGTCGCTTGCGTCGCAGGAGGGGGCTCAGGAACGTCCGGCGGAGCTGATCCGCAGGATCCGGGAGCTGTTCCCCGGGGTGCGGACGGAGCATGCCGCTGACCGGACGCTGTCCGGCCGCATCGGCAGCAGGGAAAATGCCGCGCATCTTGCCGCGGAGTTGTTCCGGCTCTATGCGGACGGCAGGATGGAGGAGCAGGGACGGACGGAGTTTCTGGCGTTCGTGGCGGCGGTCGGAAACGGCGGCGCGGACTATGCCGCGCGGATGCGGCGGCTTACGGATGCGGCGTTTTACCGCTATGTACCGCAGTCTGTCAGTCCGGAAGCTGCGGTCAGGCTCTACGGCGGGGTCACGGAGAGCAGTGTCAGCCGTCTGGAGACCTTTGCGGGCTGTCCGTTCGCACATTTCGCGCGGTACGGTCTGCGCCTTGCGGAGACGGAATTGTTTGAGGTGGATCATGCGGATCTGGGTGTGCTTTATCACGGGGCGCTCTCGGCGATGGATGCGATGCTGCGCAGGCAGGGCCGGGACCTCACGGATCTGTCGGACGGGGAAGCCGCGCAGCTGGCGCAGTCTGTCCTGCGGGATCAGGCGGCCGGCTACCGGAACGGGATCTTATTAAGTAACACGCGTTATCAATTCATGCTCCGGCGGCTGCTCCGCACACTGGTGCGTACGGTGCACACGGTCCGTTATCAGCTTTCCAAAGGGGTGTTCCGGTCTTTCGCTTCGGAACTGGATTTCACCGAAGGGGACGGGCGGATGCTCCTCAGGGGCCGGATCGACCGGCTGGATGCCTATGAGGATCCGGCCGCCCGGTATCTGCGTGTCATCGATTACAAATCCGGCAAACAGACCTGGGATCCGAATCTGTATGTTCACGGCATCAGCCTCCAGCTCATGGTATATCTGCGGGCGGCCCTCACGCAGGAACGAAACAGCGATACGGATCGGTTGATCGTCCCGGCGGGCGTCTTCTATTATCATATCGACGATCCGATCCTGAAGCTGGAAAAGGAATTAATAACAAGCGATATTGAAAGCCGGCGGATCAAAAGCCTGTCCATGAAGGGAGTGGCCAACACGGATCGCCGGATCCTGGTGATGATGGATCAGAGCCTTGACGGGGAGGAGGGCGCCAAGAGCGATGTGCTCCCGATGACGTTGAAGAAGGACGGGACGCCGGACGCGCATTCCCATGGATTGACGACGGAGGAATTCGAGCTGGTCTCCCGCTATACGGATCATCAGATCCGCACACTGGGTGAACGGATCCGGGACGGCGAGACCGGCGTCCACCCCTACCGGTACAAAAAGCAGAACGCCTGCACGTGGTGTGCATACCGCGGGATCTGCGGGTTCGACCGTCGGATCACGGGCTATACCATGCGGGAGATCGCCGGCTGCGGCAGGGAGGAGCTGCTGGATCATATGAGGGAACAGCTGCATGAGTGAGAATGCGGTCAAAAAGGCCATCAGCTTCACAGACGAACAACAGGAAGCGATCGATGTGCGGGACGCGGATGTACTGGTATCCGCCGCGGCGGGGTCAGGCAAGACGGCCGTCCTGGCCGAGCGGATCGTCCGGCTGGTCTCGGAAGGAGAGGATCCCGTCGATATCGATCGGATCCTGGTGGTGACCTTTACCCGGGCGGCAGCGGCCGGGATGCGTGAGCGGATCGGACGGGCGCTGTCGGAGCGGATCCGGTCCCATCCGTCGGATGCGCGGCTGAGGCATCAGGAAATGCTCCTGCCGCATGCAAAGATCATGACGATCGATGCATTCTGCCAGTATCTGTTGAGAAACAGCTTTGCCTCCATCGGTCTGGATCCGTCATTCCGCGTGAGCGACGGGGGGGAGATGCAGCTGCTGGAATCAGAGGTGCTGCAGGGTCTGCTGGAGGAGCTTTACCGGGATGCCGCAGAGAACGGCGGGTCGGTATTTCCGGATCTCGCGGAATGCATCTCGGAAGGCAGCACGGACAGGAGGCTGGAGAAGGAGATCCTGGAGCTTTACCGGTTTGCGCAGAGCATGCCATGGCCCGCTCTGTGGCTGAAGACATACAGAGAACGGGCGGAACGGGAACAGGCGGCTTCGCTTAACGAGCTGTCCTGGTGCAGCGGATTGTACGACCGGATCCTGAAAGAACTGGAATGCGCGATCGGGGAGCTGCAGGAAGCCCTGGCCATTGCTTCTTCCCCCGGCGGCCCCGGTATGTACTGCGATACGATAACAAACGATATTGAAATACTCAGACGGCTCTGCGCGTCGGAGGATCTGCAGACGCTGCTGGAGCAGCTTGCGCCCGGAAAGGCGCTGTTCGGCAGACTGCCGCAATGCAAGAGCAAGGAGGTCGATCCTGCCCGCAAGGATCAGGCCATGGCGCTGCGGAACGGTGCGAAGGATGCCGTTGGATATAATAGCGAGCGTTATTGTTCGTTCCCGCCGGAGGTGCTGCTTCAGGATGAGCGGAGAGCTGCCCGGACGGCGGCGGAGCTGCTTCGGGTGACCGCGCTGTTTCTGGAGCGGATGGAGGCGGCAAAACACGACGCGAATATCGTCGATTTTCCCGATATGGAGCATCTTGCGCTGCGGATCCTGGCCGTGGAGCCGGAGGATCTTAAGGATGCGTTCCGCCCTGTCCCCACGGATACGGCAAAGGAGTATGCCGCATATTTCCGCGAGATCATGATCGACGAATACCAGGACAGCAATTATGTGCAGGAGCTGATCCTGCAGCTCATTGCCGGAGACAGGCATGACCGGTTCATGGTGGGTGATGTGAAGCAGAGTATCTACCGCTTCCGTCTGGCGAGGCCGGAGATCTTCATGGAAAAATTCGGCCGGTATACGACCGGACAGGGGACGGAGCGCCGTGTGGATCTGCACAGGAATTTCCGCTCCCGTCCCGAGATCCTGGATTTTGTCAATGACATCTTCGCCCGGCTCATGTTCCGGGATATCGGTGGTGTGGAGTACGATGCGGATGCGCTGCTGCGTTTCGGCGGGGATCTGGCGGAGCTGCCGCAGGCTGCGGACGGCCGGTTTGTGCCGGAGGTGCTCCTGACCGGCGGTGCGGTACAGCCGGAGGAGGAACCGGAGGATGAGGAGGATCCGGATGAACCCGAGGCGGAGGAACTGCCGGAGGAGGCATACGCGGGAGAAACGGAAAATGCCGAGGCCGTGCTCGTCGCTGAACGGATCCGCAGAATGGTCGGGGAGGAACTGGTCCGGGATAAGGAGCAGGGACTCCGCCGGGTGCGGTACGGGGACATCGTCATCCTGCTGAGGTCTGCTTCCGGTGTGGATGAGGCTTTCCGGCAGGTGCTGACGGACCGCGGGATCCCGGTCTATTCGGAATCAAAGAGCGGTTATTTCAACGCCGCGGAGGTAAGGGTGCTGACGGACCTGTTCCGCACGCTGGAAAACCCGCTGCGGGATATTCCGCTCGCAGGGGTGATGCATTCGATCCTGGCCGGCTTTGACAATGAGGAGCTGGCGAGGATCCGCGGCGGCGAAGGGACGGAGGGACTGCCGCTCTATGAAGCGCTCCGCGCCTGCGCGGACTGTGATGAGGATAACATAACGGATGATATTTATACACCTGCGCTGATCCGGCATTGCAGGAACTTCCTGCAATGGCTGGAGAAATGGCGCCGGGCCTCCGGCAGGCTTTCGGTCAGAGAACTGCTGGAAGAGATCTTCGCGGAGACCGGATATCCGGAGCTGGTCGCTGCGATGCCGGCCGGTGCCAGGCGGCGGGCCAATGTGCAGATGCTGCTGATCCGGGCGGCACAGTTCGAGTCCTCCGGCGGCCACGGTCTGGGTGCCTTTGTGGACCGCCTGGAGCGGTACCGGAAGGGAAATGTGGATTTCGGCGAGGCCAATGAACTGTCCGACGACGCGGATATGGTGCGGATCATGACCATCCACAAGAGCAAGGGTCTGGAGTTTCCCGTGGTCTTCCTCTGCGATCTGTCGCGTAAATTCAACCGTTCGGATGAGAGAGCGGCGGTCCTGACAGACGAACAGATCGGCCCCGCGCCCTATGCGGTGAATCTGGAGAACAGGACAAAGCACTCCACGCTGCGTCGGCATATCATCGCGGACAAGGTCCGTGAGGACAGCCTCGGTGAGGAACTCCGGGTGCTGTATGTGGCGATGACGAGAGCCATGGACAAGCTGATCCTGACGGCATGTGTGGAAGATGCCGGGGTAAAGGGCCTGATGGAACGCATGGAGGAGGCCCGGGGACGGACGGTCCCTTCCGGCGGTGCGCCCGCAGGCGTTTCCTATCTGAAGAGGAGGCGTGCTGCCGGTTATTTTGACCTCCTGAAAGAGGTGCTCCCAGAGCTTCGGGTTCCGTTCCTGTTGGAGCAGCCGGCAGGAAACGGGGTGCAGGATGCCGGAAAAGCGGCCCAAACGCAGGAGAAAGACCTCCGATCAGCCGTGACCGATGCGGTCAATAAGAAAAATATCGATAGTTATTTAATGGATGAATATGAGCGGAACATGCGGTTTTCCTATGCGCACAGGGATCTGGAGAACCTGTGCATCAAGACGACGGTCACGGAACTCAAGGAGAAGCTGCTGCACGAGGAAGGGGAGAATTTCTGCGGAAATGACCTGATCGGTCCGGAAAAGGAGGCGGTTTCCGGTCCGGGAGGGGTACCGCAGCTGCCCGGGCCCGGCGGAGCGGAACGGGGAACACTGTATCACAAGGTCATGGAAATACTTGACGCAGAAATACTGGGTTCGGACGTGATATCTAATCCTGATTCAACATCTGAAAGCCTCGAATTGCTCCTCAAATGGATGAAAAACCGGGAGGGAGGAGCGCTGCCGTCCGGCGCATCGGACATCGTCCGCCCGGAGGATGTCCTCGCGTTCCTGCGTGCGCCGCTGGGGCAGCGCTTTATCCGGGCTTACCGGGCCGGGGCGCTGTACCGGGAAAAGCAGTTCATGATGAGCATCGACGCGGCACGGGTCAACCCGGCTGTTCCGGCGGGAGAGACCGTGCTCCTGCAGGGGGTCATCGACGCGTATTTTGTTGAAGATAACGGGATCATCCTGTTTGATTACAAAACGGACCGGGTGAAAGAGGATCCGGCGGAGCTGGCCGAAAAATACGGCGTACAGCTGTCGCTGTACGCCGAAGCACTCGAGAGGCTGACGGACCTGCCTGTCCGGGAGAAATGGATCTGGTCCTTCTCTCTGGGGCGGGCTATCGATCTTTCGATTCCACGATCAGCAGGATCCCCTGCTTCAGACTGATCCGGGCTTCTTCCCGAATCCATTGATTGCTCTGGCCGAGCGGGAAACTGCTGGTCAGTGTCAGGCATGCGGACGGGTATTTCACGCCGCTTATCTTCACGCCCAGACACTTCTCCGTGAGGGAGAACAGAGAGAGATACCAGCCCTCCCTGCGCGGAAGGCGCAGTATCCCGTCTTCCGGCGTGAGGGTGCGTATCCGTTCCGCGCGGGAGATGATCTCACAGATCCCTCTGTTTACGGCGACGAACATGGCGCTCTGGATATTGGAGAGTGTGTGATCCAGACGTCTGCCGAGTGCACAGGAGAGGATGATGTGCCGGTACCCGTGCTCAAGTGCGTAACGGATCGCGAGCATGGTATCCGTATCGTCCTTCTCACGCGGTGCCCTGATCACGGGGATGCCGGCGGATCCCGGAGGTTCACCGGCGGAATCGAAATCACCGATGATCACATCGGGCAAGAGCCCCATTTCTGCGGCAGCTTCATAACCGCGGTCACAGGCAACGAGGTGATCATAAGCGGTCCCCGGCGGAAGCGGATCATATTCACCGCCCGTGATGATCAGACATGTTTTTCTGTTATCCTCATGCACGGTCTTTTTTTCCGGAAGGGATCAGGAACAGCGCGATCGCGGCGATAACGGCAACGGCGCTCACGATCGCGACAAGTCCCCAGTTAACGTTTAAAAACCCGGTGGCATCGAATTCGCCTGTTTCCGCATTCTGCAGGTGCAGGAAGATCGTGCGCACATCGAAAACAAGCGCTGCCGCCAGGAGCAGACCGCCGATCCATTTCAGGACGGAGCCGCCCTTCTCTCCGGACCGGCTGATCCGTGTGATGGTATCATTTCCGAAATCCAGGATCGAACCGATATAATAGGCGAGTACGGAAGTGACGATCGCCTCGGGGATCATATACGTCGCATTGTACCCGATGGAATAGAGGAGGGCGGCATTGGTCGGTATGGAGAGCCCCGCCCATACGGTCGCCCCCGAGATCACATGGCAGAGGTACCGGAGAAAACACACGAGCACCGTCCCCGCAAGCAGGGCGTTTGGCTGTGAAGAGAGCCTGCGGAAGATGCCTCCCAGGCCGGCCATCGCATAGGCGATGACATAGTCGAGCAGGATGACCGCGACGATCGACTGCCAGGTCGTGACATAGGAAAGTGTGTTCAGGCCGAGCAGCTGCTGGATGATGCCGAACACAAGACCAGTCAGCATTCCGAATCTCACTCCGTGACGGTAGGCGATGAGGATGACGGGGAGCATGCAGGCGATGGTCACCGATCCGCCGTAGGGAAGATCGAGGAACTTGATCATCGAGAGCACGGTCCCCACGGCCAGCATAACGGCTGCCTCCGCCAGTTTTCTTGTGTTTGAAACCTGATCTGTCTGTGACATAAAAATACCTCCTCCTGTTGGTGCAGGGGGAGGCCGCTTGAAAAATGACACTTGCTTCCTTACGCCGGTATTGTCCGGATCAAGTAATAAGGGTCCGACCGCAAAACCGCGCTGTTACGGCATTTTGGTCATCTCAGCATGGCTCCCCCAGCAAATTATTAAGTTTTGATTTAATAAATATATGAAAACACGTGTTATTCTATACGTGCTCTCTTTTTTTACAGCAGCTGCAAACCCGCTTTCTTTGCGGCTTTCGTGACATCGTCCGGCCAGAGCGAGCTCTGAACCTCGCCGATATGGGCTTTACGCAGGAAGAACAGGCACAGACGGGACTGACCGATCCCTCCGCCGATCGTGAGCGGCAGGGTGCCTTCCAGAACGCTCTTCTGGAACGGCAGCGACGCGCGCTCCTCACAGCCGGCTTTGGCGAGCTGCTCCTTCAGCGACGCGCTGTCCACGCGGATCCCCATGGAGGAGAGCTCCAGCGCGATATCCAGGACCGGATAGTAGACGAGGATATCGGCGTTAAGCTTCCAGTCGTCGTAGTCCGGCGCGCGGCCGTCGTGACGGATGCCGGATTCCAGGGTATCCCCGATCTGCATGATGCATACGGCGCCCTTGGCTTTGGCGATGTAGTATTCGCGCTCCCTCGGCGTATTGTCCGGGAACATGTCCTCGAGCTCCTGCGTGGTGATGAAGAAGATATCGTGCGGCAGGAATTCCTCGATGTAGTCGTAGTGGATCGCCATGTACTTCTCGGTCTTGCGCAGCACCTTATAGATCGTGCGCACGGTCTCCTTAAGATAGTCGAGCGTGCGGTCCTGCGCCGTGATGATCCGTTCCCAGTCCCACTGATCCACATAGATGGAATGGAGATTGTCCGTGATCTCGTCACGCCGTATCGCGTTCATGTCGGTATACAGGCCCTCGCCGGTGCTGAAGCCGTAGGCCTGCAGGGCGTAGCGCTTCCATTTTGCCAGGGACTGGACGATCTCCGCCCGGCGGTCCCCTTCCGCGATCGTGAAATCAACGGGGCGCTCCACGCCGTTTAAGTTGTCATTGAGACCGCTGTCCGGATCAACGAAGAGCGGAGCCGTCACGCGTAACAGCCCCATGCGTTCCGCGAACAGTCCCTGAAAGAAATCCTTGACGGTCTTGATCGCAATCTGGGTGTCGTGCACCGAGAGCGCTGATGTGTATCCCTGCGGGATCTTCAATGCTTCCGTAGACATCTTGGTTCCTCCTTTTTTGTACCCTACTATTAAACGCTTTTTTGTTTTATAATGCAAGCACTATGAGTAAAAGTGATACACCGGCGAATGAGGAACATGTGATCCGGATCTCCGTCAGGGGGCTGGTGGAATTCATCCTGCGTGACGGAGACATCGTTGCGGCGGGGCATCTGGCCCCGGAACAGGCGATGCAGGAGGGCGGCAGGATCCACCGGATGCTGCAGAAACGACAGGGGCCGGATTATCAGGCGGAAGTGCCGCTGTCCGTCGATCTGGACATGGGCGATTACCATCTCATCGTCGAGGGGCGCGCGGACGGCGTTATCGCAAGAGAAAAGCCGGACGAGTCGGAGGCGCGTCAGTTGTCCCTGGAGGATCTCTCGCGTGCGGCGGCCGATCCGGATACGGAAGCGAAATGGGCCGTGGCGCCCGTGATCGATGAGATCAAGAGCACCGTCGCGGATATCGGGCGTTTCCGCGAGGCGCTGCCGCTTCATCTGGCGCAGGCGAAGTGCTATGCGTATCTCTATGCCAGGGAGCAGGGACTGCCGCTCATGCGTGTCCGCATGACCTATTTCCAGTCGGAGACGGAGGAGATCCGGTTTTTCCGTTACCGCTACAGTTTCGAGGAACTGGCGGCCTTTTTTGACGATCTGATCGCGCGTTACCGGCCGTTTGCCGATCACGTACATGCGCACCGTATGGAATGCCGCGATTCCATAGCGGCTCTGACCTTTCCCTATTCCTACAGAGATGGGCAGCGGACCCTCACCGGTTATGTCTACCGCACGGTCACCTCGGAAAAGAAACTGTTCCTGGAGGCGCCCACCGGCTCCGGCAAGACACTCGCGACGATCTATCCCGCGCTCAAGGCGATCGGCGAGGGGCGGGCGGGCAGGCTGTTCTATATGACGGCCAAGACGATCACGCGGACTGCGCCGGAGCATGCCTTCGCCGTCCTGCGCGGACAGGGTCTGAAATTCCATGTGGTCACGCTCACGGCCAAAGAGCGCGGCTGCATCCTCGATACACCGCAGTGCGATCCCGCTGTCTGCCCGCGGGCAAAAGGCCACTATTCCAGAGTCAATGACGCGATCATCGAACTGCTGTCGGAGGAGGAGTCCTATGACCGCGAGACGATCGCTTCCTGCGCGGAGCGGCACTGTGTCTGTCCGTTCGAGCTCTCGCTCGATCTGGCGCTCTTTGCGGACGGTGTGATCTGCGACTACAATTATGTCTTTGATCCCTTTGTCTATCTGAAACGGTTTTTCTCCGAATCCGCCGGCGGACACGGGACGAATCTCTTCCTGGTCGATGAGGCGCATAATCTGCTCGACCGCGGGCGCAGGATGTACAGTACGGAACTCACCTCCGAGCAGCTCGCGTCCTGCGGCAGGATCTTTTCCCCGCTCTTCGGCAGGAGGGATAACGGCTTCGGCTCCCGTCTGGAAAAGGCGAAGGAGCTGCTCGCCGGCCTGTTCCCCTCCGGCCGCGGTGTGACGACCCTTGCGCCGGATGCCGTCGATCCGCTGTTAAAGGAGCTGAACGGCATCTCGGGGCTGCTTGCGGATCTCCTGTCGGAAGAGGGGCGGTTTGATGATGAGGCGCTGAGCTGTTATTTTGAACTGAGGCGTTTCCTGACCATCGCAGACCTGCTGGATGATCATTATATCCTGTACGGCAGCGCGGGCGGAAAGGCCGGCGCGGAGCTGCGCCTGTTGTGCGTGGATCCATCCTCGCTGCTGGCGTCCAGGATGGAGGAGGCAGTGTCGACGATCCTCTTTTCCGCGACCTTTCTGCCTATCCAGTATTACAAATCCCTGCTGGGCGGGGACGCGGAGGATTATGAAGCCTATGCCGAATCCTCCTTTGATCCGGACAGAGCCGGCGTGTTCATCGCGTCGGATGTGACGACGAAGTATTCGAGTCGCGGGCCGGAGCAGTACCGGCGCATGGCGGAGTATCTGCGCGTGATGTGCACGGCCAGGTGCGGCAATTATCTGGCCTTTTTCCCCTCCTATCAGATGCTGCGGGAGGTTGCCGCGTTTCTGGAGGAGGAGCCGGAAGGGATCCGGCTGGTCCTGCAGACGGAGCAGATGACGGAAGAGAGCAGGGAGGAATTCCTCTCCTGGTTCGCAGGCGGCACGGATACGGATCCCGGGTATGTGCTGGGCATGGAGACGGAGGTGGAGCCGGATGAGAGCGTGCTCGGCCTGTGCGTCCTCGGCGGGATCTTCGGCGAGGGGATCGATCTGCGCGGCGAGCGGCTCATCGGCGTCGCCGTGGCGGGCACCGGCCTGCCGCAGGTCTCCGAGGAAGGGGATCTGCTGCGCGGGTATTTTGACGCGCACGGCAGGGACGGATTCAGCTACGCCTATCAGTATCCCGGCATGAACAAGGTCCTGCAGGCGCTGGGCCGCCTGATCCGCACCGAGACGGACGCGGGCGTCATGCTGCTGATGGATGACCGTTTCCTGCAAACGTCTTATCGTGCGCTCTTTCCGAAGGAGTGGAAACAGTGTAAGATTGTAACGACCGGATCGGTCAAAAGTGAGATAAGCGCGTTCTGGTCAGGGATTGCGGGAAATGTGTAAGAACGAACGAAATTTTTTATAAAGAACAGAAATACACGAAAAACAGTTAAGGTTACATAATCAACAGAGTATAAATATTATGTTAACCAAAAACTACCGCCAATTGATTGAATTGCAGATGCAATTACGGTTATTCAAGGACAAAACAGACGGAAAAACGGCAGATTGGCCGGATCGGGCCATTGTGGAAAACTCTGTGGAAATTGGGGACATCTCGGGCATCCGAAAAAAGCAGCCCTTATTTCATGCGGCTTCCGGGACTGAACGGAAAATTGAATGTCGAATGATGAGATTCCAAACAAAACGCTTTCAGTCAATATTATTATGTAAACTAAAAATTGCTGGACACTAACGATAACAAGTGATATTATCATTCTGTCGCCACGGCACCCTTTTTTAATATGATATACGCACTTTTAAGAACGCTTGTTATGGAACGTTTTCCCTTGACATTACGGGCTCTCTTGGCGAAAATGGGAAAAGTGACGCAAGGGGAACGGAGGTTTTGACAAATTATGAAAAAAGAACTGGCGAAAGCATACGACCCGAAGGGCCTGGAAGACAGGATCTACCGGACCTGGGAGGAGAAGAAGTATTTCCACGCCGAGGTGGATGAATCAAAGAAGCCCTTTACGGTGATGATCCCGCCGCCGAATGTGACAGGGATCCTGCACATGGGTCATGCCTTTGACGAGACGGTTCAGGATATCCTCGTGCGCCAGAAGCGCATGCAGGGCTACAATGTTCTGTGGCAGCCCGGGACGGACCATGCTTCCATCTCCACGGAGGTACGGATCACCAATGAACTCAAAGAGGAAGGGATCGACAAACAGACCCTCGGCCGGGAGAAGTTCCTCGAGCGTGCCTGGCAGTGGAAGGAGAAATACGGCGGGACGATCGTTTCCCAGTTAAAGAAGCTCGGCAGCTCCTGTGACTGGGACAGGGAGCGTTTCACGATGGATGACGGCTGCAACCGCGCGGTGACCGAGGTTTTCGTGCGGATGCATGAAAAGGGATACATATATAAGGGAAGCAGGATCATCAACTGGTGTCCTCTCTGCAACACCTCCCTGTCCGACGCCGAGGTGGAATATGAGGAGCAGGACGGCCATCTGTGGCATATCAAGTATCCGTTCATCGAGGCGGACGGATCGGTGAGCACCACCCGCTTCATCGAGTTTGCGACCACGCGTCCCGAGACGATGCTCGGCGATACCGCGGTGGCGGTCAATCCGGAGGATGAGCGCTATAAGGATATGGTGGGGCAGAAGCTCATGCTCCCGCTCATGAACAGGGAACTGCCCGTTGTGGCGGATTCCTATGTGGACATGGAATTCGGCACCGGTGTTGTCAAGATCACGCCGGCGCATGACCCCAACGACTTCGAAGTCGGCAAGCGCCACGATCTCCCCGAGATCAACATCATGAACGACGATGCCACGATCAATGAGAACGGCGGCCCCTATGCCGGACTCGACCGCTACGAGGCGAGAAAGCGCATCGTGGCCGATCTGGAGGCACTGGGACTCCTGGTGAAGATCGAGGACTACCGTCATAATGTCGGCACGCATGAGCGCTGCCATACGACGGTGGAGCCCCTCATCAAGAAGCAGTGGTTCGTCCGGATGGACGAGCTCATCAAGCCTGCCGTCAAAGCGGTGAAAGAGGGCGAGATCCGTCTCGTGCCGAAGAGCGCGGAGAACCGTTACTTCAACTGGACGGACAATATCCGCGACTGGTGCATCTCAAGACAGCTGTGGTGGGGACACCGGATCCCCGCGTGGACCTGCGAGGACTGCGGAGAGATCACCGTGGCCCGCACGGCGCCGGCAGCCTGCCCGAAGTGCGGCGGCACACATCTGGATCAGGATCCCGACGTGCTGGATACCTGGTTCTCGTCGGCGCTCTGGCCGTTTGAGACGCTCGGATGGCCGGATGAGACGCCGGAGCTGAAGTATTTCTTCCCCACGGATGTGCTGGTCACCGGGTGGGATATCATCTTCTTCTGGGTCATCCGCATGATCTTCTCGAGTTACGAGCAGATGGGGACCTATCCGTTCCACACCGTGATCTTCCACGGCCTGGTGCGTGATGCGCAGGGACGCAAGATGAGCAAATCCCTGGGCAACGGCATCGATCCGCTCGAGATCATCGGTCAGTACGGTGCGGATGCGCTCAGGCTCACGCTCGTCACCGGCAATGATATGGGCAGCGACATGCGCTTCTACAAGGAGCGTGTGGAGAACAGCCGCAATTTCGCCAACAAGATCTGGAACGCCTCGCGGTTCATAATGATGAACCTGCACGAGGACGAGGACTATTACGGGGCACCCATGCCGGAGGGTCTCGAAGCGGCCGACCGCTGGATCCTCTCCCGCTTCAACAGAACGGTGCGTGAGGCGACCGAGAACATGGAGCGCTACGAACTGGGGATCGCCGTGCAGAAGGTCTATGATTTCATCTGGGATGTCTTCTGCGACTGGTACATCGAGATGGTGAAGCCCCGGCTTTACGGCGAGGGGATGGAAGAGAGCCGCCGCGCGGCCATGTGGTGCCTGGTGAATGTCCTGGCCGGTTCCGTCAAACTCCTGCATCCCTACATGCCCTTCATCACGGAGGAGATCTTCTGCACGCTCCAGAGCGCGGAAGAGACGATCATGCTCTCTGCCTGGCCGGAATATAAGAAAGAGTGGGATTTCCCCACGGAGGAGAATGAGATCGATGTGATCCAGTCCGCGGTCCGCGGCATCCGTGGGATCCGCAACACGATGAATGTGGCACCTTCCAAGAAGGTGAGCGTCATCATCGTCAGCGAAGATAAAAAAACACTTGATATTTTTACAAGAGGCAAGCTCTTCTTCGAGAGTCTGGCCGGTGCCTCCGACTCCCGCTGTCAGAGTGACCGCGCGGGGATCGACGACAGTGCCGTGTCGGTGCCTCTTGCCGGAGCGACGCTCTATATCCCGCTCTCGGAACTGGTGGACATCCAGGCGGAGATCGCGAGGCTGACCAAGGAACTCGAGCGGCTCGACGCGGAGCTTGCGCGTTCCGAAAAGATGCTCACCAATGAACGGTTCCTGGCGGGAGCCAAGCCGGAGAAGGTCGAGGAGGAGCGCGCCAAGAAGACGAAATATGAGCAGACGCATGCGCAGGTGGCAGAGCAGCTGGCGCGTCTTACGGGAAAGAACGCATGATCAATTTCGACGAGGAACTCAGAAAATTCCATCCCAGTCTCGAACTGGATGATGCCAAGCAGGCCATAGAGACCAGAGATCTGGAGGATGTGGCCGATGTGCTGGTGAAGATGCTCGGGCAGACAGAGGCGGAGCGGAGAGCCGCGAGGCAGCCGGCGCCCATGCCTGTCCCCATCGCGGAACCGCCTCTTCAGGAAGGGGAGCAGTAAAGCGTGCTGTGCTATGCGTGCGGGAATGAACTGAGCGAGCAGGATTACTGTACCGCCTGCGGCGCGGATGTGGGCCGATATAAAAAGATCATCTATATGTCCTGCCGCCTCTACAACGAGGGGCTTGATAAAGCGCGCGTCAGGGATCTGACGGGCGCTGTTGCCTGTCTGAAGCAGAGCATTAAGCTCTATCGCAAAAACATCGATGCGAGAAATCTGCTGGGGCTCGTGTATTACGAGCTCGGCGAGGTCACGGAGGCCCTGGTGGAATGGGTCATCTCCAGCAACCAGCGCGAGGAGAAGAATCTGGCCGTGGATCTGCTGGCCCGGGTGCAGTCCGAGAGGCAGAGTCTGGAGACGCTCGGCAGGACCGCCAGGAAGTACAATTTGGCGCTCGGTTACGCGGAGCAGGAGAGTTATGATCTCGCCGTGATCCAGCTGAAGCGCATCCTGCAGATCAATCCGCGCTATGTGCGCGCGAGAAAGCTGCTGGCGCTCCTGTATCTGCGCGCCGGCGATCACGAACGCGTGCGGGTCGAGTGCAACCGCTGCCTCCAGATCGACAACGGGGATACACTGGCGAGGCGCTATCTCAGGGAGGCGCAGAACGCCCTGATGCCGACTGACCAGCAGACGAGACGCAGGAACGAACGCGGACCGCAGCGTGTGGTCATCGGCAATGAGACCGTCATCCGTCCGCCGAAGCCTTCGATCAGCGAAGGACTCATCCCGGTCGGCACGGCCGTGGCCGGTGCGGCGCTCGGCATCGCCGCCTGCTGGTTCCTGATCATGCCGACCCGGATCGACAGGGTGCAGCAGGCAGCCAGGCAGGAGATCACCGCCGTCAGCGAGGAATCCGATGCCAAGAGCGTCCGGATCAAGAACCTGGAGCAGGAGACCTCGGTCCTCTCCCAGCAGATCAGTTCCATGGAGGCGGATGCCGCCGTGGTGGAGGAAAAGGTGGACAGTCCCGTCGGCAATGCGCTCATGCGGGCCATCACCGCCTATCTCACGGATCCCGATGACATCCCTTCCGTGCGGGAATGCATGATGAATGTCTCGTCGGACTCCCCGGAGCTTAAGGAGAATGAGATCGTCCGCCGCCTCTACGAGGAGTTCATGTCAATCGCGGGAGGCGAGATCGCCGAATCCTGCTATCAGGAAGGCATCGCCGCGTATCAGAACGATGACGACGCCAGAGCCATCCTCATGCTGAAGAAAGCGGTCGAATTCGATCCGAAGAGCGAGGAGGCGCTCTATTATCTCGCCTCTTCTTATGAGCGCGACGGGAGGCTCGAGGAGGCCAAAGACGCGTACGAGCGCGTGATCTCCGAATTCCCGGAGTCTTCGCATGCCAAGGATGCGCAGAATGCCCTTGCCGAATTGAACAGTAACGAAGTATGAGTTTTACGGATCCGGATTTCCTGTTCCGGTTTTTGCCGGTCTTTCTGTTTGTCTTTTATCTGACTCCCGCCCGCCTGAGGATCTGGCCTCTCATCGGCGGAAGCGTCCTGTTTCTCGCCCTCGGGGATCCCTTTTCCTGCCTGATCCTGTTTGTGCTGGGCGCCTGGAACCATCTGTTCGGACGCGCCGCCGCGAACAGGGACAGGACCGCGCTGGTCATCGGCATCACCCTGGACCTGGCCGTCCTCATCGCGGCGAAGACGATCCGGATCACGGCCGGGATCGACTGTCTGCCCGCCGGCATCAGCTTCTATGTTTTCCGGATGATCTGGTATCTGGCGGACTGCTACCGCGGGAGGATCAGAAAACAGCCGCAGCTGTCGGAGACCGTGGCCTTTTTCTTCCTGTTTCCGGTCCTGCCGGCCGGACCGATCCTCACCTACCGTGATTTCGAGCGGATCTCCACGCTGGGGAGGGCGCAGGCGGACAGGCCCCGGAGGAAGGAGCTGCGCGACATCCTCGTGCGCATCGAGAACGGGCTGCTGCTCTTTATCCCCGGCCTCGCGGCCAAGGTACTCCTGTCGGACCATCTGCGCTCCCTGTGGAGCACGCTTTATGGGATCGGCTATGAGAGCATATCCACGCCCCTCGCCTGGCTCGGGATCTATACCTATTCCATGGAACTGTATTACGATTTCTGGGGATATTCGCTGATGGCGGCGGGACTCTGCGTCATGACCGGCCTGCCGGCCGTGGAGAACTTCCGGCACCCCTATGCCGCCGGATCCGTATCGGAATTCTACCGGCGCTGGCACGTCACGCTGGGCACCTTTTTCAAGGAGAATGTTTATATCCCGCTCGGCGGGAACCGGCGCGGCGCATGGACGACCGTGCGCAATCTGTTCATCGTCTGGCTGCTCACGGGCCTCTGGCACGGGTTCGGCCTGAACTATCTCGTCTGGGCGGGGCTTCTGTTCCTCATGATCCTCGCGGAGAGAGGGCTGCGTGCGCGTGCGCCGCGTCTTTATCCGGTCATCGGCAGGATCTTTGTGCTGGCGGGGATCCCGCTCACCTGGGCGGTCTTTGCGATCCCGGATCCCGAGCGGCTGCTCACCTATTTCGGACGGCTTTTTCCGTTCGCGGGGACAGCGGGAAATGTCTATGACGGGGATTTTGTGAAGTATCTGACGGGCTACGGAATTTATCTTGCACTTGCGCTTGTTTTTCTCGTGCCCAACGTCTATCATTGTTTTGAACGGAACCGGAGAAAGCCGTTCACCGCCGTGCTGATGGCGGCGCTTTTTGCGGCGAGTCTCGTAAGCCTCGTACGGGCGGGGGATAATCCGTTCCTGTATCTGCAGTTTTAGGAGTAACGCCGGGATGAGTTGGAAGAACGCGTGTCCGTTGGTCGGTTTTGCATCGATGTGCGCGGTGATCTATCTGCTCACGGGGTTCCGGTTCCTCTCCGGGAGCACGGAGCCGGAGGAGGAGCCTGCGGCCGTGGCACAAGCGGGGATCGAACTCCCGGAGCCTGCGGCGGCCCCCGAAGAGACGTCCGCCCCCCCGGAGGAGACGGATCCTCCGGAGCCGGAGGAAACGGCGGAGACGGAGGGCACGGACGAAGCGCAGACAGCGGAAGAGACCGTCCCGGAGCTGACGGCCGATTTCCCGGAGGACGATCCGCCGGAACCGGAGCCTGTGCCGCTTGTCATCGGCACCGCGCCGGATGCGGGATATTTTGCGGATGCGCTGTTCATCGGGGATTCCCGCACGGTCGGGCTGTCGGAATACTGTCCGGAGCTCGACGAGCAGGCTACCTTTTACGCCAAGATCTCCCTGACGGTGAAGAAAGCGCTCGACAAGCCGTTCATCAAGACAGAGGACGGGCGCAGGACGATCGAAGAGATGCTCCGGGAAGAGCAGTTCGGCAAGATCTACATCATGCTGGGGATCAACGAGATCGGCGGCGGGAGCACGGCAGGCTTTAAAGAGGATTACCGGCTGATGCTGGAGAGGATCCGCGAAGCCCAGCCCGATGCCATCATCTTTATCCAGAGCATCATGCATGTGACGAAGAGCCGCAGCGACGTCGACCGTTCCTTTAACAATACGAGGATCAACGCGCGCAACGAGGCGCTGCGGGAACTCGCGGACGAGGAGCACAGGATCTACTATCTGGATATCAACGAGGCGGTGGACGATGAGGACGGCGCGCTCGGCGCGAAGCTGTCCTTTGACGATATCCATCTGAAGGCGGCGTCGTATTCCCTGTGGTATGAGCAGCTGCGGACACATGCGGCCGTGGAGGCCGCAGAGGACGGAGGAGAAGATGCGGAAGATGGTCTTTAAGATGGAGCGCACGGGCCTGCTGACCGAAGGGGAAGAGGTGAGCCTGTCGGAAGGCATGCTGCCGGGAGCCTGCTACTATACGCTGGATTCCGCCAGAGAGAAGTCCCTCGCCATGTCGGGGAACATCCCGTTCACCGAACGGCTGACGGTACAGAAGGGGACCGTGGAGAAGATCGAGGAGAACGAGCGCGGGTTCTACGTGACCGTGTGCATTGATGAGGCGGGAACAGACGCCGGGTAACCGGCACAGAGAGGAGTCTGATATGAAGACAGAGATCAGGACCGTTGCGACGGACAAGGCACCGGGGGCGATCGGCCCCTATTCCCAGGGCAAGATCGCGGGAGGCTTCCTGTACGCCTCCGGACAGATCGCGATCGATCCCGCCACCGGAGAGATGGTGCAGGGCGGTATCGAGGAGCAGACAAAACGCGTGATGGAGAATATCGCGGGACTTCTTGAAGCGGCGGGCGTCACCTTTGCCGATGTCGTGAAGACCACCTGTTTCCTCGCGGATATGGGCGATTTCGCGGTCTTCAACGGGATCTACGGTTCTTATTTCACCGATAAGCCCGCACGCAGCTGCGTGGCGGTGAAGGAGCTGCCCAAGGGGGCGCTCTGTGAAGTCGAGATCATCGCTTATACGGGAGAATGATGCGCAGGAATATTGCAGACAACGGAAGATTCGCGGCTGCGGCTGTCGCTGCCTCCCTCCTGCTGACTTCGCTGTCCGGCTGCGGCATGTCCCTGCCCTTCTTTGAGACGGAAGAGACGGCCTATGACGCCGGGATGACCCTGCTCGAGTCAAGGGAGTACAAGGAAGCGCTCACGCGGTTTGCGGCTGTGGAATCCCGGGGCGAAAACGGAGCGGAGCTCTACCGCGGGATCGGCATCGCCAATTACCGGCTGGGGAACTACGCGGAGGCGGAGGAAGCCTTTGCGGCGTCCCTGTCGCACTGCGGCGGGATGCCCGGACCGCTGGCCTATGATGTCTCCTACTATCTGGCGGAGCTCTACGGCGCGGAGGGGAAGACGGCGGAGGCCATCGGTGTCTACGACGCGATCCTCGCCCTGAAGCCCAGGGAGAAGGATGCGCGGTATCTCCGCGGTCTCGCTTATCTGAAAAACGGCGAACATGAACACGCTTCGGAGGATTTCGCGTCGGTCGTGGCGGAAAAACCGCGCCAGTACGACCGGATCCTGTCGATCTATGAGGCGCTCTCGGAGGCCGGCTATGCGATGGAAGGACGCGCGATGCTCGAGAACCTCCTGCAGGAGGATGCCGATGCCCTGAATAACTATGAGAGGGGCCGGATCTCCTATTATCTCGGCGATCTGGAGAGCGCCAAGAGTGCACTGGAGGCAGCCAACAGCGAGAGCAATCTCCGGGCGTCCGATAAAATACCGATTGTTATTTTATTGGGAGAGGTTGAACAGCAGCTGGGGGATGACAGCGCGGCCATCAGCGTCTACCGTCGGTTTCTCCAGGAGGACCAGTCCCAGGCCAGCATGTACAACGCACTCGGTGTCTGCGAGATGCGGATGGGGAGTTATAATGACGCGCTCTCTGATTTCCAGATCGGCTTAAGCCTGGATGATCCGGGGCAGAATGCGGCGCTCCTGCGCAATATGGTGGCGGCCTACGAGTATATGGGCAATTTTGAGCTCGCGGCCCAGCGGATGGAGGAGTATCTCGAACTCGTGCCCACGGACGAGGACGCGCGCAGGGAGAATGTGTTTCTCACGACCAGAATGGAAGGGATGAAAGGAAGGTAACCGATGGGAGGTTTTTTTGCGGCGGCGCTTAAGAATGACTGTATGTTCGATCTGTTCTTCGGGACGGATTATCATTCCCATCTGGGGACCCGGCGCGCCGGCATGGCGGTGTACGGGCGGGGCGGCTTCGACCGTTCCATCCACAATATCGAGAATTCCCCTTTCCGGACCAAGTTCGGGGAGGAGATGAAGGAGATGGAGGGCAATCTCGGGATCGGCTGTATCTCCGATTATGAGCCGCAGCCGCTGATCGTGCGCTCCCATCACGGCACCTACGCGATCACGACGGTGGGCCGGATCAACAATACGCAGGAGCTGGCAACGGAGATCGTGGGGACGGGGACCCATTTCCTCGAGATGAGCGGCGGCTCCATCAATGCCACTGAGCTGGTGGCGGCGCTCATCAATCAGAAGGATCATCTGGTGGAGGGGATCCGGTACGCGCAGGAGCGGATCGACGGCTCCATGACGATCCTGGTGCTGACCCCCACGGGGATCTACGCAGCGAGGGATCTGCGTGGCCGCACACCGGTCATCATCGGCAAAAAGGACGATGGTTACTGTGCGTCCTTTGAGGCGTTTGCCTATCAGAATCTGGGCTATACCACCGAACGGGAACTGGGCCCCGGCGAGATCGCGGTCCTCACGCCCGAGGCGGTGACCACGCTCGTGAAGCCCGGCACCGATTATAAGGTATGCACCTTCCTCTGGGTCTATTACGGGTATCCGTCCTCCTTCTACGAAGGGGTCTCCGTCGAGGAGATGCGTTACCGCTGCGGCGCCAGCATAGCGAAGCGCGACGACTACGGCAGGAACGATGCGGATATCACGGCGGGTGTTCCGGATTCCGGGACGGCGCACGCGATCGGCTACGCGAATGAATCGGGGATCCCGTTCTCCAGACCTTTCATCAAATACACGCCCACCTGGCCGAGATCCTTTATGCCGACCATTCAGGAGAAGCGCAATCTCATCGCGCGGATGAAACTGCTCCCGGTCCATGAACTGATCGACGGCAAGCGGATCCTGCTCATCGATGATTCCATCGTGCGCGGCACGCAGCTCAGGGAGACTACCGAATTCCTCTATCAGAGCGGGGCAAAGGAGGTCCATGTCCGGCCCGCATGCCCGCCGATCCTCTTCGGCTGCAAGTATATCAATTTCTCGCGTTCCACCTCCGAAATGGAGCTCATCGCACGCCGCGTGATCCGCGACGAGGAGGGCGGCGAGGTGGAGAGCAGTGTCCTCACGGATTACGCCAACCCGGATTCCGGGCGCTACGGACAGATGCTGGAGCGGATCCGGCAGCAGCTGGGCTTCACGACGCTCTCCTTTAACCGGCTCGACGACATGCTCGATGCCGTGGGGATCGGCCGGGAGAAGCTGTGCACCTATTGCTGGGACGGCAGGGAGTGACCGGGGGTTAAAAAAGAGCGCGTTTTCTCCGATACATAAGATGTCAGACATTCTATCTGTATGAGGAGGCGCGCATGGATATTGCCCTGTACAGTCCCCCGGGGACCGGGCAGATGACGGTGAGGAGTGCCGGCCGGTTTTTGCGGCTGAACATCCCGCAGATCAGTTATATCGAGAGCGCGGGGCGCAAGGTGATCGTCCACACGGACCGGACGGAGATCGCCTATTATGACAGGATGAGTGAACTGGAATCCGCGCTTTCGGCGGATTTCTTCCGGATCCACCGCGGATACCTCGTCAATCTCTCCCGTGTGGCGGGAGTGGAGCCGGGCGGGGTGATCCTGGACAGCGGTGAGCGGCTGCTGCTCTCCAAATACAAGAAGAACGCATTCCTCGCGGCTTATCAAAGTTATCGCCAAAACCGCGGATAGTTGTGGTAGAATAGGAACCGTCCCTGGTCGGAGGACCGGGACGGTTTTTTCGTGTGTCCATGACAGGGAGGGATAGGAAATTGATCAGACGACTCAATGATGCGATCATCGCCAGGGACGCCCCGATCGTGGTGGGACTCGATCCGAACCTGAAGTTCATCCCGGAGGGGATCAAAGAAGCGGCGTTTCGCGAGCACGGGGAGACTGCGGAGGGGGTCGCCGAGGCCTTCTGGCAGTTCAACAAAGGCATCGTGGACGCAATCTGCGAACTGGTGCCGGCGGTGAAACCGCAGATCGCCATGTATGAGCAGTTCGGTCTGCCCGGGCTTGCGGCATTTGACCGGACGGTGCGCTACTGCAAAGAGAAGGGACTGATCGTCATCGCGGATGCGAAGCGCGGCGACATCGGTTCCACCTCGGAATCCTACGCGGTCGGCATGCTGGGAGCCACGCAGGTTGGAGATGCTTCCGTCCGCGCGTTCGACGCGGACTTCGTGACGGTGAACCCGTATCTGGGCAGCGACGGGGTCCGGCCTTTTATCGAAGTGGCGCGCAAAGAGGATAAAGGGATCTTTGTCCTGGTGAAGACATCCAATCCGTCCAGCGGGGAGCTGCAGGATCTCGTCGTGGCGGAGGGAGAGCAGGCCGGGAAACCGCTCTACGAGGTGGTCGGCGCACTGGTGGAGAAGTGGGGGAGCGACCTCATGGAGGGGGCCTACAGCAATGTGGGTGCCGTTGTCGGAGCGACCTATCCGGAACAGGGGAGGATCCTCAGAGAGATCATGCCGCACGCAGTGATCCTGGTGCCGGGGTACGGTGCCCAGGGCGGACGCGGCAAGGATCTGGCGCACTTTTTCAATCGAGACGGTCTCGGCGCCATCGTCAATTCCTCGCGCGGGATCATCGCCGCCTGGAAAGAGGAACAGTATGCGAAGTACGGGGCGGAGGGCTATGCCGATGCGGCCAGGGCGGCCGTTCTGGCGATGAAGGAGGATATCCATGGAGCAGTATAAGGAAGCGTTCATCCGGTTCATGGTGGAGAGCAGGGTGCTCTCCTTCGGCTCATTTACCCTGAAGAGCGGCCGTGTGTCGCCGTTCTTCATGAACGCGGGAGCCTACAATACGGGATCCCAGCTGACCCGGCTCGGGGAGGCGTATGCGCATGCCATTAAGGAACACTACGGTCTGGACTTTGACGTGATCTTCGGACCTGCCTACAAGGGGATCCCGCTCGCCGTGATCGCGGCGGAGGCGATCCACCGCCTGTACGGCAAAGAAGTGCGCTACTGCGCCAACCGCAAGGAGGAGAAGGATCATGGCGACAAGGGTGCGCTGCTGGGCAGCCCGCTGCATGACGGGGACCGTGTCGTCATCATCGAGGATGTGACGACCTCCGGCAAATCGATCGAGGAGACGGTCCCGATCCTGAGGGCGCAGGCCGATGTCAGTATCATCGGTCTCATGGTGTCGCTGGACAGGCAGGAGAAGGGCCTTCACAGCGACCGCGGCGCACTGGATGAGATCCGGGAGACCTGGGGCTTCCCGGCGCACGCGATCGTCACCATGGAGGAGGTCGTGGAGACGCTCCGCACGGGTACGGACGGCGCGGCACCCGTCATCGACGTGAAGACCGCTGCCGCCATTGATGCATATTACCGGCAGTACGGCGCAGTTTCAAAGAACGGAGAGAAGTGATGGAAGAACAGCAATACCGCCTGATGGGCCGCTCCGGCGGGATCAGCATGGCACTGGGCATCGTGATGGTGGTCTTCGGCATCGCCTGCGGAGTCCTCATGATCATTGAGGGGGCAAAGCTCCTGGTGAGCAGGAGCAAGATCCTGTTTTAGCCTTGCGCCCCGTCCGCATCAAAAAATCACGCCGCGGCGACCGCTTCATGTTCACGGACAAGAAGCACAGCAAGCGGGCGATGCTCGCCTGCCTGCTGGGAGTGTGCGGGCTCGCCGCCTTTGTGTATGATATCGTGCGCGTCTATCTGGCGGGCGGGGAGATCCGCGCCGCGCAGACGATGTCGCTCGCGATCGCCCTCCTTTACGGTCTGACGGGCGTTTTTCTGTGCATCTGGACGCTGGTGCGGGGGGAGACCTTCAAACTCTTCCCGGTAACGGGACTGCTCGTCAACGGGCTGCTGCTGGCGGGCCTCGCCGGCCTCATCGTATATGGCTTGACTTGATGGCCGTGTACAGTATTATTATGATATAATAGTTCGGATCATTTCCGGGAAAGGATGAGAATATGCCACAGGTAGGAATCGTCATGGGGTCTGACTCGGATATGCCGGTCATGGCAAAAGCCGCGCGGATCCTGGATCAGTTCGGTGTCAGTTACGATATGCATATCATTTCCGCCCATCGGGAGCCGGATGCGTTTTTCGCCTATGCGAAGAACGCGGAATCGGCGGGCTACCGCGTCATCATCGCGGGAGCGGGGATGGCGGCCCATCTGTCGGGCATGTGCGCGGCGATCTTCCCTCTGCCGGTGATCGGCGTGCCCATGAAGACCACGGCACTGGGCGGCAGGGATTCTCTGTATTCTATCGTCCAGATGCCCACCGGGATCCCGGTGGCCACCGTCGCGATCGACGGGGGCGAGAATGCGGGGATCCTGGCGGCCAAGATCCTCGCCACGAGCGATCCTGCGCTGCTGGACCGGATCAAAGAGCACGGCAGACAGATGAAGGAAGCGGTGGAACTCAAGGATGCCCGTCTCCAGGGCACCGGCTATGAAGGCTACATGAAAGGATGAGTATGGATTACAAGAGCGCAGGCGTCGATATCGAAGCCGGTTATGAATCGGTAAAGAGGATCCGTTCCCACGTGGAGAGCACAATGCGGCCGGAGGTCCTGGGAGGTCTCGGAGGCTTTTCCGGTGCCTTTTCCCTCTCCGCCATCAAGGGCTATGAGGAACCTGTCCTCCTCTCCGGTACGGACGGTGTGGGGACCAAGCTGCAGCTGGCCTTTCTGACGGACCGGCATGACACGATCGGCATCGACTGCGTGGCCATGTGTGTCAACGATGTCATCTGTGCGGGGGGCGAGCCCCTGTTTTTTCTGGACTATATCGCCTGCGGCAGGAATGATCCGGCCAAGATCGAGCAGATCGTCGCCGGTGTGGCTGAGGGCTGCAGGCAGGCCGGGTGCGCCCTGATCGGCGGCGAGACGGCGGAGCACCCCGGACTGATGCCGGAGGATGAGTATGACCTGGCAGGGTTCGCGGTCGGTGTCGTGGAGAAACGGGATCTGGTGGACGGTTCCTCGATCCGCCCGGGCGACGCGCTGATCGGTGTCTTCTCAAGCGGTGTGCATTCCAACGGCTTCTCCCTGATCCGGCGGGTCTTCCCCATGACCAGAGAGCGTCTGATGACCGCGGAGGAGAGACTGGGCGGGAAGACGCTCGGAGAGGTACTGCTCGCTCCGACAAAGATCTATGTGAAGATGCTGCGGGCGGTCCGCGAGGCGGGCGTCACCATCAAGGGGATGAGCCATATCACGGGCGGCGGTTTCTACGAGAACATCCCGCGGATGCTGCCGGACGGCTGCAGGGCAGCAGTAAAAAAAGACAGTTACGCGGTGCCGGAGATCTTCCGCATGATCGCGGAAGCCGGCGGTGTGGAAGAAAAGACCATGTACAACACCTATAGTATGGGCATCGGCATGGTACTCGCGGTCGATCCGGCGGATACGGACCGGGTGCTTGCGGCGGTCCGCGCCTCCGGGGAGGACGGCGTGCTCCTCGGCAGTGTGGAAGCCGGTGATCCGGAGGTCGTCTTATGCTGAAGGTCGCGGTACTGGTTTCCGGCGGCGGCACCAATCTGCAGGCTGTCATCGACGCGATCCGCGACGGCGGGATCACCGATGCAAAAATAACACTTGTTATCTCAAACAACGCCGGCGTGAAAGCGCTGGACAGGGCTGCTTCGGCCGGGATCCGGAGCATGGTGCTCTCGCCCAAGGACTATCCGGACCGGGCGGCTTTCAATGCGGCACTGCTCGGCACGCTCAAAGAGGAGGCGCCGGATCTCGTGGTGCTCGCGGGATTTCTGGTCGCCATTCCGCCGGAGGTGGTGCTGGCGTTTCCGGGGCGGATCATCAACATCCATCCGTCGCTCATCCCCGCATTCTGCGGCAAGGGCTATTACGGGTTAAAGGTACACGAGGCGGCACTCGCGCGCGGGGTGAAGCTCACGGGCGCCACTGTGCATTTTGTGGATGAGGGGACGGACACCGGCCCGATCCTGCTGCAGAAGGCCGTGGAGGTGCATGAGAACGACACCCCCGAGACGCTGCAGCGGCGTGTCATGGAAGAAGCGGAGTGGGTGATCCTGCCGGCGGCGATCGATCTCATCGCCCGCGGTGCGGTCACCGTAGAAAACGGAAAGGTCAGGATCAGACAATGAAGGTATTGATCGTTGGCGGAGGCGGCAGGGAGCACGCGATCGCGAGGAGTCTCTCCTTAAGCCCCCGTGTGGATAAGATCTATTGTGCGCCGGGCAATGCCGGGATCGCCGCTCTCGCGGAGTGTGTTCCCATCGGTCCGATGGAGTTCGATAAGATCGCCGCTTTTGCCAGGGAGCAGGCCGTCGATCTCGTCGTGGTCGGCATGGACGATCCGCTGGTCGGAGGCATCACGGATGTGCTCGAGGCGGAGGGGATCCGTGTCTTCGGCCCCCGTAAGGATGCGGCCGTCATTGAGGGCAGCAAGGCATTCTCCAAGGAACTCATGAAGAAGTATCACATCCCGACCGCGGGGTATGAGACCTTTGATGATCCGGAGAGCGCAAAGGCATATATCAGAGGTCTCGGGAAGTATCCCGTGGTCTTAAAGGCCGACGGGCTCGCGCTTGGGAAAGGCGTCCTTATCTGTGAGGACGAGGAACAGGCGCTGGCCGGTGTGGCAGAGATCATGGAGGAGCGCCGTTTCGGCGACGCGGGCAACCGCCTGGTGGTGGAGGAATTCCTCACCGGGCGTGAAGTGTCGGTCCTGTCCTTTGTGGACGGACATACGATCCGCACGATGACTTCGGCGCAGGATCACAAGCGCGCCCTGGACGGAGACCGCGGTCTCAATACCGGCGGTATGGGCACCTTTTCTCCGAGCCCGTTCTATACACAGGAGATCGATGAGATCTGTCAGCGCACGATCTTTCAGCCGACCGTGGATGCCATGGCGGCGGAGGGCCGCCTGTTCAAGGGGATCATCTTCTTCGGGCTCATGCTGACGGCGGACGGTCCCAGGGTCCTCGAGTACAACGCGCGTTTCGGCGATCCCGAGGCGCAGGTGGTGCTGCCGAGACTGAAGACGGATCTGGTGACGGTCATGGAGGCCTGCATTGACGGCACGCTTGACCGGGTACCGGTGGAATTTGAGGACAATGCGGCGGTCTGCGTGGTCCTGGCTTCCGGCGGATATCCCGCTTCCTATGAGAAAGGAAAGGTCATCGAGGGCCTGGATGCCTTTGCGGATGTGCCGGATTGCTATTGCTTCCACGCCGGGACCCGTTTCGACGGGGACGGCCGTATCGTCACAAACGGCGGACGCGTCCTGGGCGTCACAGCGGTGGGACCGGACCTGAAGAGCGCACGCAGCCGTGCCTATGAGGCGGTGAAATGGGTGCGCTTTGATCAGATGATGATGCGGACGGATATCGGGAAAGCGATCGACGAAGCATAAAAGCAGACTTGTCAAATCCCTTCATCACGGGTATGATAGAAGAACGATGTCAGGAAAGAGAGGAGCGGAAATGAACAGATCATTGAGAAAGGGCTTATGCATCCGGCTTGCAGCGGCAGCGCTGGCTGTGTTCACCGTGACTGCGGCACTCGGCGCGGACGCCCGTACGGTGTATGCGAGCGAAGTCACGACCATGAGCAAGCAGAATGCCAAGCTCAAGGGCGATTCCATCAACACCAGAAGCGGGGCCGGCACGAATTATGATAAGGTCGAGGCTCTTCCCGGCGGCACGGAAGTGACCGTGACGGGCCAGGCGACGGATTCCGACGGGCAGGTATGGTATCAGGTGACGCTGCCCAGCGGCAAGACCGCCTTTGTCCGCAACGATCTGCTCGAGCTGGGTGAGGTGATCGAAGAGGAACCCGCGGAGCCGGTGGAAGTGGAGCCGGAGCCGGTGGAGCCGGAACCCGTGGTGGAGGAACCCGAGCCGGCGGAGGAGCCTGCGACGCCGATCGTCAGCAGCCAGTATGTGGCGGTATATGAGGAAGACGATCAGGGTGTCTATTACTGGTATCTGCATGACAACGACGGCGGTTACCGCGTAAAGATCGACGATCTGCTCGCGGCGGCCCGCAGCGTGGAGGAATACGAGGCCATCGAGAAGCAGAACAAGACCCTCAAGACGGTGCTGATCGTTCTGGGAGTCCTGCTGGTGCTCTTCCTGGTCATCATCGTGATCCTGATCTTCCGTCTCCGGGATTATATGTACTATGAGGACGACGAAGAGGAGGAGGAAGAGGAGCCCCGCCGCGGAGGATCATCCTTTGTGAAGAGGCGCCGCGACGAGGACCTGATCGATGAGGAAGAGGGATCACCGCGTGCCGCCCGCGGCAGGGCTGCGGCGGGACGCAGCGGCAGGGATTATGCCGAGGAGCAGGCCAGATCCGCCAGGAGCGCACGGGGACAGGAAGGCGCCCGCGGGCAGGAGGGACGCGGCCGGGAGAGTTCCCAGACCCGCAAGGCCAGGAGTGTCATGCGCGAGGATGATGATTTCGAGTATGAGTTCCTGAACCTCGATGACGAGAAGAAGTAAAACGTACAGATGATAGCCGGAAAGGAGCCTGCTGCGGCAGGCTCCTTTTTTTGTGCGCGGCTGTGCCGGTCCGTGGCCGCGGGACTGGCCGGATGATCGCATCCGAAGTTGACATAGCTGGCCCACCTGTTATAGAATCAGTATCACAAAAGGAGGCCATATGCTGATCGAGATCAACTTTAACAGTGATGAGGCCATCTATGCCCAGCTGGTGGATCAGATCATCGTCGGGATCGCCACGGAGGAGTTCCGCGAGGGCGACACCCTGCCCAGTGTCCGGCAGCTGGCCGACATGATCGGCATCAATATGCACACGGTGAACAAGGCCTACGCGGTGCTGCAGCAGGAGGGCTTTGTCAGGATCGACCGCAGGCGCGGCGCCGTGATCGCGGTGGATATCGATAAGCTCAGGGCATTAAAGGAAGCGGAGGATATCCTCGCGGTGATCTTTGCGCGGACACACTGCCGCGGCGTCACCAGAGAGGAGATCCA
>JAFXTJ010000057.1 GCA_017535945.1 Lachnospiraceae bacterium
ACCTTTAATCATTTTCAGAATGTTCCCGTTGCCGTCTGGCACGATGAGATCTATAATCTCCCCTTTAACATGAACACCTTTTCCAGGCTTTGGCCCGATGTCCGTACGCCCGCGCAGGCTGCGGAGCGGATCGAGGCGCAGAGACGGGAGGCCGGGATCACGGGAGAACCCCGCAATCTCGAGGAACAGGCGCTGTCCATGGCGGGGCGGGATATCTACGAGAAGCTGATCAAGGAATACACGGAGAAACAGTGGGGCCGTCCCTGCAGGGAGCTGCCGGCCTTTATCATCAAACGGCTGCCTTTCCGGTTTACCTATGACAACAACTATTTCAATGACCCGCATCAGGGCGTGCCGACAAAGGGCTACACGGAACTGGCGGTGCGGATGCTGGAGGATGACGCGTTTACGGGCAGTATCGCGACGCGCCTTAACACCTCTTATGAAGGACTGGTCCTGCGCGGGGAAGACGGGCTGCCGAAGCGCGCGGAGGCGGATGAACCCTCCGGTGTGCGACGGGGGGATTTCCTGCTGGCCGGAGGCGACAGCGCGGCGCGTATCATCTATACCGGCCGGATCGACGGGTTCTTCGGAGAACGCGAGGGGACGCTGGAGTACCGCTCCCTGCGTTTTGAGACGGATGAGCTGCCGGAGACGGACAATTATCAGGGCAGTGCGATCGTGAATTACACGACGGCGGATGTCCCCTATACGCGCATCATCGAGCACAAGCATTTTGCTTTCGGCAGGCGGGACGGTGGCGCGGGAGGCAGCGCATACGACCCGGCGCAGGCGATCCCCGGGACGGTGATCACCAGAGAGTATCCCATGACCTGGAAACCCGGTGACGAGCCCTATTATCCGGTCAATGACGCGGTGAACAATGCGCGATATGAGAAATACAAAGAACTGGGCGCCGGCCTGTCCGGCATCATATTTGGCGGACGCCTCGGTCGGTATGTGTATTACAACATGGACCAGGTGATCGCGCAGGCGCTGGAAGATATGGATGAGCAATAAAAAAGACCGTCGCATCTGCGGCGGTCTTTTCAGCAGTACCCGCTGAACATCATCCCTGAGTATTCACTCGTGATATACGGGCTCGGGAACCCGTGCCCCGGATTCTTGTAAGCCACCACCGGCCGTTCGATGTAGTGCATCGGATCCAGTGCGATCTGCTCCATCTTCTCCTGAAGTGCCGCCGTGAATTCCCGTACCGGTTTGAATCCCTGCAGGACATTGGCATCCGTTGCGGACCGGTCCAGTGCTTCCGTATCCAGATCGATGTGACCGTTCGCGGAGAGTTTCATCCCGAGCGGCTCCAGATCAGCGCTGAACTGACGGAAGATGCCCGTCACCTCGCTCATGATCTTGGTCCCCTTGAAATACTTGCCCTGGAAGGACTGGATGCGGTCGATGAAACTGTTGTATCCCTCGACCAGTTCCTTTGTGCGGTCCACCGTGGAAGCGTTGTCATCCTTGACGCCGACGGATACCGGTGCCTCCCCCCATTCGCTCGCGCGTAACAGATGCAGCTCGTACATGGAGGCCACGGTGAAGTGATTGGAGACGGAGGAATGCGGATTGCCGTTTAAGACAAATTCCGCGTTGCCTGCCGGGATCTCGGTCTTATCGAGTCCGAAGTATCCTACCGTCCCGTGCAGCAGATCCGAGCCGAGCGGCTCCGATAAGGAGAAGCGCGACTCGCGTCCCTCCGGGATGCCGTAATCATCAGAGGTGATGGACAGCGCCGTGCGGCCGGCGTCATCGGCCAGCACCTCTGCGGAAAGGCCGATATTGGACTTATTGATCAGCCGCCCCAGCCGCTCCTGGATATCGAGATTGGTGTCGGCCGGCTTGACGGAATACTGAAACTCATAATTCAGATCATTGACCCTGATGTTAAAGGAATAGGCACCGGGCTGCAGGGCAGTGGGGGCCTGTTCCATATAATTGCCGGTATTCTTTTGCTGGGTCGCCAGCTTGTCCACCTCGATCTGGAAGGAGGGGACATCTTCCAGCGGCCGGTCGCCGCCGATATAGGAGGCATGCAGCATGGTGTCATCCGAGGTGTAGGCGGATTTCTTGGAAAAAATGGAGTCGGCGGCATCCGCCTCGAGGTCCGCGAGTGTCCCCTGAAGATCGCGCGCACTCTCTTTAATGCCGATGGCATCCGCCTCCATGGCGGAGTCATTGGTCAGAAGATAAAGAGGGGACTCCTTGCTGAGTCTGACGATGGAATTATAGATCCCGCGGAGTTCGTCTTTTTTGTGCGTGTCCGCACGCGTGACTTCTTTCGGCGCATAGGCCGTCAGAAAATGATTATAGATTTGTGACGATTGAATGCTGTTCGCCATCTCGCTGCCCCTCCTTTCCTCCATGATGCGCTGGTTCAGATGCCATCCATAGCATCCCCGCACAAGGGCTCACGGATATTTTTATAGGAAGTGATGGACGATATCCGGATATAGATATACTACGCCCATCTAACTATCCACTAATACCTTACCGCGCCGGCGCGCTCGTGTCAAGTGATATCAATCGTTATTTATTGAAAAACCGCGGTTTTTCGGAAAAAGTGTTTGACGGGTCGCGCAAAGTATGATATTTTAGTTGTCGACGCGTAACAAGGTCTTTTTTTTATGCCATAAAAGCGAGGTTGAATCATGCGTACGAGAATCACACTGGCCTGCACGGAGTGCAAGAACCGCAACTATGATACCACAAAGGATAAGAAGACGCATCCCGACAGGATCGAGATGAAGAAGTACTGCCGTTTCTGCAAGCGTCACACGACCCATAAGGAGACGAAGTAATGGCGGACGATAAGAAGGAGAATTCGGTATCCCGCCTGGGCAGTTTCTTCACGGGTGTCAAGGCGGAGTTTCAGAGGATCAGCTGGCCGGATCGCGCATCTGTCGGCAGACAGACGGTCGCGGTAGTCTGTGTATCCTTTGTGACCGGCGCGCTGATCGCACTTCTGGATTATGCATTTGAAGCCGGAATGAACTTTCTTTTTACGCTGTAATAAGGAGTCCCGATGGCCAAGAAGAATGACAATATGTCCGAACAGCCCGAGGAGCAGGTAAATCAGGCTCCCGCGGAAGCACCCGCAGCCGGGACGGCCGACGACGACCGTTACAGCTGGTATGTGGTGCATACCTATTCCGGATACGAGGACAAGGTCAAGACCAATATCGAGAATACCATCGTCAACCGTCATCTCGAGGATAAGATCATCGAGGTGCGCGTACCGGTGCAGGATGTCGTGGAATATAAGGACGGTGCGAGGAAGAATGTGCGCCGCAAGCTGTTCCCCGGTTATGTGCTGATCCACATGGATATGGATGACGAGACCTGGTATGTGGTCCGCAATACGCGCGGCGTTACGGGTTTCGTGGGACCGGGCTCCAAGCCGGTGCCGCTTTCCGATGCTGAGATCAAGCCGCTCGGCATCAAGACCGAGAACAACATGACCGTGGATTTCGGCGTGGGCGATACGATCGCCGTTGTGGCCGGTGTCTGGCGCGATACGACAGGCGTCGTGCAGCGCATGGATTTCTCCAAGCAGACCGCGACCATCAACGTGGAACTCTTCGGCAGAGAGACGCCGGTCGAGATCAGCTTCGCGGAGGTACGCAAACAGGATCGGTAATAGGCATCCGCAGGATGCTTATTATACAGCAACTGCAGTCGGTGGGAGCGGAAGCCACCGCATAACCACCATTACCTGTTAAGGAGGTAAGAACATGGCAAAGAAAGTCGAAGGGTACATCAAGCTCCAGATCCCTGCCGGCAAAGCGACGCCGGCACCTCCGGTCGGACCGGCTCTCGGTCAGCACGGAGTCAACATCGTCGAGTTCACCAAGCAGTTCAACGCGGTGACTGCGGACAAGGGTGATCTCATCATCCCTGTCGTCATCACGGTCTATGCGGACAGGACCTTCTCCTTCATCACGAAGACACCGCCGGCTGCGGTCCTTCTGAAGAAGGCCTGCAATCTGCAGAAGGCTTCCGGCACCCCCAACAAGGATAAGGTTGCCAGGATCTCCAAGGACAAGGTCCGCGAGATCGCAGAACTCAAGATGCCCGATCTCAACGCCGTCGATATCGAAGGCGCGATGAGCATGGTCGCCGGCACGGCCCGCAGCATGGGCATTGTCGTCGAGGATTGAGAGGAGGGTGCAGACGATGAAACACGGAAAGAAGTATACGGAAGCGGCCAAGCAGATCGATCGCCAGAAGCTCTACGAGGCACCGGAAGCCCTTGCTCTGGTCAAGAAGTCGGCAACGGCCAAGTTTGATGAAACAGTTGAGATCCACATCCGCACGGGCTGCGATTCCCGTCATGCGGATCAGCAGATCCGCGGCGCGGTCGTGCTTCCTCACGGAACCGGCAAGACGGTGCGCGTGCTGGTCTTTGCGAAGAACGAGAAGCTCGATGAGGCGCAGAACGCGGGCGCCGATTTCGTCGGCGGCGAGGAACTGATCCCCAAGATCCAGAAGGAAGGTTGGCTCGATTTCGATGTGGTCGTTGCGACCCCCGATATGATGGGTGTTGTCGGCCGTCTCGGTAAGGTGCTCGGTCCCAAGGGACTGATGCCCAACCCCAAGGCCGGTACGGTCACCATGGATGTCGCGAAAGCCATCGCGGATATCAAAGCCGGTAAGATCGAGTACAGACTGGACAAGGCCAATATCATTCACTGCCCGCTGGGCAAGGCTTCCTTTACGGAGGAGCAGCTCACCGATAATTTCAACGCGCTGATGGATGCCATTGTTAAGGCCCGTCCCAGCACCGTGAAGGGTCAGTTCCTGAAGTCCATCTCCGTCGCGTCCACCATGGGCCCCGGCGTGAAGATCGTGGCGAACAAGTATTAATAGTAGAAACTGATCGGGTAAAACAACCAGATAGCGCGTCGGGAAAAAATCCCGACGCGCTATTTTGTGGATTTAAGCAAGGAAATGTGCTAAACTAACCTGCATGGAATACGACAGAAACAACCATATCGTCAGGAAAGCGCTTCTGATCTTCTTCCTCACCTGTGTGATCGTGGTACTGCTGGGACTCGGAGCCCTGGCCGGCTACCGTTATCTGATGACACGGCAGGCAGGTCTCACGGAAGCGGATATGACGCAGGAACCGGTGAGCGGAACCGCGGCGGAGACGGCCGGCTCTTTTGGTGAGGCGGTGACAGACACGGCGTCCGCGTCGAATTCCGGAGCGGAGCGGGATGCAGTCGGTGATCCGGGAGATGAGCAGGATACCGAACAGTCTCCCGACGGGGCAGAAGAGCCTGCGGATGAAACGGGAGAAGACGCGGAGCCGGATCCCTTTGCGGGCGTGGAAGAGGATTTCTTCACAAGACGAATGGAGACGGCAGAGCCCGATACCGTGACGATGGCCTTCGCCGGCGATATCCTGTTTGACGCATCCTACTCCGTGCAGAACCGGATCCTGGCCGCGGACGGTGATGTATCGCAGGCGGTGGGTGATACGCTGCTCGAACGGATGCGGGCCGTCGATATCATGATGGTCAACAATGAGTTCCCCTACACGGATTCCGGCTCTCCGCAGGCGGAAAAGACCTTCACCTTTCATGCGATGCCGCGCGCCGTGAGGCAGCTCAAGGAGATGGGCGTCGATCTCGCGGGGATCGCCAATAATCACACCTTTGACTATGGCGAACGCGGTCTCCTGGATACGCTGGACACACTGGACCGCGCGGGAGTCGGACGCGTCGGCGCGGGACGCAATATCGAAGAGGCTTCCCATCCGATGGTCTATCTGGCGGGCGGCATGCGGATCGCCGTCATCGCGGCGACACAGCTGGAGCGCTATGCCAACCCCAATACGCGCGGCGCCACCGCCGAGCTCCCGGGCGTTTTCCGCTGCATGGACGACACGCGCCTGTGTGAAGTCATCCGCAAAGCCAAAGAGGAGAATGATTTCGTCGTTGTGTTCATCCACTGGGGCAACGAAAACGAGGTGCCTCTCCACTGGTCGCAGACGAACCAGGGACCGGATATCACGGCGGCGGGCGCGGACCTCGTGATCGGCGCGCATTCCCACTGCCTGCAGCCCCTGGGTTACGTGAATGATGTGCCCATCGTCTACAGCCTCGGCAATTTCCTCTTCAACTCCAAGACGCTGGATACCTGTCTCATCGAGTGCGACATCAAGCGTCTCCCGGAAGGCGGCGCGCACCTCACCTCCCTGCGTTTTCTCCCCTGCATCCAGTCCGGCTGCAAGGTGCGTTTCGCGGAGGACGGCGATAAGACGCGCATCCTCGACTACATGCGCAGCATCTCCCCCGGCGTCACCATCGCCGACGACGGGGAATTCCTGCGGACCGCGGAGTGACGACGCCGGCACACACCCCAAAGCTCGATCTGGGTATCTGAAAACACCAATTTCCCGCATTTTCAGGTACCCGTCTGTGGATGTTTATCTCCGCGGAGCATCCCGGCAGCTCGATCTAGGTACCTGAAAACACCAATTTCCCGCGTTTTCAGGTACCCGTCTGCGGCTGTTTATCTCCGCGGAGCATCCCGGTAGCTCGATCTGGGTACCTGAAAACACCAATTTTCCGCGTTTTCGGGTACCCGTCTGCGGATGTTTATCTCCGCGGAGTATCCCGGCAGCTCGATCTGGGTACCTGAAAACACCAATTTCCCGCATTTTTAGGTACCCGTCTGCGGATGTTTATCTCCGTGAGGTGGACCGGTCGCGCCAATTACCCGCCGCAGGCAGCCCTTCCGCTACTTACATTTCTCACATACCCGGCGACATTTCCCCTTGACAGCGGGATGCCCCTGTGGTATCGTGGACAACGGTCGCGATGAGCGGCCTGCCGAAGACAGCCGGCGCCCCTGATACAGAGGGCATAAGGACGGAGCAGACTCCGGACGCCTGCCGAGGAAAAGGATCGGACGCATACGCGTCATGATATGGTTTTTCCGGCGCCTTTCGGTAACTCACCGGGAGGCGCTTTTATTTGCACCTTCGGCGAAACATCAACGAAGGAAGGAGGAAAACGGTAATGGCAAAAGTAACGGAAAAAGAACCCGTCGTACGCGAGATCGCAGAGCGGATCGACGGCGCACAGGCTGCCGTGCTTGTAGATGCCAGAGGACTGACCGTCGCGCAGGATACGGCGCTCCGCAGAGAGCTGCGTCAGGCAGGCGTGCTGTACAAGGTCTACAAGAACACGATGATGCACCGTGCATTCGAGAACACCGACTACGCGCAGCTCGATGAGAACAACCTGCTCAACGGGCCCAGTGCGCTCGCGATCTCCAAGGACGATCCGGCGGCGCCCGCGCGTGTGCTGGTGAAGTTCGCCAAGACGGCGAAGCAGCTCGAGGTCAAGGGCGGCGTCATCGAGGGCAAGTATTACGATGCCCAGGGTCTGGTCGCGATCGCGGACATCCCGTCCAGGGAGGTCCTGCTTTCCAAGCTGCTCGGCAGCATCCAGTCTCCGATCGCCAACTTCGCGCGCGTCGTGAAGCAGATCGCGGAGAAGCAGGATTCCGGCGAAGCGCAGCCTGAGAAGGCTGAAGAAGCGCCGGCTGAGGCACCTGCCGAGGCTCCGGCCGAAGCTCCCGCTGAGGCGGAAGCACCCGCAGCAGAGGCACCCGCGGAGGCACCTGCGGAGGCACCTGCGGAAGAAGCTCCCGCAGAGGGGTAAGTACTGATCAGAATTTGAACAAGGAGGAAAAATACAATGGCGAAGTTATCCACTCAGGAAATCATTGATGCGATCAAGGAACTCACCGTCCTCGAGCTGAACGACCTGGTAAAGGCCTGCGAAGAGGAGTTCGGTGTCAGCGCTGCGGCCGGTGTTGTGGTTGCCGGCAATGTGGCAGGCGGTGCCGGTGCGGCTGAGGAAGAGAAGACCGACTTCAACGTCGAGCTGACCGAGGTCGGCCCGAACAAGATCAAGGTCATCAAGGTCGTCCGCGAGATCACGGGCCTGGGCCTCAAGGAGGCGAAGGATCTGGTCGAGGGCGCTCCCAAGATGGTCAAGGAAGGCGCACAGAAGGACGAGGCCAACGACATCAAGGCCAAGCTCGAAGCCGAAGGCGCAAAGATCACCCTCAAGTAAGTCACGTAAAATGCAGACAGCGGCCCGGACAGGTTTACCTGACCCGGGCCACTGTTTTGGCTTTTTATACGGCGAATGTCGCTGAGCGAGGAAACGCGCAGCGTTTTCGAGCGCACGCGTGGCGAACGAATACTTAAAATTTCTGAAAATTCTTCTTGACATCCCCGAAACACTTGCATTATGATGGAAAATGCACTTTTGTGGCGGCATGGCTTTTGCGCGCGCTTTTTTGCCCCGCAGAGCCCGTACGGCACGAAGAGCGGCCAAGTCATCACAGTTTCTTTATAACGGAGGGGGAATGTCCAATATGGAAAAATTCAGGTTACATCCTACCGGTTCCGGCAAGAGCCTCAGGGTCAGTTTCCAGAGACAGAAAGACGTCCTGGAGATGCCCAATCTGATCGAGGTGCAGAAGAGCTCCTACCGATGGTTTCTCGAAGAAGGACTGAAGGAAGTCTTCGAAGATATCTCGCCCATTGAGGACTACAGCGGCAAGCTGTCTCTCGAATTCGTGGACTTCAAGCTGTGTGAGAACGAGGTCAAGTATTCCATAGAAAAATGCAAGGAGCGCGACGCGACCTACGCGGCGCCCCTGCGTGTGCGCGTGCGTCTGCATAATAAAGAGAAGGACGAGATCCACGAGCACGAACTGTTCATGGGCGACCTGCCCCTGATGACCGCCACGGGCACCTTTGTGATCAACGGTGCGGAGCGCGCCATTGTCTCGCAGCTGGTCCGTTCCCCGGGCATCTATTATGATATCACTTACGATAAGTTGGGTAAGAAGCTCATCGCCTGCACCGTGATCCCCAACCGCGGTGCCTGGCTGGAGTATGAGACGGACTCCAACGATGTGTTCTATGTCCATGTGGACCGCACCAGGAAGCTCCCGGTGACGGCGCTGATCCGTGCCCTGGGTGTTTCCACCAATGAGGAGATCCTCACCCTCTTCGGCGACGAGCCCAAGATCCAGGCCTGCCTGTCCAAGGATCCCTCCACGGACTATCAGGGAGGTCTCCTGGAGATCTACAAGAAGATCCGTCCCGGTGAGCCGCTCAATGTCGACAGCGCGAAGAGCCTCTTTGAGGCGACTTTCTTCGACACCCGCCGTTACGATCTGGCGAAGGTCGGCCGTTACAAGTTCAACAAAAAGCTGCACTTCAAGAACCGCATCACCGGCCATACGCTGGCGGAGGATGTGGTCGATGAGCAGACCGGCGAGATGCTGGCGAGCGCGGGTACGCGTATCGACAGGGAACTCGCGACAAAGATCCAGGATGCGGCCGTCGTGGCTGTGACCTTGCAGGAGGAGGAGCGCAATGTCCGCGTTCTCTCCAATCTGATGGTGGATATCCGCGCCTATATCGAGGTCGATCCCAAGGAACTCAAAGCCATCGGCATCACCACCGAGGTCTACTATCCCGCGCTCAGACGTGTGCTGGATGAGTACGAGAACGGCGAGCATGATGCGGAGGGGCTCTATGAGATGCTGCGCGCGCATGCCGCGGATCTCGTGCCGAAGCATGTGACCCGTGAGGACATTCTGGCCTCCATCAACTACAACATCCATCTGGAATACGGCGTCGGCAATGATGACGATATCGACCATCTGGGCAACCGCCGTATCCGCTGCGTCGGAGAACTTCTGCAGAACCAGTACCGGATCGGACTTTCCCGTCTGGAGCGTGTCGTGCGTGAGCGCATGACCACCCATGACGCCGAGGAGGTGTCTCCCCAGACGCTGATCAACATCAAGCCCGTACAGGCGGCAGTCAAGGAGTTCTTCGGATCCTCCCAGCTGTCCCAGTTCATGGATCAGAACAACCCGCTCGCAGAGATCACGCATAAGCGCCGTCTCTCCGCACTGGGTCCCGGCGGTCTGACCCGTGACCGCGCCGGATTCGAGGTCCGCGACGTCCATTACACGCATTACGGCCGTATGTGCCCCATTGAGACCCCCGAAGGTCCCAACATCGGTCTGATCAACTCGCTCGCGAGCTACGCCCGCATCAACGAGTACGGCTTCATCGAGGCACCTTACCGCAAGGTGGACCGCACCGATCCGGAGAACCCGCGTGTCACGGATGAGGTCGATTACCTGACCGCAGATGAGGAGGATAACTACCATGTCGCGCTGGCTTCCACGCCGCTTGATAAGGAAGGCCACTTCATCCGCAACAATGTATCCGGCCGTTATAAGGACCAGACTTCGGAATATCCGAAGACGATGTTTGAGTATATGGACGTGTCGCCGCGCATGGTGTTCTCCGTCGCGACGGCTCTGATCCCGTTCCTGCAGAATGACGATGCCAACCGCGCGCTGATGGGTTCCAACATGCAGCGTCAGGCGGTGCCGCTGATGACGACGGAGGCACCCGTGGTCGGTACCGGTATCGAGAACAAGACGGCGGTCGACTCCGGTGTCTGTGTGGTCGCGGAGAAGGACGGCACGATCGATTTCGTTGACGCCTGCACCATCGTGGAAACCGCGGACGACGGCGAGAAGATCGAATATCATCTGCTGAAATTCGACCGTTCCAACCAGTCCAACTGCTACAACCAGAAGCCGATCGTGACGACAGGCGATAAAGTGACCAAGGGCCAGGTCATCGCGGACGGTCCTTCGACCTGTGAAGGTGAGCTGGGCCTCGGCAAGAACCCGCTGATCGGATTCATGACCTGGGAAGGCTACAACTACGAGGACGCCGTGCTTCTTTCCGAGCGGCTGGTCCGTGACGATGTCTATACCTCCATCCACATCGAGGAATATGAGGCGGAAGCGCGCGAGACCAAGCTGGGTCCTGAGGAGATCACCCGTGACGTGCCGGGTGTCGGCGACGAGGCCTTAAAGGATCTCGATGACCGCGGCATCATCCGCATCGGCGCGGAGGTCCGTGCCGGAGACTTCCTGGTGGGCAAGGTCACCCCCAAGGGTGAGACGGAGCTCACGGCGGAAGAGAGGCTCTTACGTGCCATCTTCGGTGAGAAGGCGCGCGAGGTCCGTGACACCTCCCTCAAGGTGCCTCACGGTGAATACGGTATTGTTGTGGACACCAAGGTGTTCACGAGAGAGAACGGTGACGAGCTCTCTCCGGGTGTCAATCAGGCGGTGCGCATCTACATCGCGCAGAAGAGAAAGATCTCCGTCGGTGACAAGATGGCCGGACGTCACGGCAACAAGGGTGTCGTTTCCCGTATCCTCCCGATCGAGGATATGCCTTATCTGCCCAACGGCAGACCGCTCGACATCGTGCTGAATCCTCTGGGCGTGCCCAGCCGTATGAATATCGGCCAGGTTCTGGAGATCCATCTGTCCCTGGCGGCGAAGGCGCTGGGTCTCAACATCGCCACCCCGATCTTTGACGGCGCGGATGAGAAGGATATCCAGGATACGCTGGTCATGGCGAATGACTATGTGAACCTGGAGTGGGAGGAATTCGAGAAGAAGTACAAGGATCTTGTGCTGCCGGAGATCATGCAGTATCTGCATGATCACCTTGAGCACAGAGAGCTCTGGAGGGGTGTCCCGATCAGCGCGGACGGCAAGGTCCAGCTGCGCGACGGCCGTACGGGCGAGCTCTTCGACGGGCCCACAACGATCGGCCACATGCATTACCTGAAGCTCCACCATCTGGTGGACGACAAGATCCACGCACGTTCCACGGGTCCCTACTCGCTGGTCACGCAGCAGCCGCTGGGCGGCAAGGCCCAGTTCGGCGGACAGCGCTTCGGAGAGATGGAAGTGTGGGCGCTCGAGGCTTACGGCGCGGCTTACACCCTGCAGGAGATCCTGACGGTGAAGTCCGACGATGTGGTGGGCCGTGTGAAGACTTACGAGGCCATCATCAAGGGCGACAATATCCCTGAGCCCGGCGTGCCCGAGTCCTTCAAGGTGCTCTTAAAGGAACTGCAGTCCCTCGGTCTGGATGTACGGGTACTGCGCGATGACAATACCGAAGTGGAGATCATGGAGACCATCGATTACGATGACGGCTATCGCTATGATCTGGAGGGTGACAGGAGAAACCGCGGCTACAATGAGGACTTCGGCGCCGCCGGCTTTACGACCGGACGGTTTGACGAGAAGACCGGCGATCTGGTGGCGGACAATGAGACCGTCAGCGCCTATGTGGACAGCGATTACACCAGCCCTGAAGATTACAACGAGTAAGGAGGAACAGCATGTCTGATTCTACGAGTAACAGAGCGATCAACCGGGCGTCGAATGGCAGATCTTCCGGCCAGCAGAATTACCAGCCCATGACCTTTGATGCGATCCGCATCGGTCTGGCTTCCCCGAATAAGATCAGGGAGTGGTCCCACGGCGAGGTGACCAAGCCCGAGACCATCAACTACCGCACCCTGAAGCCCGAGCGCGACGGCCTCTTCTGTGAGAGGATCTTCGGACCCACCAAGGACTGGGAGTGCCACTGCGGCAAGTACAAGAAGATCCGTTTCCGCGGCACGGTCTGCGACCGCTGCGGTGTCGAGGTGACCAAGTCCAGCGTCCGCAGAGAGCACATGGGCCATATCGAACTGGCCGCGCCGGTCTCCCACATCTGGTATTTCAAGGGGATCCCGAGCCGTATGGGCCTGATCCTGGACATTTCCCCCAGGGTCCTGGAGAAGGTGCTGTATTTTGCGTCCTATATCGTCCTCGATCCCGGCGACACGGATCTGAGCTACAAGCAGGTCCTCTCCGAGAGGGAGTATCAGGAAGCCAGGGAGCAGTATGGCAACAAGTTCCGTGCCGGCATGGGCGCGGAGTCCGTCAAGGAGCTGCTCCTCGATATCGATCTGGAGAAGGAATATGCGGAGCTCAAGGAGGGGGTCGATACGACCACCGGTCAGAAGCGCGCGCGCATCATCAAGCGTCTTGAGGTGGTGGAAGCCTTCCGTGAATCCGGCGGCGTGCCCGCATGGATGATCATGGACTGCATCCCGGTCATCCCGCCGGATCTGCGCCCCATGGTGCAGCTGGACGGCGGCCGCTTCGCGACTTCCGATCTGAACGATCTCTACCGCCGCATCATCAACCGCAACAACCGTCTGAAGAGACTGCTGGAGCTGGGTGCGCCGGATATCATCGTGCGCAATGAGAAGCGCATGCTGCAGGAGGCGGTGGACGCGCTCATCGACAACGGCCGCCGCGGCCGCCCGGTCACGGGCCCCGGCAACCGTGCCCTCAAGTCCCTCTCCGATATGCTCAAGGGCAAGGGCGGGCGTTTCCGTCAGAACCTGCTGGGCAAGCGCGTGGACTATTCCGGACGAAGCGTTATCGTCGTCGGACCGGAGCTCAAGATCTATCAGTGCGGTCTGCCCAAGGAAATGGCGATCGAGCTCTTCAAGCCCTTCGTGATGAAGGAACTGGAGGCCCGCGGGATCTCCAACAATATCAAGAATGCCAAGAAACTGGTCGAGCGCTGGGACGACCGCGTGTGGGACGTCCTCGAGGATGTCATCTCCGAGCACCCTGTGATGCTCAACCGCGCGCCCACGCTGCACAGACTGGGCATCCAGGCCTTTGAGCCCGTTCTGGTCGAAGGTAAGGCCATCAAGCTCCATCCGCTGGCCTGCACACCGTTCAACGCCGACTTCGACGGCGACCAGATGGCGGTCCATCTGCCGCTGTCCGTTGAGGCGCAGGCGGAGTGTCGTTTCCTGATGCTCTCGACCAACAACCTGTTGAAGCCTTCGGACGGCGGTCCGGTGAATGTACCGACGCAGGATATGGTGCTGGGACTCTACTATCTGACACAGGAGCGCCCGGGTGCCAAGGGAGAGGGTGGTGTCTACCACTCCATCGACGAGGCGATCCTCGCCTATGAAAACGGATATCTCACCCTGCAGTCCCGGATCAAGTGCCGCGTCCACGGTAAGGATGCCGAAGGCAAGCCTGTGACCGCCACGGTGGAGTCCACGCTGGGACGTTTCCTCTTCAACGAGATCATCCCGCAGGATCTGGGCTTTGTGGACCGTTCCGATCCGGAGAATCTCCTGAAGCTCGAGATCGACTTCATGGTCGGCAAGAAGCAGCTGAAGAAGATCATCGAGGCGCTGATCAACACGCACGGCACCTTTGGCACCGCGGAGGTGCTCGATGATATCAAGGCCACCGGCTACAAGTACTCCACGCGTGCAGCCATGACGGTCTCCATTTCCGACATGACCGTCCCGCCGCAGAAGCAGGAGATGCTCGACGCGGCACAGGCACAGGTCGACAAGATCGCCGCCAACTACCGCAGAGGTCTGCTGGATGACGAGGAGCGCTGGCGCGAAGTCATCGACACCTGGACCCAGGTCGATAAGGAGCTGACCAAGGTGCTGCTCGACGGACTCGATAAGTACAATAACATCTTCATGATGGCGGATTCCGGCGCCCGAGGCAGTAACCAGCAGATCAAGCAGCTGGCCGGTATGCGCGGACTGATGGCGGATACCACCGGCCGTACGATCGAGCTGCCCATCAAGTCCAATTTCCGTGAGGGACTGGACGTGCTGGAGTACTTCATGTCGGCACACGGCGCCCGCAAAGGTCTGTCCGATACCGCGCTGCGTACCGCCGACTCCGGTTATCTGACCCGAAGGATGGTCGATGTCTCGCAGGAGCTCATCATCCGCGAGCAGGACTGCATGAAGGATGACGACGGCAACTACATCGATGCGACCAAGGAGATCCCGGGCATGACGGTCAAGGCCTTCATGGACGGCAAGGAGACCATCGAGCCGCTGCGTGACCGTATCGTGGGCCGTTACGCGGCCGAGGACGTGGTCGTGGACGGTGAAGTGATCGTGGAGAAGAACCACATGATCACCCCCAGCCGTGCGGACCGTTTCATCAAAGCCGTTTCGACCGATGAGGAGAAGAAAAAGAATGCGTCGGTCAAGATCCGTACGATCCTGACCTGCCGTTCCCACAAGGGGATCTGCGCCAGATGCTACGGCGCCAACATGGCGACCGGCGAAGCGGTGCAGGTCGGCGAAGCGGTCGGCATCATCGCGGCACAGTCCATCGGTGAGCCCGGTACCCAGCTGACGATGCGTACTTTCCATACCGGCGGTGTGGCCGGCGGCGATATCACCCAGGGTCTTCCCCGTGTTGAGGAGCTCTTCGAGGCGCGTAAGCCCAAGGGACTTGCGATCATCTCCGAGATCGCGGGCACCGTATCGATCCGCGACACCAAGAAGAAGAGGGAAGTGGTCGTCACGAATGATGAGGACGGCGATTCCAGGACCTATCTGATCCCTTACGGCTCCCGTATCAAGGTGCAGGACGGTCAGGTGGTGGAGGCCGGTGACGAGCTCACGGAAGGCAGCGTCAACCCGCACGATCTGTTAAAGATCAAGGGGATCCGCGCGGTGCAGGATTATCTGCTGCGCGAGGTACAGCGCGTGTACCGCCTGCAGGGCGTGGATATCTGCGATAAGCACATCGAGGTCATCGTGCGCCAGATGCTGAAGAAGGTGCGCATCGAGGAGAGCGGTGATACGAACTTCCTGCCCGGCACGCTCGTGGATGTACTCGAATTCGAAGATGACAACGAGCGTCTTGAGGCGGAGGGCCTGCGTCCCGCAGAGGGCAAGCAGGTGATCCTCGGTATCACCAAGGCTGCTCTGGCCACCAATTCGTTCCTGTCCGCGGCTTCCTTCCAGGAGACCACCAAGGTCCTGACCGATGCCGCCATCAAGGGCAAGGTCGATCCGCTGATCGGTCTCAAGGAGAATGTCATCATCGGTAAGCTGATCCCTGCCGGTACCGGCATGAAGCGCTACCGCAAGACGGCGCTCAACACGGATGAGAATTTCCGCGATCCGGAGAAGCTCATCCTGAAGAAGCAGCCGCAGCAGCAGATCAAGCCTTACGAGGAAGACGGCGACGAGGAACGGGATCAGGAGAATGAGTTCCTGTCCGCGGAGGAGGCCGAAGTCGAGATCCTCGAGGATATGGCCGCTGTCACCTCGGGCGACGACGGGGAGGATGACGAGTAAGATCCCCGGGGCATTTCCGGATGACCGTTGACAAGACGGGCGCCGGAACCTATAATATTATTTCGCGCGCTGCGCACAGGGGCGCGGCGCGTTGAAATGTGTATCAAACACCAGATTTTCACACAGGAGGAAAAAGCATGCCTACATTTAACCAACTGGTGAGAAAGGGACGGCAGACTTCCGTGAAGAAGTCCACTGCACCGGCGCTGCTGCGCGGGTACAACTCTCTTCACAAGAAGCCGATCGACACTTCCTCACCGCAGAAGCGCGGCGTGTGCACGGCGGTCAAGACCGCTACGCCTAAAAAGCCGAATTCCGCTCTCCGTAAGATCGCGAGAGTACGTCTCTCCAACGGGATTGAAGTCACGAGCTACATCCCGGGCGAGGGTCACAACCTGCAGGAGCACAGCGTGGTGCTGATCCGAGGCGGCCGTGTCAAGGACCTGCCCGGTACCCGTTACCACATCATCCGCGGTACACTTGATACCGCCGGTGTTGCCGACAGAAAGCAGGCGCGTTCCAAGTACGGCGCCAAGAGGCCGAAGGCCGCAAAGAAATAAGTTACAGATCAGTAGTTAAGGAGTTCCAGGTTATATCGTGTAGGCATTTTCCTGTTTTCGATACAGTAAACCCGCACGAACACATACGTGAGTACCGGTGAACTACTTGAACCGCGGCAAGCGGACACCCTGAACCGCTGCATCAGCCGCGCACATGAGTAAGGAGGGAAGTAACGTGCCTAGAAAAGGACATGTACTCAAAAGAGAAGTATTGGAGGATCCGATCTACGAGAGCCGTCTCGTGACCAAGCTCATCAACCAGGTCATGCTCGACGGCAAGAAGGGCATTGCCCAGAAGATCGTCTACGGCGCCTTTGCCAAGGCAGAGGAGAAGTCCGGCAAGCCTGCGCTCGAGGTCTTTGAGGGCGCCATGAACAACATCATGCCGCAGCTCGAAGTCAAGGCGCGCCGTATCGGCGGTGCCACCTATCAGGTACCGATCGAGGTGCGTCCCGACAGACGTCAGGCGCTCGGTCTGCGCTGGCTCGTCAATTTCTCCCGTGCCAGAGGCGAGAAGACGATGGTCGACAAACTGGCCGGAGAGTTGCTCGATGCGTATAACAACACCGGCGCATCCGTCAAGCGTAAGGAAGACATGCACAAGATGGCAGAAGCGAACAAGGCGTTCTCGCACTATCGCTTCTGATCGGGGGAGATAAGACTATGGCAGCAAAAAGAGAATACCCCCTGGAACGGACCAGGAATATCGGTATCATCGCGCATATCGACGCCGGCAAGACGACCCTTACGGAGCGTATCCTCTATTATACGGGCGTGAATTACAAGATCGGCGAGACCCACGACGGTACCGCTACCATGGACTGGATGGCGCAGGAGCAGGAGCGTGGCATCACCATCACTTCCGCTGCGACCACGGCCCACTGGACCGTTCAGGAGAATAACAAACCCAAGCCCGGCGCACTCGAGCACAGGATCAACATCATCGACACTCCCGGCCATGTGGATTTCACGGTGGAGGTGGAGCGGTCGCTGCGCGTCCTGGACGGTGCGGTCGGCGTTTTCGACGCCAAGAACGGCGTTGAGCCCCAGTCCGAGAATGTCTGGCGGCAGGCGGACACCTACAAGGTGCCCCGTATGGCGTTCATCAACAAGATGGATATCGTGGGAGCCAACTACTACCACGATCTGGACATGATCCGCGACCGCCTCGGCAAGAATCCGGTGAGCATTCAGATCCCCATCGGCGCCGAGGACCTCTTCGAGGGCGTGGTGGACCTCTTTGAGATGAAGGCCTACTACTACCGCGGGGACAACGGCAAGGATATCTCCATTGAAGACATTCCGGACAACCTCAAAGACGAGGCGCAGGAATGGCACGATAAGATGGTGGAGCAGATCGTCGAACTCGATGAGGAACTCATGGAGAAGTATCTCGAGAACGGCGAGGAGGGCATCACCGTTGAGGAACTGAAGAAGGCACTTCGCAAGGGCACCATCGCATCCGAGGCGGTTCCTGTCTGTTGCGGTACGGCGTATCGCAACAAGGGTATCCAGAAGCTTCTGGATGCCGTCGTGGAATTCCTGCCCGCACCGACCGATGTGCCGAATGCGCAGGGAACTGACATGGAAGGCAACCCGACCGAGGCACCCTCATCCGATGAGGCACCTTTCGCGGCGCTCGCTTTCAAGATCATGGCGGATCCCTTTGTCGGCAAGCTTGCTTTCTTCCGCGTGTATTCCGGCGTCATGACCGGCGGCTCCAACATCCTCAATGCTACCAAGGGCAAGGACGAGCATATCGGGCGGATCCTGCAGATGCATGCCAACAAGCGGCAGGAGCTGGATGAGGTCTTTTCCGGCGACATCGCCGCGGCGGTCGGTCTGAAGAATACGACCACCGGCGACACGCTCTGTGATCCCGACCACCCGATCATCCTGGAGTCCATGGAGTTCCCGGAGCCCGTTATCGAGCTCGCGATCGAGCCCAAGACCAAGGCCGGCCAGGCCAAGATGTTCGATGCGCTGGCCAAGCTCGCCGAGGAGGATCCGACCTTCCGCGTGAGCACCGATGATCAGACGGGCCAGACCATCATCGCCGGCATGGGCGAGCTGCATCTGGACATCATCGTGGACAGACTGCTGCGCGAGTTTAAGGTCGAAGCCAACGTGGGCGCACCCCGTGTGGCCTACAAGGAGACCTTCACCAAGACGGTCGAAGCCGAGGGCAAGCACATCAAGCAGACCGGCGGTCACGGTCAGTACGGCCACTGCCGCGTACGCTTCGAGCCCATGGATGCCAACGGCGAAGAA
>JAFXTJ010000058.1 GCA_017535945.1 Lachnospiraceae bacterium
GGGACTTACGGATATTTATATATCGCGGGTCACGAATTCCAGCGATCCCAAGACCATATCCAACAAAGCCGCCAGGATCCACGGATCCGCCGGAAGCTATGCGCAGAGCTTCGCTGTTGAGAATGGCTACACATTTGTAGTCGAGGATATTCCTGTAGAAGATATCAGCTTTGCGCAGGACACCTATGTGATGGAACCCAATTCTACATTGCGGCTTCCGTTTGAGACCACGCCGTCCTACTATACGGATGAAGTATTCTGGATCGTCGATACGGACGATCAGCAGTATCTGACGGTAGAGAACGGTACCGTCAAATCCAAGAGCAAAACCACCCCGGCGGATCATCCGGTGGCGGTGCATGTCTACATCGGGGATGAGGTGCATGCAACCTGTCACGTCCATATCAGAAAACGGGTAAGTTCCGTTACGATCAATAAGGCAACGGCTTCCGTGGATGTCGGGACAACGCTGCAGCTCACCGCGTCCGTGAGCCCGTATAATGTCAGCAATAATTCAGTGACCTGGTCAAGTTCTGACGAGAGCATTGCCACGGTGGATGAGAACGGTCTGGTGTATGCAGTGGCCAAGGGATCCTGCGAGATCCGGGCAACGGCGGCGGACGGCAGCGGAGCATACGGCATCTGCACGATCACGGTCCCGAATAATCTTTATCAGGTGCAGAGCATTGCAGATTTCCAAAGCCCGCACCCCTATCAGAAAGGTACCGCGGATATCTGGATCTATCAGGAGGATGACGCGGAGTATATCCGGGTGACTTTCTCTGCTGAGACGAAGCTGGATAATTACGGGTATGACCGGATCGTCATCAAGGACGGGAACGGCAATCAGGTCGGTGAGTATAAGAAGTCGGAGCTCGCGGGACAGTCTGTTCTTGTGCCCGGGAATACGGTATGGCTGAAGCTTGCGGCTGCGGCGAACAGCGTGGGGAGCAATTACGGCTTTTCGGTCGAGAGTCTGGATGCCATGATGGATCTGCAATCCTATATCGTTCGCTACAACGGGAACGGCGCCACGGGCGGCAGGATGGAGAAGCAGAAGATCCGGAGAGATACATACGCAACACTGACCGCGAATGCGTTTGAACGGGACGGATATTATTTCACCGGCTGGAACACCAGTGCCACGGGCACCGGGACCGGATATGAAGACCGGGCATCCGTTCGCAACATCGCGGCAGGAGGAGAAGCTGTCACCCTCTATGCGCAGTGGTCTCCCAATGCCTATTCGATCCGCTATGATGCCAACGGCGGTACCGGAGATATGGATGTCAGCGAAGCGTTATGCGGCGAAACCGTGACGCTCCGGGCCAATTCTTTTGTGAACGCAGGATATCGCTTTGTGAACTGGAATACGGAACCGGACGGAAGCGGGACAAGTTATGCCGATCGGGCACAGGTGATCGATCTGGTGACAGAGAACAACGGTTCGCTCACTCTTTATGCCCAATGGGCGGCGATCACGTATCAGATCCGCTATCGCGCCAACGGCGGGAGCGGCTCCATGGCTTCCGATACGGTGGCTTATGATCGGTCATTTACACTGAAACCCAACATCTTCACCAGGACCGGCTATCATTTCAGCCACTGGAACACGGCGGCTGACGGAAACGGCGATAGTTATGACGACGAGGATACCGTGCAGGGACTGGCAGAGGTGCAGGGCAGCATCGTCACGCTGTATGCGCAGTGGGATCCGAATACCTACGCGGTACAATACAGCGCCAACGGCGGCAGCGGCACGATGGAGGACAGTGACGCGGTCTATGGTGAGGGGCTGACCCTGCGTGCGAACACCTTTACCAGAACGGGCTATCATTTCACCGGATGGAACACAAGATCGGACGGCAACGGGACGGCTTACGCGGATCAGGCGCAGGTTCTGAATCTCGTATCGGTGCAGGACGGTTCGATCACACTGTATGCGCAGTGGGCGGTGAATACTTACACGGTGCGCTATCAGGCCAACGGCGGCAGCGGCAGCATGAGCGCGACGAATGCCACCTATGGTGTCTCGTTCCAGCTGCGTGCGAATACATTTACCAGAACGGGCTATCATTTCACCGGCTGGAACACGCAGTCGGATGGGCAAGGTTCTGCGTATGCGGATAAGGCCGTGGTGAGGGATCTGATCGACAGCCAGAACGGGATGGTCACGATGTATGCCCAGTGGGCGGCGAACACGTACACTGTAAAATATGCTGCTAACGGCGGCAGGGGCACGATGACAAATTCATCTGCTGTCTATGGCGAGGGGCTCCGGCTAAGGAAGAACACCTTTACGCGGAGCGGATATCATTTCACCGGATGGAATACAGCAGCGGCAGGAACCGGGACTTCCTATGCGGATGAAGCGGATGTGATGAACCTTGTGACGACGCAGGGAGGTTCGATCACGCTTTATGCGCAATGGGCCGGGAACACCTATACCGTGACTTTTGATCCGTGCGAGGGAGAAACAGTTACCGCAAATAAAGAAGTGACCTACGGCGGAACCTACGGCGCATTGCCGGAAGCGACCAGAACAGGCTACTCTTTCCAGGGCTGGTACACGGCAGCTACAGGCGGCAGTCAGGTGACGGCGCAGACCGCCGTCACAAAGGCGGCGAACCACACCTTGTACGCCCGCTGGCTCGGGGAGATGCACACGCTGACCTTTGTGTTCGGGACTGCCACTCCGGCGGATGAGAACGGTCAGGCATTATCCTCCGCGGATCAGGCACGGGTGAAGACCCGTCAGGTGCGGTACGGCGAACGCTACGATGCGTATGATGAATACGGCCTGTGGCCGAACGCGATCCGCAGCGGATACGATTTCGCCGGCTGGTATACGGCGTCCACGGGCGGAGACCCGGTATCGCCGACGGATCTGTTCATGGAATTGCAGGATCAGTCCCTGTATCCGCATTGGACACCGAAGACCTTTGCGGTGCGGTTCAACGCGAACGGGACCGGTGCAACGGTCGATCCGGCCGGCAAGAATGTGACCTACGGGGCGGCCTATGGAGAACTCCCGACACCGGAGCGGTTCGGGTACACCTTTGACGGATGGTATACCCTGGCAGAGGGCGGAGCGAAGAAAACGGAGGGTTCGCTCGTGACGGCGGACGAGGAACATACGCTCTATGCGCACTGGACACCGCTGGAGGCAAAAGTGAACTTCGACGCCGGAGAGGGACAGACCACGGAGAGCTTCCGCTATGTGGCCTATGACAGTGCCTATGGCGGGAGCACGGCACTGCCGCGCCCGGTCCGGACCGGATATGACTTTACCGGCTGGTATACGGCATCGACCGGCGGGACAGAGGTAAAGGACACGACCGTCTGCAAACAGGTGGAGGAGCATACGCTCTACGCCCGCTGGAAGGCGGCGACATACACGGTTCGTTTCAATTCTCTGGGTGGTTCGTCTGCCCGGCAGATCACGGTCACCTATGCCGGGAAATACGGCACGCTTCCGGTGAGCACACGCACGGGGTATGACTTTGCCGGATGGTATACGGCGGAGACGGGCGGCAGCGAGGTGACGAAGGATACGGTCGTTACGACGGCCGCGGCTCACACGCTGTATGCCCGGTGGAACGCGCATGCCTATCAGATCGTCTATGACGGCAACGGCGGTACGGGTTTGGTGGAGCCGCAGGATGCGGTCTACGGGACGGAGACCGCGCTGGCGGCGAACGGTTATGAGAAGACCGGTTATCATTTCACCGGGTGGAACACGCAGGCGAACGGAAAGGGTGCCGCTTATGCGGCGGGTGCCGGTGTGACCGGGCTGGTCGCGACGGATGGCGGCAGCATTACGCTCTATGCACAGTGGGCGGCGAACACCTACCGTGTGACGCTGGATGCGCGGGGCGGTGAACTGACTGATAACACATTGGACGTGACTTACGATGCGACCTATGCTGGACTGCCGGCGGAGGTGAACCGGGAGGGTTACACCTTTACCGGATGGTATACCGCGGCAGAGGACGGGGATGCGGTCACGGCGGCGACTGCGATGACGACGGCATCGGATCATACGTTGTATGCACACTGGCAGCCGGTCGCCTGCGTGCTCCTCTTTGATGCGAACGGCGGGAGCGTGGATCCGGAGAGCAAGCTCGTGGATTATGAGACAGCCTACGGTGAACTCCCGACACCGGGACGGAAGGGTTACCGCTTCACCGGCTGGTACACGGCGGCGGAGAACGGGGAAGCAGTGAGTGCGGAGACCGTGGCGACCGTGCTGGAGGAAGTGACGCTGTTTGCCTGCTGGGAGGCAAATAGCTATAACGTATCTTTTGATCCCGGAGAAGGGATCGCGGCGATCGACGGCAGGACGGTCACTTATGATCAGGTCTACGGCGAACTGCCTGTCCCGGTAAAGGAACACTATGACTTCGTGGGCTGGTTCACCGATTCGGCGCGGGATGTGCAGGACGGGGTAGAAGTGCGTGCGGATACGGTGCTCGCGATCGATTCCGCCCACACGCTCTACGCGCGCTGGGCGCCGCATCTGTACCGCGTTGTATTTAGGCTCCGCGGCGGTCTCTTTGACCGTCTGGAATCTCTGGAATATACCGTTCCTTATCAGAGTTCCCTCGCGGATGCGATGACTGACGGACTCACGGAGGGCGAGGCAAACGCGCTTGCGGCGGAGAAGCCGGTGCGGACGAAGTACCGTTTCGCCGGGTGGACGCTGGGTGCGGGACCGGGGACGGCCCTCGGTGATACGCTCGAGACGGTATGGGCGGATCCGGCGCTGGCAAACATCACGGCGGATCATACAATCTATGCGGACTGGACGGTGCTCTATGCGACGGCGGCACCGGTGATCTCTGTTGCGGAGGAGCCCGCGGCGGCAGACGGCGCCGTGATCGCTTCCGATACGCATATCCTGCTCACCTGTGCGGCGCGGGATGCGAGGATCTACTACACGACAAACGGCGATGATCCGACGGCGGAGAGCACACTCTACACCGGTGAGATCCCGGCGGAGAGCATCGCGGTCCGGATTCAGGGGGCGCAGCCCGGAGAGCCGGGACGGCAGGTGACGATCCGGGCGATCGCCGTTGCAGACGGGCATGCGGAGAGTGCGGTCACCGCCGCCGTCTACAAACTGGCAGAGGATGCAGAGGACTGGGGTGATGTGACGGCAGCGGATCAGGCATACTTCGCGGCGCATGGTGCCACCGGTACCGCGGCGGATGTACCGGCGGGTCTGTGGATCGCACCGGTCGCCGATCAGTTCTACACGGGTGCGAATATCACCCTGTCCGCAGAGGCGCTCCGGGTCTACGACGGGAAGCGGCTGCTGACGGCCGGCACGGATTATTCCGTTTCCCATAAGAATAATAAGGAACCCGGCACGGCGACGGTGACGGTTACCGGCAAGGGCAATTACAACGGCAGCCTGACCGGGAACTTTACGATCGCAAAGCGTTCCCAGGCAGCGACAAAACCGTTTGCCAAGGCGGTGATCACCTACGATAGGAATGTGGCCTACAATGCGGACGCCGCGGCTTCCGCAAGCGGGATCGTCCCCGGACAGACGGGCCCCGTCGTCACCTACAATGGTGTTGCGCTACATGAGGCAGAGCGGGATGCGAACGGCGATCCCGTGAACGGTGATTACTTCATCGTCTATGAGAACAACCGGAACGCCGGCACGGCGACGATGACGGTCACCGGCATCGGCGAATATTACGGGATGCAGTCCAAGACCTACACGATCACCGGTACGGCGATCTCCCGCTGTGTCATCGACGGCTTTGATACGAATGCGACCGTCTACACCGGTCAGCCGCAGACTAAGTCCGTGCGGATCTACACGGACCGGAATAAGCAGACGCTGCTCACCGAGGCGGCAAAGGACGGACAGGGAGAATATCTGCGGGATGCGAACGGCTGCTATGTCGACGGGGAGGGCCGGATCACCGGCGACTATATCGTCTCCTATGAGAAGAATACGGATGCCGGCACGGCGGCGATGATCGTCACCGGGATCGGGAATTATACGGGGACATGGAAGAAGACCTGGTCCATCAAGGCCTACGATCTGAAGACCGATCCGGAGCACCGGATCCGTGTGACGGATGAGACCGGTGCGGCGTGGCCTGCGGCAGCACCATATAAAGAAACGGCCTATGCCAAGGGCGGCGCGAAGCCGGAACCTGTTGTATGGTTTGCCACGGCATTTGAGGAAGACGGTGTGACACCGGAGGCGGAGCGGCAGCTCACCGCCGGCGTGGATTACACCTTATCCTGGACGAACAATACGGCGGTCAATGACGGCAGTAATGCTGCGAAGCTCCCGGCGGTCAAGATCACCGGCAAGGGTGATCTCACCGGCATCCGGCAGGATCTGTATTTCACGGTTGCAAAGCAGTCGCTTGCCGCGGCGGATGCGGACGGCACACCGCTGCTCACGCTGGATGCGCAGGATGTGGTCTACAAGGGAGCGAAGAAGAACTACACCACCTCGTTTAAACTCTATGACGTGAACGGCACGGCACTCGCGGCCGCCGATTACGATGCGAAGAGTGTGAAGTACTACTATACGGAGGACACGGATCTCGCGGACGGCACCTTCCGTCATGGCGGCTATGTGCTGGAGAACGGTGTCAGGGACTGGACCGGTTCGGAGGTACAGGCCGATGACATGGTCCCCGCGGGGACGACGCTGCGCATCACGGTGGATGCGAAAGAAGGAGAGAAAGCACTCTACACCGGCACAGCGGAGGGAACCTACCGGATCGTCACCGGCGATGTGGGCAAGGCGACAGTCAAGGTCGCGAACCAGTTCTACACCGGCCGGGAAGTCCGCCCCGGCAAGGAGGAGATCACCGTGACAATCTCCGGCAGCGTGCTCACACAGGAGGATTATGAGATCGTCTCCTATGAGAACAATGTCAGCAAGGGCACTGCGAAGCTCACGATCCGCGGGAGAGGGGATTACGGCGGGACGAAGACCGCCACGTATTCCATCGCTGTGCGGCCGATGACGACGACGATCCGCTATGACGGCAACGGAGCGACCGCCGGCACGATGCGCGAGATGAAGGTGACGACGCTCGGCACCGACGCGAAGCCGGTCTGTCTCACGGATAATGCCTTCAAACGGACGGGATACACCTTTGCCGGCTGGTGCAGGAGAAAGAGCGGCGCCGCCGGGGACGCGGACTACTATGCGACGGACGGCAGCAAGACGGATCCGGTGGATCTGCGGCTGGTGATCCCGGCTCTGCCGGAGGGAGAGGGCGGCCTCATCACGCTCTATGCCCAGTGGATCCCGGTGAAATACTCCATCACCTGGCACACGAACGGCGGGGAGAACCATCCGGACAATCTGGATCTGCGCAGGGTGACGGGGTATGCCGATGAGGCGGATGCGCTCTGCTACAACGCCGATACACCGACAGTCGCGCTGCTCGCACCGGACCGTGCGGGCTGGCCCGTGGGCTATCAGTTCGGCGGATGGTACCGCGAGAATACCTATAAGAATAAGATCGCTGCCCTGAAGCAGGGGACGACCGGAGACCTCGATCTCTGGGCGAAATGGATCCCGTACACGTATCAGGTGTGCTTTAACGGCAACGGCGCCACGAATGACGCGAACGGCGATCTGATGCCGGAGGAGGGTTTCTCCTACGGCGTGCGCAAGGCACTGACGGCGAACAAGTACAAGCGGGGCGGCTATGTCTTCCTGGGCTGGTCCGGGACGCGGATCGATCCCGCGGCGCCGGATGCGGCGGAAGAGATCGCCGCGGCCGCGATCTGCGCGGACAAGCAGCCGGTCACGGAGGCGGATCTGGGGATCGGCCGGAAGAACAACGGCACGGCGGTGGTGACGCTCTACGCGGTCTGGCAGCAGACCTTTACGGTGACCTATGATACGGACGGCGGCACCCGGGCGGCCGGAGACAGCTATGCCGATTCCTACCGCTACGGTCAGACCTACCGTGCGGGCGGCAGAGACTATGGTCTCCCGTTCAAGCTGCCGGCACCGGTGCGCGCAGGGTATGGCTTCGACGGCTGGTACGGCGCGGACGGGAAGAAGGTCACCCAGATCGCGAAGAATACGACGGGCGATCTGCAGCTGACGGCCCGGTGGACACCTTATGCCTATTCCGTAAAATTCGACGGTAACGGCAAGAACAGCGGCAATATGACCGCGCAGAAATTCGTGTACGGACAGGAGGCGCCGCTTGCGCACAATCAGTATGTCAGGAACGGCATGGTCTTCCTGGGGTGGAGCGTCAGACAGACGGATCAGGGCAATGCGGCGGCCGTGCAGTATGCGGACGGACAGGTGATCGACGGCAGCGGGTTCGCTGCGCAGCTGAATAAGAACAACCAGAGTGTCACGCTCTATGCCGTCTGGCGGCGGGCAGTGCTGAGAGAGGAGTTCGCCCTGACCTACCACACGAGAGGGGAGGAGACGATCCCGGACACCTACCGCTACGGCACCGGCAAAGCTGCGCTCGCGGCCGCACCGGCGCAGGACGGCTGCACCTTTGCCGGGTGGTACCGCGATGAGGCGTGTAAGAATAAGGTGACGTCGATCAGCGGCTCGGAAGCGGGCGACATCGATCTGTGGGCGAAGTGGACGGGCGGTTCGTATACCGTGACCTTCACGGCGGACGCACCGGCGGATGTCACGCTGACCGGCAGGATGGCGCAGCAGAAACTCACCTATCTCACGTCCAAAGCGCTGAACGCGAACGGTTATAAGGTCAAGGGCTATGACTTCCTGGGCTGGAGCACGGAGAGCGCAGCGGCGGCTGCGGCTGCCGGACGTGAGGCGGAGGAGCGGCAGGTGATCTGCGCCGACAAAGAGGCGGTCACCGGCGAAGGCCTCGTCTATACCGACGGGAATGTCCGGACGGCGGACAACGCGGTGACGCTCTACGGTGTGTGGAAGAAGGCGATGTATCACATCGTGTATATGAATATGGAAGGGGTGGAAAACCGGAACCCGGCGGAATTCACGATCGACTCTCCCGCGATCGATCTCGGGGAGCCGGCGCTCATGGGGAACACCTTCCTCGGCTGGTACAGTGACGCGGCGTGCAGAAAGCAGGTGACGCAGATCGCCGCCGGGACCGCCGGAGATCAGACCCTGTACGCGAAGTGGCTCGTCCACCGCTATACGATCTGCTATGACCTGAACGACGGTCTCTTCGGGCATCACGAGGCGGTCCTCGACACCTCGCGGATGGGATATATCACCTCCTATGACAGCAGGACGGACAACGGGTACCTCCTGCCGACGGCACGCCGCGCGGGATACACCTTTGGCGGATGGTACAAAGAGAGGGCCTGCCACACGCAGGTCGGGCCTGTCGTGGCTTCTCCGGAGGTCGATATGACGGTCTACGCGAAGTGGATCAGGGAATAAATATCGCCCGTTATCCAACAAACGCCTTGCAATCCGCGGCCTGTTTTGCTATAATTCGAGTTCCGTGAAAACATTTCGATCCTTGCTCCCGTCTCCCACGGGGGCCAAAGACCAAAAGGAGGTACAAGGGAACATGAACAAGTACGAGCTGGCAGTAGTTGTGAACGCCAAGATCGATGACGAGGCGAGAACCGCCGTTGTCGACAAGGTCAAGGCGCTCATCGAGCGGTTCGGCGGTCAGATCACGGAAGTGGAGGACTGGGGGAAGAAGCGTCTCGCCTATGAGATCGACAAGATGAACGAGGGCTTCTATTATTTCTTCCGGTTCGAAGCGGAGCCGACGGCCCCGGCCGAGATCGAGAAGCGCATGCGTATCGCCGACAATGTCATCCGGTATCTGTGTGTCCGCAACGAGGCTGCATAACACAGAAAGGATGAGCATCTTATGAACAAGGTTATCTTAATGGGCCGGCTGACCCGCGATCCCGATATCCGTTACTCCCAGGGGGAGAATTCCTCCGCTGTCGCGCGCTACACCCTCGCGGTGGACAGGCGCTTTGTGAGGCGTGACAACCCGGACGCCCAGACCGCTGATTTCATCAGCTGTGTGGCTTTCGGCAAGAGCGCCGAGTTTGCGGAGAAGTATCTCCACAAGGGGACCAAGATCGTGGCGACGGGCCGGATCCAGACCGGCAGCTACACCAACAAGGAAGGTCAGAAGATCTACACCACCGATGTGGTGATCGAGGAGCAGGAGTTCGCGGAGAGCAAGAACGCTTCCGGTGCTCCGGCCGGCGGATCTTTTGGCGGCGGCGCTCCCGCAGCGGAGGCACCGCAGGCAGCCGGAGACGGCTTCATGAACATCCCGGACGGGATCGACGAGGAGCTGCCTTTTAACTAAAGACATTCAACAAGACTGATCCTGGATTGGGAGGTAGAAACAATGGCTTTTGGAAGAAGTGACAGGGGCGATGCCCCGAGAAGAAGACCCGGCGGCATGCACAGGAGGAAGAAGGTCTGTGCGTTCTGCGGCAAGGAAGCCGGTATCGATTACAAGGATACCGCAAAGCTCAAGAAGTTCGTCTCCGAGAGCGGCAAGATCCTGCCCCGCCGCATCACGGGCAACTGTGCGAGACATCAGAGGGAGCTCACCGTGGCGATCAAGCGCGCGCGTCATCTGGCGCTGATGGCTTACGTCGAGGACTGAAGAGCGCACGGATTTCGACCAAGATCGATTGTTACACGGATGACCCGGCAGCTACGGCTGCCGGGTCTTTTTTTGCGCGCTGCATATGCGCGAAAGGCAAGCGTCCCGCTCAGGTTGACGCCGAACGGTTATTCGATTAAAATAAAAGGATGTATGACCTGCCTTGATAAGGAGGAGTGACAGCAATGCCGAAGGAAGGAAACAATCTCACACCGGGCGAAGCATCCCAGTGGAATGACGGTCTCTATCCCACCGAACTGATCGCCGGGGTGCTCTATGATTACCTCGTGCAGGGGATGTCCAAAAAGGAGATCGATGAGCTCCGCAATCCCGGCATTGACCAGGCCGCGCAGATCGCGTCCCAGATCACCAGAGCCTACGGCTTCAACGGCACCGCCTATCAGGGCATGCTCTCCCGCAGGGACGTCGCCCCGCAGCAGATCCGGCAGTTCGTCGAGCAGTATCATCAGGCACAGCCCGTCGGCGACGGCTCTTATAAGGTCCTGTATCCGGAAGAGGAACTGGAGAATCTGGGACTGGAACCCGGAAAGCAGGCAGGGGAGCACGGCACGGACGGATCCGCATCCGGCAGGCGCGGCAGAGGCCGCAGGATCGGACGCGCGGGAGCGGACAGAGAGACGCCCGCTTTCCGGCAGCAGGATCCCTTCTTTAAGAAGATCCTCCTCGCGATCGCGGCGGTCGTCGTGCTGGCATTGCTCGTGTTCGCCGGCATCCGGCTCATCGGCTCCGGCGCGGGGAAGCTCGCGGCCTTTACCTCCACGGATTATACGGCGGAGGATTATGAGTACAAGGGCGAGCATTATGTGGGCAACAAGCGCTTTGGCAAGCCGAACGGGCTGAATCTGCGCTACGGAAATGGATATTTCGATCTGGGCGAATTCGCCGGTGTCAACATCAAGGGCTATGCGGTCCGCTCGCACGGGGATACCGCCGACATCGGCATCTTCGGCGGCTCCAAACTCAAGGGCTACGCGATCCACGGCTATAAGGACTGCACCTGGTTCGCCTCCTTCTCCGGCGGAAAACCGAACGGCGTCGCCGTGAAGAAGGGCCCGGAGGGGCTGCAGATCGTGAAGATCTCCAAGGGAGAGGTGCGCACGGACGACTTCTCGACCGCGGAGACGCTCATCGCTTCCTATACGCAGGACGGATGGATCAAGCCCAACGGCAAGCCGCTCAAGATGAAGGAGGATACCTACAAGGGGTATCATTTTGAGGAAGGCAGAGTCACGGCGGGCGGTGTTTCCTGGGTCTATGACAACGGCCTGTGCTTTGAGAGCGAGGTCGTGGACATGAGCTTTAACGGGGGCAGGGCACAGCTCGACAGCACGGCGGACGGCGCCAGGGAAGGCGTGTCGATCGACTACCGTGTGGACGAGGAACTCAAGGGCCGTGTGCAGAGCGAGGTCGGCAGCGGCATGCGCGTGGGTGAGTTTACGGTCACCTTTCATTAAGCAGTGTAGCGAAGAGGCCGGGGAGAACACCGAATGGCACGCAAACGACGTGTGAGATTCAAGGGCAAGATGCACGCATTTCTGCTGGCATCGCTGTGGCTGGGGATCGCGCTGATCGCCGTCAACACCTTTATCTATACCGTGAACCGCAAGTCGGGCATGATCCTGACTGCGTTCATCGCGGTCTATTTCCTCGTGAACCTGCTGCTGTATCTGAATTCCCGCTCGATCATCATGAACGAGCTCATCAGCTTCGCGACGGAGTACGGCCAGATCCAGAAGACGCTGCTGCGCCAGCTCGATCTGCCGAGCGCGCTGCTGGATGACACCGGGCACATCCTGTGGACGAACCGCGCCTTTGAGCGCGTGGTGCACGAGGAGCGCGGGACACACCGCTCCATCGCCTCCATCTTCCCCTCCGTGACGACGGACAAGCTCCCGCTCGGAGAGGATTCGCTTGATGAGATCCAGATGGACTTGGACTACGGGGAGCAGAGCTTCTCCCTCCAGATGAAGCGGATCGATCTGACGGAGATGGCGGAGAACAGCGATATCATCGACGAGACCACCTATGAGGGGAGCCTCATCGCGATCTATCTCTTCGACGAGACGGCATTGAAGCTCGCGCTGCGCGAGATCGACGATCAGAGCCTCACGGCCGGCCTCATCTATCTGGATAATTATGAAGAGGCGCTCGAGAGCGTGGAGGAGGTCCGGCGGTCGTTGCTCATCGCGCTGATCGACAGAAAGGTCAATAAATATGTGGCCTCTTCCGGCGGCATCGCCAAGAAGATCGAGAAGGACAAGTATTTCCTGGTGATGCCCAAGAGCTCCTGCACGGCGCTCTGCGAGGCACGCTTCGATATCCTCGAGGATGTGAAGACCGTCAATATCGGCAATGAGATGGCCGTGACGCTCTCCATCGGCATGGGCGTGGACGGCCTGTCTTATTCCCAGAACTACGAGTTCGCGAGGAGCGCCATCGATCTGGCCCTGGGCCGCGGCGGCGACCAGGCGGTCGTGCGGACGCCGGATTCGACCTATTACTACGGCGGCAAGAGCCAGCAGATCGAGAAGAATACGAGAGTCAAGGCGCGTGTTAAGGCGCATGCGCTTGAGGAGATCATCGCCGGCCGCGATAATGTGCTCGTCATGGGGCACCGGCAGGGGGATGCGGACAGCTTCGGCTCCGCCGTCGGCATCTACCGCATCGCGCAGTCGCTCGATCATCAGGCGCAGATCGTGGTCAATGAGGTCACGAGTTCCGTACGCCCGCTCATCGATCTGTTCCGCGACAACCCCGATTACGAGGAGGACATGATCATCGACAGCGCCCATGCGCTCGATGCGGTGGGACCGGATACGGTGCTCGTCGTCGTGGATGTCAACAAGCCCAGCATCACGGAGTGTCCGGAGCTGCTCCGGATGTGCAAGTATATCGTGGTCTTTGACCACCACAGGCAGGGGACCGAGGTCATCGAGAATGCCACGCTCTCCTATGTGGAGCCCTACGCCTCCTCCGCCTGCGAGATGGTCTCGGAGATCCTGCAGTATATCGACGGCACGGTGCGGGTCCGTGCGGAGGAAGCGGACAGCATGTATGCCGGCATCATGATCGATACGAACAATTTCTCGTCAAAGACCGGCGTGCGCACCTTTGAAGCGGCAGCGTTCCTGCGGCGCAACGGTGCCGATGTGACCCGGGTCAAGAAGCTCTTCCGGGAGGATGCGCTGGAATACAAGGCCCGTGCGGACGCGGTCTCGCAGGCCGAGATCTACCGGGGGAGCTTCGCCATCACGATCTGCGATCCGGACGACGAGGTGGAGAGTCCCACGGTCATCGGAGCCCAGGCGGCGAACGAACTGCTCAATATCAAGGGGATCCGGGCCAGCTTCGTGTGCACACCTTATCAGGGACGGATCTATGTCAGCGCCCGCTCCATCGACGAGGTCAATGTGCAGGTACTCATGGAACAGTTCGGCGGCGGCGGGCATATGAACGAGGCCGGCTGCCAGCTGGAGGATATGTCGGCGACCGAGGCGGTGGGGATCATCCGCGAGGCGCTTGACAAGGGAATCGAGGAGGGAACGCTATGAAGATCATACTGACGGAGGATGTGAAGAAGCTCGGCAAGCGCGGCGAGATCGTCGAGGTCAGCGACGGCTATGCCAAGAACTATGTGATCCCGCAGAAGCTCGGGGTCGCCGCCAACGAGAAGAATATGAACGAGTGGAAGAACCAGAAGCGCCGCGAGGACAAGCTCGCCCAGGTGCGTCTCGAGGAGGCGCAGGCGCTCGCCGGACAGATCGGCGCCGTCACCGTGGAGATCGGGATGAAGGGCGGCACGAGCGGTAAGGTGTTCGGGGCGGTATCCACCAAGGAGATCGCGACGGCTTTAAAGAAGCAGCATGATCTGGAGATCGACAAGAAGAAGATCGTCATGGATGAGCCGATCAAGGCCTTCGGCACGGTCGAGCTGCCCGTGAAACTCCATCCGGAGGTCACGGCGAAGCTTAAGGTCCGTGTGGTGCAGGTGGATCAGCCGTGATGGAACCGGAAGAATACCGGGTGGAGGATCCGGCGGTTCAGACACCTGCCAGGGCCATGCCGCATTCCCTCGAGGCGGAGCAGTCCGTCATCGGGGCGATCCTCGCGGACAACGGCAACATCGACCAGGTGGCGAGCCTCATCACCGGTAAGGATTTCTATGACCAGCAGCTGGGGATGCTGTTCGATGCGATCGTGTCGCTCTATGACGAGCGCAGGGCGATCGATGCCGTGACACTCCAGGAGCGGCTGAGGGAGATGAACGCGCCGCCCCGGATCACGGATCTCGCCTATATCGTCTCCCTGATCGACGGGGCGCCCGTCATCGGCAATGCCGGGGAATATGCACAGATCGTCCTGGACCGTTCGCGGCTGCGGAATCTGATCCGTGTTACGAGAGAGATCTCGGACAAATGCTATACGGGCGGCGATACAAAGGCGATCCTGGAAGAGGCGGAACAGGAGATCTTCCGGGTCACGCAGCAGAAGAACGCGGGCGAATACGTGCCGTTCCGCAAGACGATCGCCGAAGCGCTCGAGCAGATCAATGCTGCCAGCCGGGCCAAGGGTTCGGTCACGGGCGTTGCCACGCATTACAGGGATCTGGATTATTACACGTCGGGCTTCCAGCCCTCCGATCTGATCCTGATCGCGGCGCGGCCTTCTGTCGGGAAGACGGCCTTTGCACTCAATATCGTACAGAATATGATCCTCAGGGGGCATCAGGCGGTCGCGTTCTTTTCCCTCGAGATGCCCAGGATCCAGCTGGCGAACCGTCTGCTGGCCATGCATGCGCATGTGGATTCTCAGAAGATCCGTACCGGCGACCTCAACTATTCCGAATGGGAAAGCCTTCTGGACAGTGCTGCCGAGTACGGACCGACGAAGCTCATCATTGACGATACCTCGGGCATCAGTGTCAATGAGATGCGCAGCCGCTGCCGCCGGTATAAAGCGGAGCATAATATCAGCGCGATCTTCATCGATTATCTGCAGCTCATGAGCGGCTCCTCCAGACGGGCAGCCGAGTCCAGGCAGAATGAGATCGCCGAGATCTCCCGTTCCCTGAAGGGGATCGCCAGGGAACTCAATGTGCCGGTAGTCGCCCTCTCGCAGCTCTCGCGTAAGGTCGAAGACCGGACGGACAAGACACCGGTGCTCTCGGATCTGCGTGAATCCGGTGCGATCGAGCAGGACGCGGACGTCGTCATGTTCATTCACAGGGAGGACAGGTATAAGAAGGATTCCGAACGGAAGAACGAGGCGGATATCATCATCGCCAAGCACCGAAACGGGCCGTTGGGCACGGTCACTCTGGTATGGCTTCCCGAGTACACCCGGTTCGAAACGATGGAGAGATAAAAAGAACCCCGCGGCAGCTGCCGCGGGGCTTGTTTTTGTGACGCTGTCGTCTCAGCCCTGGCTGATCGCGCCCACGGGGCACTGGCCGGCGCAGGAACCGCAGTCGATGCAGGTATCGGCGTCGATATTGTACTGGGAATCCCCCTGAGAGATCGCGCTGACAGGGCACTGTGCCGCACAGGAGCCGCAGCTGATGCAGGTGTCGTTGATCACGTATGCCATTTTCTTATCTCCTTCCTCGTAATGATGATGCCACAGGTGCATCTGGTGAGCGCTTTTTTGCGCAACCGGACCTTGCCCGGACCGGCTGTTTCAATGATAAAGGATAGGCTTTCACTTTGCAAGGGAATGGGGGAAATTTAGCGGCGGGTAACAAGCGAAAACGGGGAGATCAAAATGAACCTCCCGAAGGAGAGCGGCGGCCCTTTTTCGGCTTTTTCAGCGAGGCTGTCCGGCGTTTGACGAACGGGTGCCCGACGGGTAAAATGTGGGCGTGCGAAGAGGAACGTGCCGGAAGGCGGGGGACGGGAACGGAGTATGGTGACGGGGAAGAGGAGCAACCGGATCGCGGTCAGGGATATGACACAGGGGCGGCCCATGCGGCTGATCCTGGGCTTTTCCATGCCGATGATCCTCGGCAACCTGTTCCAGCAGTTCTATACCCTGATCGATACGATGATCGTGGGGCGTTTCCTGGGCAAGCTGGCGCTGGCCGGCGTGGGCTCCACGGGAGCCGTCAACTTCCTGATCGTCGGCTTTTGCATCGGGACGAGCAGCGGCTTTGCCATCCCCGTGGCCCAGCGCTTCGGCGCGGGAGATCACGCGGGACTGCGCCGTTTTGTCGCCAATGCCGTATATCTCGGCGCGATGATCTCCGCGGCGGTCACGATCGTCGTGACGCTCCTGTGCGGCAGGATCCTGAACGCCATGAACACGCCGGCGGATGTCTATCCGTACGCCTACAGCTACATCCTGGTGATCTTTCTTGGGCTGCCGGTGACGCTGTGTTATAACCTCCTGGCCGGGATCATCCGGGCGCTGGGAGATTCGAGACATCCGCTCATCTTTCTGGTGATCTCCGCGCTGGTCAATATCGCCCTGGATCTGTTCTTCATCCGCGGGCTCGGCCTGGGCGTCACGGGCGCGGCGCTGGCCACCGTTCTCTCCCAGGTGCTGGCGAGCGTGTGCTGTCTGGTGTTCATGAGGACTTCTCTGGAGATCCTGCGCTTTAAGCCCGGAGAGATGGCTCCCGATCGGGACCACATGAGGAAGCTCCTGGCGATGGGCCTGCCCATGGGTCTGCAATACTCCATCACGGCGGTCGGTTCGGTGATCCTGCAGACGGCGGTCAACGGGCTTGGCTCGGATGCGGTGGCGGCGGTGACGGCCGCGGCCAGAGTGAGCATGTTCTTCTGCTGCCCCTTTGATGCGCTGGGGACCGCCATGTCCACCTGGGGCGGACAGCATGTCGGCGCGAAGAAGCTCGACCGGGTGGGAGAGGGGCTCAAGGACAGCGTGCTCCTCGGTGGTGTGTATTCCGTGCTGGCCTTTGGGATCCTGTGGTTCTTCGGCAGGGATCTGGCGGGGCTCTTTGTCGACGCGGGGGAGAGCGCGCTCCTGGATGCGGCGCATACCTTCCTCATCGTCAACAGCGCGTTTTATATCCCTCTGGCTCTGGTCAATATCGTGCGTTTCCTGATCCAGGGACTCGGCTTCCCGACCTTTGCGATCCTGGCAGGGGTCTGTGAGATGATCGCGCGGATCACCGTCGCGGCTGTTCTGGTGCCCGCGGCCGGCTTCTTCGGCGCCTGCTTCGCCAATCCCTGTGCCTGGATCGCCGCGGATCTCTTTCTGATCCCCGCGTATTTCCATGAGATGAAGAAACTTCGCCGCCTCTTTGCCCGTCCCCGCGCTTAAGAGACCGTCATACCGGCGCTCTTTCGGCGTGTCTTTGATTGACAGTCCGCCCCGAAAATGGTACTATGGAGAGCGGTACCAAGTCTGAGCCGTCGGCTTGCGGATGGCGTCAGCGCAACACAATTTCAACGTAGGAGGAAACCGAAAATGGCAAGAAAGATGAAAACCATGGACGGCAACGAAGCTGCCGCATACGCATCCTATGCGTTTACGGAAGTCGCTGCCATGTATCCCATCACGCCATCGTCCGTCATGCCCGAGCATGTCGACGAGTGGGCGACGAAGGGCAAGAAGAATCTCTTCGGGCGTACGGTGCAGATCACCGAGATGCAGTCCGAGGCGGGCGCCGCGGGTGCCGTGCACGGCTCTCTGGTAGCCGGTGCTCTGACCAGCACCTATACCGCTTCCCAGGGTCTGCTGCTCATGATCCCCGACCTGTATAAGGTCGCCGGCGAGCGTCTTCCGGGTGTCTTCAATGTATCCGCCCGCTGCGTCGCCAGCCATGCGCTGAATATCTTCGGCGATCACTCCGATGTCTATGCCTGCCGTCAGACCGGTGTCGCGATGCTGTGCGACTCCAGCGTGCAGGAGGTCATGGACCTCACGCCCGTGGCTTACATGGCTGCCATCGAGGGCAAGCTTCCCTTCATCAATTTCTTCGACGGTTTCCGCACCTCTCATGAGATACAGAAGATCGAAGTCTGGGACGAGGACTACAAGGACCTCGACGAGATGGTCGATCATGCCGCCATCGACGCGTTCAAGGCGAACGCACTGAATCCGAATCATCCCCGCCAGATGGGCTCCGCGCAGAATCCGGACATCTTCTTCCAGTCCCGCGAAGCCTGCAACACCGGCTATGATGATATGCCCGCCATTGTCCAGAAGTACATGGATAAGGTCAATGCCAAGATCGGCACGGATTACAAGCTCTTCAACTACTACGGCGCTCCGGATGCCGAGTCCGTGATCATCGCGATGGGTTCCGTCTGCGACACGATCGAGGAGACCATCGATTATCTCGTCGGTAAGGGCGAGAAGGTCGGCGTTATCAAGGTCCGCCTGTTCAGACCTTTCTCCGCCAAGGCCCTCGTCGAAGCGATCCCTGCCACGGTCAAGCGCATCGAAGTCCTCGACCGCACCAAGGAGCCCGGCGCCATGCGCGAGCCTCTCGCACTGGATGTCATCGCGGCCATCAAGGGCACGAAGTTCGAGCAGATCCCGGTATACTGCGGCCGTTACGGCCTCGGTTCCAAGGACACCACGCCCGAGCAGATCGTGGCGGTCTTTAACAACACCGAGAAGGAAGAGTTCACGATCGGTATCTATGACGATGTGACCAACCTCTCCCTGGATGCGGGCGATCCGCTCATCACCACGCCCAAGGGCACCACGAACTGCAAGTTCTGGGGTCTGGGCGCGGACGGTACCGTCGGTGCCAACAAGAACTCCATCAAGATCATCGGCGACAACACCGATATGTATGCGCAGGCCTACTTCGATTATGATTCCAAGAAGTCCGGCGGTGTGACGATGTCCCACCTGCGCTTCGGCAAGAAGCCCATCAAGTCCACCTACCTCATCCACAAGGCGGATTTCGTGGCCTGCCACAATCCGAGCTACATGCGCAAGTTCAACATGGTGCAGGAGCTCGTGGACGGCGGTTCCTTCCTGCTCAACTGCCCGTGGACCGTCGAACAGCTCGATGCGGAGATCCCCGGCCAGGTGAAGAAGTACATGTATGATCACAAGATCAACTTCTACATCATGAACGGCTCCAAGATCGGTGTCGAGGTCGGCATGGGCCCGACCAGGATCAACACGATCCTGCAGTCCGCATTCTTCAACATCACCAAGATCATCCCTGAGGCGGATGCCCTCAAGTTCATGAAGGATGCTGCGCAGAAGACCTACGGCAACAAGGGCCAGGATATCGTCGAGAAGAACTGGGCCGCCATCGATGCCGGCGCGGATCCGAAGAACCTGATCAAGGTCGAGATCCCCGAGTCCTGGAAGGATGCGCAGGATGAAGGCCTTGATTTCAAGAAGGCCGAGGGCGGACGCAAGGATGTTCTGGACTTCGTCAACAACATCCAGACCAAGGTCAGTGCCCAGGAGGGCAATACCCTTAAGGTCTCCGATGTGCTTCCTTACGTCGACGGTTCTACGCCTTCCGGTTCGTCTGCCTACGAGAAGCGCGGCATCGCGGTCAATGTCCCGAAGTGGGAGCCCGAGAAGTGTATCCAGTGTAATGTCTGCGCGCTGGTCTGCCCGCACGCGGCGATCCGTCCGGTCGCGATGACCGAGGACGAGGCGGCGAAGGCCCCTGCCGATATGCCGGTCAAGGATATGAACGGCATGCCCGGCTACAAGTTCTCCATCGTCGTGTCCGCTCTGGACTGCACGGGCTGCGGCTCCTGCGCGAATGTCTGTATGGCGAACACCATGGCGGAGAAGAAGGAAGAGAAGCCTTCCACGCTGGTCATGGGTGCGCTGGCAGCCAACGAGTATCAGCAGGCCTTCTTCGATTACGCGGTGACGCTGCCGACCAAGAAGGAGGTCGTGGAGAAGTTCAAGGAGACCACCATCAAGGGCGCGCAGTTCAAGAAGCCCCTGCTCGAGTTCTCCGGCGCCTGCGCGGGCTGCGGCGAGACTCCTTATGTGAAGCTCGTCACCCAGCTCTTCGGCGACAGGATGTACATCGCCAACGCGACGGGCTGCACCTCCATCTGGGGCAACAGCTCCCCGTCCACACCTTACACGGTGAACGAAGAGGGCAAGGGCCCGGCCTGGGACAACTCCCTGTTCGAGGACAACGCCGAGTTCGGTTTCGGTATGGTGCTTGCGCAGAACGCTCTGCGTGATGAGATCAAGGAGCAGGTCGAGAAGCTTGCTTCCGCCGGCAATGCCGCTGCGCAGAAGTATCTCGACACCTTTGCGGACGGCGCGGCCAACGGCGCTGCGACCGACGAGCTGATCGCCTCCATCGCGGGCGACAATTCCGAGGCGGCGGCCTTTGTCAGGAAGAACGCCGACTTCGCGGCCAAGAAGAGCCAGTGGATCATCGGCGGCGACGGCTGGGCCTTTGATATCGGCTTCGGCGGTCTCGATCACGTGCTCGCTTCCGGCAAGGACATCAATGTCCTGGTCGTGAACACCGAGGTGTATTCCAACACCGGCGGCCAGTCCTCCAAGGCGACCCCGATCGGTGCGGTGGCACAGTTTGCCGCGGGCGGCAAGCAGATCAAGCAGAAGGATCTGGCCTCCATCGCGATGAGTTACGGCTATGTCTATGTCGCCCAGATCTCCATGGGTGCCGACATGAACCAGACCCTCAAGGCGATCGCCGAGGCGGAAGCGTATCCGGGACCTTCCCTGATCATCGCTTACGCGCCTTGCATCAACCACGGTCTCAAGATCAAGGGCGGCATGGCCAAGGTCCAGACCGAGGAGAAGCGTGCGGTGGAAGCCGGCTACTGGCATATGTTCCGCTACAATCCGGCTGCGGAGAAGAAGTTCACGCTGGATTCCAAGATGCCGACCGGCGATTATCAGGACTTCCTCGACGGCGAGGTGCGTTACCTGTCCCTGCGCAAGGCCAATCCGGAGAATGCCGAGAAGCTCTACGCGGCATCCGCGGAGAACGCCAAGGCGAGACTGGCCTACCTGCAGAAGCTGGTGGATCTCTACGACGATTCCAAGGCGTAAGCAGTCCACGGTTACAACAAGCAACAGAAGAAGAGCTGCCGCATCCGTTGCGGCAGCTCTTTTTTCCGGTTCCGGATAACAGAAAACGGCCCCGTTCGGGGCCGCTCCTCATTTCCGTATCCGCGTAAGCCGGTTCAGATCGCCGAGAGCCGTTCCAGCGCGTTCCCCCGGATCAGCACCTCGCAGTGCTCCTTTAAATACTCCTCGGAGAAGGCGGGCGTGGCCGCCGTGGCGCTGTATTCGGCGAGCAGCGCGCAGACCGAGACGAAGCGCACGGTCGGCTTGCCGTTCTTGCCGGGTTCCTGCTTCAGCGTGAGATAGAAGCGGCGGTCGCCGTTATCCCGATAAAGCGTGCTCTCGATGGGACCGGTCTTGCTCTGGTCCAGATGCTTGGCCGCCTGCTCGATCCGGTGGATCGTGTCGAAGAAGAAGACGCGCACGATGGGCTCCTTCCTGTTCCGGGCCTTTTCCTTATCCTTGTCCCTGCCCTTATCCTCGATCGATCTGGGCTGCGGTGCCGGCGTGCGCCCCGGGATGTTCCGCGCATTGACGGGATTCAGGCGCGCCTTATGCTGGTCGGCGAGGGCGGAGAAGTCATTCTCCTCCTGCATGCCGCGCAGCATCTTCATAAAGGTGTTGTCCTCCGGCTCATCGCCGTAGGGTTCCTCCTCCTCGTCGAAATCCTCATCCTCCTCGTCCAGCATGGGACCGAAGGAGGAGAAGCGCGTATCGAGTTCCTCCGGATCATCCACCATGGTGACGATGAGCACGAGGCATTCCGGGCCCATGGGCACCGCCTCGATCATCAGCGGATAATCCTGCGCGTCAAATCCCAGCTCGTAGTTCGCCTGCTCCATCATATCCTGGAAGAGCGCACGGGCCTTCTTCGTCCCGTAGGCGAATTCACTGAGTCGCAGTCCTCTTTTTGCCAGATCCTCACGCGTGAGCGTGCAACGGATCTGCCGGTCATTCAACCGTTCGATCTTCATGTCAAAAAACACCTCGAAAAAACACCTGTTTTTTGTGCAATTTGATACTATCCGATGTGTTTGCTATTGTCAATAACCCTGTTTTGCGGCTCCGTTTTTGTGCAAATTGCCGAAAATGCGGAAAAAGGACAGAAAATCCTTGCACGGAAAGAGGACCGGTGCTATAAAGGGGGCATGAGATATCTCCGGCCAGACGGCATCCGAAAGGGGGTGACCTGCCTGACAGTCCGGGTTTCCCGGCGAGATGACTTTTCTCAGCGCATTGTGCGCACCTATTCCCCAACAATCTACCCTGAATCAACATTTTATAAAACTTTAAGAAACAAGGGCGCATTTTATTCTGCGTCCGATGCGGGCAGGGGATGTCTCATGATCGGAGTTTGAATGCCGCCGGAGGACCCATCGGGATGGTTTCACGGGAAAGATCCTTCTTTTGGCGGGTGTTCCGGACGTCACAGGATCAGTCAGGACACGACGGTGCACGGAACCCATCGGTGCACAAAAACAATGACGGGCAGGAGAACTTCTGATATAATGGAGGACGTCGGAAAGGAGCAAGCGGATGAAGAAGATCATTCCCGTGTTCATAGCCGTCGTCCTCATTTTATTGATCGGCGGCTTTTATATGGGACAGCGTACACTGGACAGGTATTCCTACAGCAGAGAACGGGCGGATGTAAACGAATATTTCGGCATCACGGATCCCGATGAAACAGCGGTATTACTGAATGATGAACGGATCGATATCAAGGCGGCGGTGCTCGACGGCGGCTGTTATCTGTCGCTGTCCGATGTGGATGCGCTGCTGAACGGGCGTTTCTATCATTGCAAGGCGGACGGGACGCTGGTCTATACGACGCCGTCGGCCATCATCACGGCCACCGTCGGAGAGAAGACCTGGTCGTCCACGGACGGTTCGAACGGGAGCCTCGACTACGCGATCGCGCGGCCGGGGGACGACGATCTGTGGGTGCTGGTGGATTATGTGACCATGTATACGGCGCTCACCTGGGAGTATTTCGAGGATCCGTCCCGGATCCGGCTGGTGAATGACTGGCCGGATTTTGATCAGGCGACGGTCACCAAAGATACCGAGCTGCGCGTACTGGGCGGTGTGAAGAGCGCGATCCTGCGCGACCTGGAGAAAGGCGAGCGGGTTACCGTCCTCGAGCAGATGGAGAACTGGTCCGAGGTGCGCACGGCGGATGCCTACATCGGCTATGTCGAGAACAAACGGCTTTCGGATCCCATCCGTGTGGAGGCGCTGAAGCCGCAGAACAAAACCGAAGAGTACACGTCCATTCACAAACCCTATATGATCGATATGGTCTGGCATTTCGTCGCCGGCAAGGCCGGTAATGATACGCTGCAGCCGCTGCTGTCCTCCACCGACGCGGGCAGCGGTCAGGGGCTCAATACCATCGCGCCGACCTGGTTCGCGCTGTGCGACGGTGAGGGCAATATCACGAGTTTCGCGACTTCGGAGTATGTGCAGCAGGCCCATGCAAAGGGGCTCGAGGTCTGGGGCGTGGTGGATAATTTCAACAATCCCGACGCGGATGCGGAATCGGCGCTCGCGCGTGCCTCCACGAGGAAGCGGATCATCGATTCCCTCATGTCGGAGGCTGCCGCGGTGGGGCTCGACGGTATCAATGTGGACTTCGAGCTGATCCCGTCGTCTTCCGGGGAGGACTATATCGAGTTCATCCGGGAACTGGGCATCGCCTGCCGGAAGAATTCCCTGGTATTGTCCGTCGATAATTATGTCCCCATGGGCAACCTGAACGATCATTACGACCGTGCGGAGCAGGGTGTGGTGGCGGATTACGTGATCATCATGGGCTATGACGAGCATTATGCCGGCAGCAGCGAGGCCGGCAGCGTCGCCTCCATCGGCTATGTGGAGAACGGGATCAAGCGGACGGTGGCGGAGGTCCCGCCCGAAAAGGTGATCGGCGGGATCCCCTTCTATACGCGTGTCTGGGCTACAAAGGACGGAGAAGTCTCCTCCAATGCGCTGTCCATGCCGCTCGCGCAGGAATGGGTCGAGCAGAGGGGGATCACCCTCGCCTGGGATGACGAGACCTGCCAGAATTACGGCGAGTTAACGGAGAGTGACGGGACTCTGCGGCAGGTGTGGATCGAGGATGCGGAATCCATCCGCACCAAGATCTCCGTCATGCGCAATTACGGCATCGCCGGAGTCGCTGCCTGGCAGCTGGGGCAGGAATCTCCCGATATCTGGGAGACGATCGCCAACGCATTGGCGAACTGACGGACACGGACGGACCGGCAGACATGGAAACGGAGATCGTACGGATCGATCCCGGACGCGCCCGGGAGCCGGAGAGCAGGGAGATCCTTCGCCGGGCAGGAGAGATCATCAAGAGCGGCGGACTGGTCGCTTTTCCCACGGAAACGGTCTACGGGCTGGGCGGCAATGCGCTGGATGCCACGGCATCGCGCAGGATCTATGCCGCCAAGGGCAGACCCTCGGATAATCCGCTCATCGTCCATATCGCGGAAACAGCGGATCTGGAGCGGACGGCCGTGGAGATCCCGGAGTCCGCTTATGCACTGGCGGCACGTTTCTGGCCGGGGCCTCTCACCATGATCCTGAAGAAGCATCCGGATATCCCGACGGAAACGACCGGCGGTCTGGATACGGTTGCGGTGCGTTTCCCCTCCCATCCGGTGGCGCAGGAACTGATCGCGGCCGGCGGCGGGTTTATCGCGGCGCCCAGCGCAAACCGTTCCGGCAGACCTTCCCCCACAACGGCTGCGCACTGCATCGAGGATCTGACCGGACAGGTCAATATGATCATCGACGGCGGCGAAGTGGGGATCGGCGTGGAATCGAGCATCGTGGATCTGACGGAGGAGAAGCCCGTGATCCTGCGGCCCGGCTATATCACTCCCTCCATGCTCAGGGAGGTACTGGGGGAGGTGGAGACGGATCCGGGACTGGATGCGGCAGCGGATCTGCCGCCGGAAGCGGGATCAGGCAATGTCCCGGCGGGACCCGGACCGAAGGCGCCGGGGATGCGCTACCGGCATTACGCGCCGCAGGGGAGCATGCTCCTCGTGACGGGCGACGAAGCCGCCATGGTGGAGCGGATCCGGCAGGAGACCGCACAGGCGCTCGCACAGGGGAAGCGTACGGCTGTCATCGCCTCGCGCGAGACGGCGGATGCGTATCCGGGCGGCGTGCGCGTCTTTGTGGCCGGCAGCAGGCATGATCCGGCGGAGGTGGCGCATCATCTCTTCGGGATCCTCCGCGCGTGCGATGAAGAGGGCATGGAGATGATCTGTGCCGAGGGATTTGAGGAAGGCGAACTGTCCCGGGCGGTGATGAACCGTCTGGAGAAGGCCTGCGGACACAATATCGTCCGCGTATGAACAGGGATCGGGAGAAGCATCCGCGGATCCGCGGAGAAAGGAGCTGTCATGGCAAAGATCGCACTGGCAAGTGATCACGGGGGCTTCGCCCTCAAGGAGGCCGTCAAAGCCCATCTGTTATCGAGAGGCGAGGAGGTGGAGGACTTCGGCACGCACGATACCTCCTCGTGTGATTATCCGGATTACGGGATCGCGGCGGCAAAGGCCGTGGCGGACGGCACCTGTGACAAGGGGATCCTCGTGTGCACCACCGGGATCGGCATCTCCATGGCGGCAAACAAGGTCCCCGGGATCCGCTGCGCGCTGCTTTCCGAGACCACATCGGCGAGGCTCACCAGGGAACACAACGATGCCAATGTGATGGCGCTCGGCGGCGGCTTCACCGGGCCGCTCCTCGCCTGCGAGATCGTGGATGTATTTCTGGACACCCCGTTCTCCGGGGAGGAGAAGCACAGCCGCAGGATCGCCAAGGTTATGGCGCTCGATGAGAGGTGGGACGGATGAAGAGAGAAGGCTATATCACATGGGATGAGTATTTCATGGGCGTGGCGGCGCTGTCCGGCATGCGCTCCAAGGATCCCAGCACGCAGGTGGGATGCTGCATCGTGAGCTCCGATCACAAGATCCTCTCCATGGGCTACAACGGGCTGCCGGCCGGCTGCGGGGATGATGATTTCCCCTGGGACCGCGAGGCGGAGGATGAACTGGACACCAAGTATCCCTACGTGGTCCACAGCGAGCTCAATGCGATCCTGAACTACCGCGGCGGGAGCCTCGAGGGGTCGACGCTCTATGTCTCCCTGTTCCCCTGCAATGAATGTGCCAAGGCCATCATTCAGGCGGGGATCCGGACCGTCGTCTACGACAGCGACAAATACGCGGATACACCGGGAACCCGTGCCTCCAAGCGGATGTTTGATGCCGCGGGCGTCAGATATTACCACTATGAGCAGTCGGGCAGGGAGATCAGGATCAGACTGTGAGGAGTTTCCGCGGAAAAATCCGCAGCCGGTCCGCCGGCTGTCTTTTGTGCGCATTGTCTGTCTTTCTCCTCCTGTGCACGCAGGTCCATGCGACGCAGGAGACGAGGCAGGCGCTGGATGAAGCGCGCAATAAGCACGAGCAGAGCAAGGGAGAGCTTTCCGAGCAGGAGGATCATATCAATCATCTCAATGCGGCCAAGGATTCCCTGCTGGGGCAGCTGGCGGATCTCAATGTGCAGCTGACCGAGGTGAGCGAATCCCTGGAGGAGATCGAATCACAGATCCGCGGGAAAAAGCAGGAGATCGACCTCACGCAGGGGGAACTCGCGGAGGCGATTGAGATCCAGGATGCGCAGTATGCCGCGATGAAGAAGCGGGTGCAGTTCATCTATGAGAAGCAGGATTTCCTGGTCTATGATATGCTCTTCGGCAGCCGCAGTTTTGCGGATTTTCTGAACCAGGGACATTATATCGACGAACTCTCCTCCTACGACCGGCGCATGCTGGAACTCTACATGCAGAACGGGGAGAAGATCGCGGAGAAGAGGGAAGCACTGAACCGCGATATGACGGTACTCACGGAGTACAAGGACAGGCAGCAGGCGGAGCAGGGACGCGTGGCGGGCCTGCTGGAGAGCACCGCTGGCTCCATCAAAGGCTATGAGGGCGAGATCGGCGCCGCGGAGGACACGGCGGACCGGATCGCCGAACGGATCAGAGAGGAGGAAGCGGATATCCGCGCCCTGGAGGCGAAGCTCGCCGAGGAGATCCGGATGTCCGAACTCGCGCGCAAAGGTGTATGGCGGGATATCTCGACCATCCGGTTTGCGGAGGGGGACCGCTATCTGCTCGCCAATATCATCTTCTGCGAGGCGGGCGGGGAGCCCTATGAAGGGCAGGTGGCCGTCGGGGCCGTGGTCATCAACCGCGTGCGATCCGCGGTCTATCCGGATACCGTGGTGGGGGTGATCTACCAGTCCCATCAGTTTGAACCGGTGGCCACCGGGAGACTGGCGCTGGCGCTCGCGGAGAACCGCGCGACGGATTCCTGTTACCGGGCCGCGGATCAGGCGATGGACGGCTATACCAATGTGGGGAACTGTGTCTACTTCCGCACACCGATACCCGGTCTTACGGGGACCAGGATCGGCGGGCACATTTTCTATTAGGGAGGATTTTCAGGTGTCTGCGGGATCCTGCAGACGGCTGAGGATCGGGAAGGCGAGGCGGTCGATCCCCTCATCGTAGACCCGGTCCAGCAGATTGCTCAGGTTGTTGAGGCTCATCTTGAGCTGATGCGAATCGATGAGACCGCGGTCAAACGCGTCGGCGAGCTCGTCCAGATCGACAACACGCACGGCACCGTCCGGGCGGATGACGACATCGACGAGCAGATCCGTGGCGACGAGCACATTGTCACGGATACCTTCGCCGTAATCGACGATATCGCAGTACCAGTAGAGGAGAGAATGATCGGCCCGGCAGAACCGGCTGATCTTGAAGCCTTCTTTGAGATAGTAGCAGGAGTAGCCGAGTGCGAGATCCGGCTTGGGATGCAGGGCGCGCCATGAGGTCACGATCACTGTGTCATCGGTGTAGAGGATCTGGTCGTCTTTGAGAAGCACACATTCATCCGGAATGATGCGCTTGCGGTAGAGCACCGGGAAAGCCATCGCACCTCCTTGCTGAGAAACGCTTTATGCAGGTATTATAACATATCGGATCGTTATGCGCAGACTGATTTTGAAAATTCTATATCTTCTTGCGGTCTTTGGCCTGTCCCTCCTGATCTTTCTGCGGTTCACCGGGCATGAGGAGGCGGAGCAGACCGCCGTGCTGGAGAGCGCGGGGTTACCCGTCGTGCGTCTGATGTTTGAACAGAGCGGCAGGGAAGCGGCCTCTCTCTACGGATACACGGATGAGATGGATGTGCGCACCATGCGCGGCGGGATCCTGCCGGTGGGAGACGACAGACATGTGAGCATCCGGATCGTCCCGTACGGGGCCGCCATCGAGCACGTGCGCTTTGAGGTACGCGACATCACCGGGGACAATCTGGTGGAACAGACCGAGATCACGGAGCGGCGGGAAACCTCCTACGGCGATATCGACGCGGGCTTTACGCTCAAGGATCTGCTGCATGCCGGGGCCGAGTATATCCTGATCGTCCGTCTGGACACCGCGCGCGGCACCATTTCCTATTATTCCCGCATCATGCGTGTGAGTGACGAGGTGTATGATTTCGTGGAGGAGACCGTGGAGTTCGCCTCGGACTTCCATGACAAGACCTTTGACGAGAGCAGGCGTCAGGAGATCGTCCAGTATATCGAACCGAGCCGCAGCGGGGACAATACCACGTTCGCCGCCGTGGACATCCATTCCAGCCTCACCCATATCTGCTGGGGAGGTCTTGACATCCATTCCCACGATGTGCCGAAGCTGCAGATCAACGACATCCGTGATGATATCGTGACGATGACGCTCGCGGGCAATATCGTCATCCAGACGGAGGATGAGAGACGGCTCCCGCTCGAGGTGCGCGAGGACTTCCGCCTGCGCCGCGGCCGGGAAAGGCTCTATCTGCTCGACTACGACCGGACGGCGCGTTATCTGTTCAGCGGGGACCCGGCGGATTTCGGAACGGACCGCATCAATCTGGGCATCGGTCCGGAGGATTTCCCCTTTATGGAGAGCGAGGACGGCGGTGTCGTGGCGTTTGCCGCCGGACATAAGCTGTATTCCTTCCGCAAGGACACCTCGGAACTCTCGGTCCTCTTCTCCTTTGAGGACAATGAGAACGCGGACGAACGCTGCGTGCACCAGGATCATGATTTCCATCTGCTTGGCGTGGACGACAACGGAGACGTGCGTTTCCTTGTGGCCGGCTATATGAACCGCGGCGATCACGAGGGTCGTGTCGGCGTGGCGTATTATCTCTACGATGCCACGATCAAGCAGCTCAAGGAGATGGTCTTCCTCCCGGTGAACACGGCACCGGAGATCCTGCGCGCCTATGTGCGCCGCATGTCGCACGTCAGCGGTCAGGATGAACTGTATCTGATGATCAAGGATGACGTGGTGCTGGTGGATCCGGATGACAAGAGCGTGCATCTGGTCATCAAGGATGCCGCGCTGACGCCGTATTTCCGCTCCGCCTCCGGTGCGCTCTTTGCGAGGAGCGATTCCGATGCCGGGGATAAGATCAGCGTCATGCGCTTCAAGGACGGCGAGATCCTGGAGGTGGAGGCGGATCCGGGGACCCGTCTCATCCCGCTGGGCTTCATGCAGGAGGATCTCGTCTACGGTGTCGTCAGGGAGCGTGACATCCGCAAGGATCAGACGGGGACCGAGGTCTATGCCATGGAATCGGTCCTGATCCGCGACGCGCAGGGGGATATCCTCGAGCATTACCAGAGCCCGGGGAATTATGTCGTGGACGCCCGCGTGGAGGGCAACCAGATCCGGCTGTACAGGGTCCGGCTGAATGAAGAGACCGGATTCTACGAGGAAACCGCGGAGGACCAGATCATCAACACGCTGGAAGCCAGAGCGCGGGTCAACCGTGTGATCACGGTGGCCACCGACGTGATGAAAAAACTCGTGGAGATCGACTGCAGACAGGAATTCAAGGGAGGTTCGCTTAAGACCATCATCCCAGCCATCGTAGTGCCGGAGGAACTCAGGGAAGCTGCTCTCTATACCGGCGGAGACGCCTTTACGGGTTATTATGTCTATGCGATCGGCGGCCGGGTGGAGGATCTCTACGCAAGGGAGGCGGATGCGCTCCGCTCCGCGGCGGAGGGCGGCGGCGCCGTGGTGGACGGCAACGATCTCTATGTGTGGGAGAAGCGCGGGCTCCAGGCCAGGAACCAGATCATGGCGCTCACCAATATCGCGCAGGGGGCGATCGTGAGGCCCGGGGAGACCGAAGCAGCCTTCTGTCTGCGTCTCATGCTCGAACACAGAGGGATCAACCGGGATGTGCAGGAAATGCTGGATAACGGGGATTCGCTCGCGGAGATCCTGGATAAGAGCCTGACGGACTGCCGTTCCCTCACGCTCACGGGGTGCGATCTCACCTCCATCCTCTACTACGTGAACCGGGATATCCCGGTGCTGGTCTCGCGGAGTGACGGCGGCGCGCTCTTACTCATCGGATTCAACGATTCGGAACTCGTGATCGTGGATCCGAATGCGGAGGCAGCAGAAGAGCGCGTGTACAAGATCACGCGCTCCCAGGGTAAGACGATGTTCGAAGAAAACGGAAACCGGTTTATCACCTACTATTTATCGAGTTCTCCCGCATTGTAACGGGCGATGAAGCTCGTGATGCGCTCCACCGGGTTCAGCAGATCGCTGATGGAGGCATCGTGATTGAGCGTGTCGATGATGTAGGCGATGTACTTGCTCATGTCACAGCTGATATACCATTCTCTGGAGAGCAGCTCCGGTGACTGGTAGATGAGGTTGGTGGTGAGGATCCTGTAGATGAGGCCCTCCTCATAGGCCCGATCAAAAGGTTCGAGGCCCGCGGTGAAGAGACCGAAGGTGGAGAAGACGAAGATGCGGCCGGCCTTGCGGGACTTCAGCGCCTTGGCGACCTCCAGGATGCTCTCCCCGGAAGAGATCATATCGTCCACGATGATGACGTCCTTATCCTCCACGGAGGACCCCAGGAATTCATGTGCGAGGATGGGATTGCGCCCGTCCACGATCTGTGTGTAATCCCTGCGCTTGTAGAACATGCCCACATCGAGTCCCAGAACGCTGCCGAGATAGACAGCGCGGTTCATGCCGCCCTCGTCCGGGCTGATGACCATCATGTGCTCCGCGTCCATCTTAAGCCCGCTGACATTGGAGAGGAGCCCCTTGATGAACTGATAGGTGGTGCGGACGGTCTCAAAGCCGTGCAGCGGGATGGCGTTCTGCACACGCGGATCGTGCGCTTCAAAGGTGATGATATTGTCTACGCCCATCTTGACCAGCTCCTGCAGGGCGATGGCGCAGTCAAGGGATTCCCTCGCCGTGCGCTTGTGCTGCCTGCTCTCGTACAGGAAAGGCATGATGACCGTGATCCTGCGCGCCTTGCCTCCGACGGCGGCGATGATGCGCTTGAGATCCTGATAATGATCGTCCGGCGACATGTGGTTCTCCATGCCGAAGAGTTTGTAGGTCAGGGAGTAATTGGTCACATCGACCAGCAGGTAGAGATCGTCGCCGCGGACGGACTGCTTGATGACACCCTTGGCTTCGCCGGTGCCGAAACGCGGGACCTCCGCGCTCAGCAGATAGGAGGCGCGCTCGTAACCGGTAAACGCGAGACTCCCCTTGTGCTCATTCTCCCTCTCGGCGCGCCATCTCACCAGGTATTGATCCACCTGTTCCCCCAGGCGCTGGCAGCCGTTCATGGCGATGAGTCCCAGGCTCCCGACGGGGATGGTCTCCAGATTTCTTTTTTCTTCTCTGTTTTTCGGCATGGTTCCTTCCTCTTATGCAGTCGTACACTCAACCGGCCGTCAGACGCCGGATGTCCGGTCCGGTCAGCCGGAAGATATCAAATTCACTGGTGATCCTGGAAAAGATCCGTTCCGCGTACAGCGTAAAGAGCTGTTCCAGGTCGAGATTGGTGGAGATCACGGTCCTGTTCTGCCGGATGCTGCGCTCGTTGAGGAGCGCGAAAAGCTGTTCGGCGACAAAGGAATTGGTGAGCTCCGTTCCCAGATCGTCGATCACCAGCAGATCACAGGAATAGAGATCGGAGGAGAGCCGCTGCTCCTCCTGCTCTTCACGGCTGCCGAAGCGTTCCGCGGAGAGGCGTTCAAACAGGGAGACGGCACTGAAATAGATGACACGGAAACCGCGGTCGATCAGTTCCCCGGCGATACAGACGGACAGGGCCGTCTTGCCGGTCCCCACACTCCCGGTGAAGAGGAGATTGCGGCAGGCGGGGAAGTTCTCCACAAAAGAAAGAGAGGCGTCACGGGCCTTGATGAAATGCTGCACATCACTTTCCGTTCCGCCTTTCAGATACACATCCTCCCGCAGGGAGGAGAATCTGATCCTGTCGGTGAGAAATCCGAGATGGGAGTCCGCGTAGAGCAGGTCGATCTCCCTCTTCCGGAAACAGGTACACTTGTGTCCGTCCACGTAGCCGGTATCCCGGCAGAGTGGACACTCATATACATCCTCGAGATAATCCGCGGGGTAGCCGGCTCCCTGCAGGAGCTGTTCTTTCTCCTGCCGGAGCCGCTGCAGCTCCTCCCGGCAGGATACGGCGCCCGCCCCCTGCGCAAGCCCCTGTGCAAAGGAGCGGATCAGGGCGGAGGCTCTCTCTTCCAGTGCGGAATAACCCGGGATACGTGCGGCCTCTTCTGCTCTCGCCCGCGCCTTGTCGGCTGCTGCGAGGAGCCTGAGGTCGTATTCTTTCCGGATGATGTCGTATTGTTCGTTCGTCAGCGCCAAATCGGTTCTCCGGATCGATCAGTCGGGGTCGCCGTTCTTGATCAGCTGCTTCTCGAGCTGGGCAAAATCGTGCTCCCGCTGGGGGAAATTGTGTACTTTGGCATTGGGGCGCGCTGCTGTCTGTCCGGCAGCGGGCGCTTTCTGCGCGGTCTTCCTGGATGCTTCATGGGCGGCATCCAGATCCGCGATGTCGCTCTTTTTGGTGACACCGGACTCATGCCAGCTGGCGAGGATCCTGTCACAATACTCGAGACGGCGCTTCTGCGTGGCCAGAACGGTGCGCCTGCAGGCCTCACGGATGATGTCGATGGGCAGACGGTAATCCCTGATCCATCTTAACACAAATTCGGCTTCCGTGTCAGTAGGAACATTTTTGAGCCCCAGCAGATCCATGATCTCGTAGATGCGCTTGTCGTAGCGGTAGGAGCCGCTCTTGGCCTGCTCGGGGGTCTCGTAGCCCTTGTCGCGCCAGCCCAGCGCCACCTTCTGGATATAGCGGAAGTCTGTCTTGCCGCGTTCCGCGCAGTAGGCCAGCAGATAGTCGAGCAGAGCATCGGAAAAGGCCAGTTCATCCCGGATGTAGAAGAGCGTCTGCGTATCCGTCACACTTAAGGGCCTGCCCAGATACTGCTCCGCGATGAACAGCAGCTGTGAAGGATCGACGGCGGCTGTGGGTGCGGCGGCGGGTGCGGCTGCCGCGGGCTCTTCCTGTTCCGCGGCGGGGGCGGGCTCCTCCGGCACGCCGGCCGGCTCCTTGAGATCCTCCAGATGGATGCCGGAGAGCTTTCTGTCGCTGTCGTATTCCATGGAGATGATGCCGCGCTTCTCCCAGAATCTGAGCGCGCGGGTGATATCCTTTTCCGTGAGATTGAAGCGGTCCGCGAGGTCGGAGAGACTGGTGGGCCGCCCCGCACGCATCATGCGCAGGAGATAGAGATAGATCTTGAGCTGCGCGTCGTTGGCTTCGGACATATATTTGTCGATGAAGACATTGGAAACAGCGGTGGTGTTCGTTTCCGTGGTCTGCTCGCGATTGATTGAAACTCTTCCCATCATAAAACCATTCTCCCCGTTTCGAGATACCGGACGGAAGAACGGACCGGAGTCCGCAGATCCCGTTCGATGTCTCGCGGGGAGATTATAGCATAGCGATATTGAAAATGGTAGGGTAAAAATGTCCGAAACCTCAGAGCCGGTGCGGCTTTGCGGGGGGTGTGGATTTCGTGGATAATGTGGAAGATCTCCCACGGTCGGTATGATCACGGAGTTTGTTTTCCCCAAAATGATCCCGGTGACGGTGGAGATCATTTTGGGGGAAAAGTGGATAATCAGGTTCCGGAGAGCATGGAATAGCCGATCTTATCAATCTCGCCGGCTCCCATGAATATCAACAGATCTCCATCCGAACAATTTTTCAAAAGATGGCTTTGGATCTCCGAAAATGACGGAAAATAGTCACAGCTGTGGCCGAGATTTCGTATTTTATCCCGGAGTGTGAGGGAGGAGATCCCGAGGTTGTCCGGTTCGCGCGCCGCGTAAATGTCCGCGAGGACCACGCGGTCCGCGCCGGAGAGCGCCTCCGCGAAGTCGTCCAGCAGCGCCTTGGTACGCGAATAGGTGTGGGGCTGGAACGCGCACCAGATCCGCTGATATCCCATGGAACGCGCAGCGGCGAGGGTTGCGCGGATCTCGGTGGGGTGATGCGCGTAATCATCGACAATCGTCACGCCGTTCAGCACGCCGAGCCGCTCAAAACGCCGGCTGGCGCCGGTGAAGCGCGCGAGGCTCGCGCGTATCTCTTCCGCGCCGACGCCCAGTGCATGGGTCGCGGCGATCGCGGCCAGGGCATTCTTGATGTTGTGGTCTCCGGGCACGGGAATGGCGATGTCTATCGGCGCGCTCCCGTCCCGGAACCGGGCCGTAAAGGCGACACCCTCCGGCGCGTCCGCTGAAGCGCGGTGCGCGTGCGTGATATCCGTCGCGTACACATCCGCGTCCTCTGTCAGCCCGAAGGTGATGACGCGTCTGCAGGGGATGCCGTCCGTGATCTCCCGCACATCCGGGATATCCGCGCCGATGACGAGGACGCCGTCCTCGCTGACCTGTGCGGCAAACCTGCGGAAGGAAGCGCGGATATCCGCGAGATCCTTGAAGAAGTCGAGATGATCCGCCTCGATATTGAGAATGACGCCCGCGAAGGGGGAAAGGCTTAAGAAACTGTTGGTGTATTCACAGGCTTCCGCGATAAAGGTATCATCCGCACCGATCCGGTAATTGCCGCCGATCTGCGGATAGGCGGCGCCGACGGAGATCGTGGGGGATCCGCCCTTTCCCAGGAAGATGCCGGAGATCATCGCGGTCGTCGTGGTCTTGCCGTGCGTCCCCGCGACGGCCACGGAAACCGGATACTGCGCCATGATCTGCCCGAGGAGTTCCGCACGTGTCATCATCGGGATACCGGCCTCCGCAGCCGCGGCGTATTCCGGATTGTCCGGACGGATGGCGGCCGTGTAGACGACCAGATCGACGGGACGATCCGCGGCGTAGCGCGTGATGTTCTCCGCGCATTGCGGACAATGCACTTCGATGCCGGCCGCCCGGAGCTTCTCCACCATTTCGGAGTCGTCGCGGTCCGAGCCCGTGACGGTGAATCCTCTGCTCTTTAACATTTCCGCCAGTCCGCTCATCGAGATGCCGCCGATCCCGATGAAATGCACATGGACGGGTTTCGCAAAATCAATCTTCATATCATCCTCCCGTAAACCGTATGATGATCCGGTGACTCTTCGATTATAGGGATTTCACGTCACGTATGCAATCACTTCCCAAATGTATTCAACTATGGTAAGATATCAATATCATCTACACGGATCTGCAACTGTGAACAGCGCGTTTACAGCGAAGGGGACAGCAATTGGTCAAGAAGGAAATGATCGCCATGCTCCTTGCGGGCGGGCAGGGCAGCCGTCTGGGAGTGCTGACGGCGATGATGGCAAAACCGGCAGTGGCCTTCGGCGGGAAGTATCGGATCATCGATTTCCCGCTCAGCAACTGCATCAATTCCGGGGTGGACACCGTCGGCGTGCTGACGCAGTATCAGCCACTCCGTCTCAATTCACACATCGGGATCGGGATCCCGTGGGACCTGGACCGCAATATCGGCGGTGTCACCGTGCTGCCTCCCTACGAGAAGATGAACAACACCGAATGGTATACGGGCACGGCCAACGCCATTTATCAGAACATGCAGTATATGGAGAGCTATCATCCGGACTATGTGCTGATCCTCTCCGGCGACCATATCTACAAGATGGATTACGAGATGATGCTCTCCTATCACAAGTCATCGGGCGCGGATGTCACGATCGCCGTCATGCCGGTGGCCATGGAGGAAGCGAAGCGCTTCGGCATCATGATCACCGATGAGAACGGGCGCATCGTCGATTTTGAGGAGAAGCCCGAGCATCCCCGCAGCAATCTCGCCTCGATGGGCATCTACATTTTCTCCTTTGATGTGCTCAAGCGGGCGCTGACCAAGAATGCGAGCCAGTCGGGCCTTGATTTCGGCAAGCATATCATTCCGTGGTGCAGAGATGAGGGCTATGGCCTGTTCGCCTGGCAGTTCGAGGGCTACTGGAAGGACGTCGGTACGCTGACCTCCTACTGGCAGGCCAATATGGAACTCATCGATATCGTTCCGGAATTCAATCTCTATGAGGAATACTGGAAGATCTACACCAAGAGCCTCCCGCAGCCGCCCCAGTATTTCGGGCCGGATTCCGCGATCGAGCGCTCGATCGTCGGAGAAGGCTCCGAGATCTACGGCGAGGTGTACCATTCCGTCATCGGCTGCGGTGTGCGCATCGGCGCGGGGACGGTGGTGCGCGATTCGATCCTCATGAATGACTGCGTCATCGGAGAGCGGAGCACGCTTGACCGTGTCATCGCGGCGGAGGGTGTGACGATCGGCAGTGATGTGCGCATGGGGGACGGCGAGGAACAGGTCAACGAGACCGGTCCCCAGATCTACAGGGACGGCCTGTGCACCGTCGGAGAGCAGAGCCTCATTCCGGACGGCGTGACGATCGGTAAGAATGTGATGATCTTTGGCGCAACCCTGCCCACGGATTACCCGGACGGACACCTGGCAAGCGGCAAGACACTCATCAGGAATCAGGGAGCATCATGAAAGCAGTCGGGATCGTGCTGGCCGGCGGCGGCAGCAACAGAATGAGAGAACTGGCCAGGAAGCGCGCGGTGTGTGCCATGCCGATCGCGGGCTTCTACCGCAGCATCGACTTCGCGCTGAGCAGTCTGTCCAATTCCCATATCCAGACCGTCGCGGTCTTCACGCAGTATCATGCGGGGACGCTCAACGAGCATCTCTCGAGTTCCAAGTGGTGGGACTTCGGCCGCAAGCAGGGCGGACTTTACACCTTTACCCCGGCGATCACGTCGGAGAACGGCTTCTGGTACCGCGGGACCGCCGATGCGATCGCGCAGAATCTGCACTTCCTCAAGGAGTGCCATGAGCCGTATGTCATCATCACCTCCGGGGACTGCGTCTACAAACTCGATTTCAACAAGGTGCTCGATTACCACATCGAGAAGAACGCGGATATCACCGTGGTATGCAAGGATATGCCCGAGGGGTGCGACACGGAACGATTCGGGACGCTTCGGATGAACGAGGAGAGCCGGATCGAGGAGTTTGAGGAGAAACCGGTGATCGCGCGCTCCAATACCGTTTCCTGCGGGATCTATGTGATCCGCAGACGGCTGCTGATCGAACTCATCGAGCAGTGCGACGCCGAAGGACGTTATGATTTCGTGCGCGATATCCTCATCCGTTACCGGTCCATGAAACGGATCTACGGGTACAAGATCCGCGATTACTGGCGCAATATCGCGACGGTGGAGGATTATTTCGCCACCAATATGGATTTCCTGAAACCCGAGATCCGCCGGTGGTTCTTCGGGACCTATCCCGATATCTACACCAAGGTCGGGGACCAGCCGCCGGCCAAGTACAATGTCGGGGCCAAGGTGCACAATTCCCTGATCTCGAGCGGCTGCATCATCAACGGCTCCGTCGAGGATTCGGTCGTATTCAAGGGCACCTTTATCGGGAGCAACTGCTACATCAAAAATTCCATCCTGCTGAACGACATCTATGTCGGGGATAACAGCTATATCGAGAACTGTATCGTGGAGAGCCGCAGCACGCTGCAGGCCAATTCCTATTATAAAGGAGAGGACGGCGTGCGGATCGTGGAGGAGATGAACGAGCTGTTTGTCCTTTGACGGAAACAGTAGTATAATAAGACATCATTGATCACATCATCCTATGGGGGAAGGAGCGGGGAGATGAACATTACCGATGTGAGAGTGCGCAAGATCGCACAGGAAGGCAAGATGCGAGCCGTGATCTCGGTGACCTTTGACGACGAGTTCGTCGTGCACGATATCAAGGTGATCGACGGGGACAACGGACTTTTCATCGCAATGCCGAGCAGAAAGTCGGCGGACGGGACATACCGCGACATCGCGCATCCCATCAACAAGGAGATGCGGGCGAGCCTGCAGGAGCGGATCCTGAAAAGCTATGAGCAGGCGCTTACGGAGATGCCGCCGGAGGAGATCACCGGGGACGGATTCTGAAACGGGCTGCCGGCCCGCCGGAGGAACATGGAGAGCAGGATGTGAAGAGGAACGGTCCCGCGGGATCGTTCCCCTTTCATATGGAGGGAATACCTTATGGTGCTGATCGCGGGTCTGGGCAATCCGGAGAACCGCTATGCGGCTACCCGTCACAATACGGGATTTCTGGTCATCGACCGCCTGGCGGAGCGCCTGTCGGTCAATGTAAAAAAGGAGGAGGGCAAGGCACTCACGGGGACCTGCAATCTCTCCGGGACCAAAGTGATGCTGGCGAAGCCGCAGACCTATATGAATCTGAGCGGGGAGAGCATACAGGCGCTCACCGCGTACTACCGCGTGGACCCGGAGAAGGAGCTCCTCGTCATCGTCGACGACATCCATCTGCCGGTCGGTACCCTGCGGCTGCGCAAGGGCGGCAGTGCCGGCGGACACAACGGATTAAAGAACATCATCGCGATGCTGGGGACGGAGAACTTCCCGAGGCTGCGCGTCGGTGTCGGCGAGGCCGGGGGAAATGCCCTGATCTCCCATGTCCTCGGCAATTTCAGCAAGGAGGAGTGGGCGGTCTTAAACGGTGTCATCGACGATGCGGCTTCCTGCGCGGAACGGGTGGTCACGGACGGCATCGATGCCGCGATGAATGCCTATAACGGCAAAAATGCGCAGGAACGGGAGGAGGACGCTTGAGAGCCATCGAGGCGGCTTTCCGGGCGACGGAGGGATTCCGCCGGGCCCGGGAGAGCTACGATGAGGGATGCGCGGGGGTCGCTCTCACCGGTGTGGCGGAGGCGGCCAAGAGCGCCGCGGTCTATTCGTTCTCGGGAGGTGTGCGCTACCGCCTCATCATCACGCACAATGAACTCCGGTGCAGGGAGATCGCGGAGGAGTACCTCTTTTTTGACCGCAATACGGTGGTCTGGCCCTCCAAGGATGTGATCTTCTTTCAGGCGGACATTCACAGCAATGAGATCGCTGCCGAGCGGCTGCGCGCGCTGAGACGCCGGATCGACGGACGGCCCATGACCGTCGTGGCCACGGCGGCCTCGCTCCTGACGCCGCAGATCCCGCTGGAGATCCTGGCGGCGGCCAGGCTGTTCCTGGACAGACGGGAGCCGATGGAACTCGAGGAGGCCATCCCGCGGCTCGTGGAGATGGGCTATGTGCGCGTGCCGCTTGTGGAGGCGGCGGGGCAGTTCGCCGTGCGCGGGGACATCCTGGATGTGTTCGATCTCACGCAGGATGCACCTTACCGCATTGAGTTCTGGGGAGATGAGATCACCTCGATCCGCAGTTTCGATATCCTCTCGCAGCGTTCCGGCGAAAAGCTGGAGGCCGTGTGCATCTATCCGGCGACGGAGCTGGTGCTCACCAAAGAGCGCAGGGAACGGGGGCTTGCCCGCATCCTGGAGGAGGCCGGACACACGGAGGCGCAGCTGCGCAAACAGATGCTCACGGCAGAGGCGCACCGTCTGAAGACGGACGTGGAGGCCTTTGCGGAGGCGCTCACGGAGATCCCCGGCAGTGTCAACGCGGAACCGTATCTCAGATATTTCTACGAGGATGCGGGCAGCCTGCTGGATTATTTCGACCCGGCGGACAGCATGATCTTCATCGACGAGCCGCTGCGTGTCATCGAACAGGCGCAGGAGATCGAGCGGGAATATACGGAAAGCATGGCGCACCGGGCGCTGACCGGCCTGTGCCTGCCGGGCGAGGAGGCGCTCCTTATGACTCCCGGCGAGGCGTTCGCCGCCGTGACGCGGCGCCCCTTTGCGGAGATCGCTTCGCTCGATCTGCCGCGGGAGATGCCGTTTCTCTCGCCGGAGCGGACTTATCCGCTGGACAGCGCCGGCATTGCTTCTTATAACAACGATTTCCCCAGGCTGGCGGAGGAGGTGGGACGCAAATCGCGCGCGAAGCAGCGTCTGATCCTGATCTCCGGGATCCGATCCCGCGCCAAGAGACTGGTGGAGGAACTCAGGGAGTTCGGCGTCACCGCCTTTTACAACGAGGATCCCTCGCGCGTGCCGGAACCGGGGGAGGTCATGCTCTACTACGGGCGGCTGACGCGCGGTTTCACTCTGCCGGAGGCCGGGTTTTCCCTGATCTCCGAGAGCGATATCTTCACGCGGGAGAAACAGAAGAAGCGTAGGAAAAGGTCCGGATACCGCGGCGAGAAGATCGGCAGCTTCCAGGAACTCAAGCCCGGCGACTATGTGGTGCATGAGGACCACGGGCTGGGAATCTACCGCGGGATCGAGAAGATCGAGACCGACCATGCGCTCCGGGACTATGTTAAAGTGGAATACGGCGACGGCGGGATCCTCTATGTGCTGGCGACGGGCCTCGACGTGCTGCAGAAATACGCACCCGGTGCCACGGAGGACGGGAAGCCGCGCAGGGTCAAGCTTAACAAACTCTCCGGCAATGAATGGCAGAGGACCAAGTCGCGCGTGCGGAGTGCCGTCGACGTCATCGCCGAGGATCTGGTGGAACTCTACGCGAAGCGGCAGGAAGCAAAGGGACATGCCTACGGCGCCGATACGGTGTGGCAGCGGGAGTTTGAAGACGCCTTTCCGTTTGAGGAGACGCCGGACCAGCTGGATGCCATTGCCGCGGTCAAGGAGGATATGGAATCCACGCGGATCATGGACCGGCTGATCTGCGGAGATGTGGGCTTCGGCAAGACCGAGATCGCGATCCGCGCGGCGTTCAAGGCGGTGCAGGACGGGAAGCAGGTGGCGCTGCTCGTGCCGACGACGATCCTGGCACAGCAGCATTACAATACCTTTGTACGCCGGATGAAGGATTATCCGGTGAAGATCGAACTGTTATCACGCTTCCGGACGGCGGGGGAGCAGAAGCGGGCCGTGGAAGGCCTGCGCAAGGGCGCGGTGGATATCGTGATCGGCACACACCGCCTGCTGTCCGCCGATGTGCAGTACAAGGACCTGGGGCTGCTCGTCGTGGATGAGGAGCAGCGCTTCGGCGTCACGCATAAGGAGAAGATCAAGAAGCTCAAGGAGAGTGTGGATGTGCTGACGCTCTCCGCGACACCGATCCCGCGCACGCTGCATATGAGCCTGGTCGGGATCCGCGATATGAGCCTGCTGGAGGAGGCGCCCAATGACCGCCTGCCGATCCAGACCTTTGTCACGGAGTATCATGAGGAACTGGTGCGGGAGGCCATCACCAGAGAACTTGCAAGAAAGGGCCAGGTGTACTATGTTTATAATCGGGTAAACCGGATCGCGGAGGTGGCGGCATCCCTCCAGGCGCTCGTGCCCGGTGCTCGGGTGGCCTATGCGCACGGGCAGATGGCGGAGCATGAGCTGGAAAAGATCATGTACGATTTCATCGACGGCGCGATCGATGTGCTGGTCTCCACGACGATCATCGAGACGGGGCTGGATATCCCCAATGTGAACACGATGATCATCCAGGATGCCGACAAGATGGGACTGGCGCAGCTCTATCAGCTGAGGGGCCGCGTCGGGCGCTCCAACCGGACGGCGTATGCCTTCCTCCTGTACCAGCGCGACAAGCTGCTGCGGGAAGTTGCGGAGAAACGGCTCTTAGCCATCCGCGAGTTCACCGATCTCGGCAGCGGCTACAAGATCGCGATGCGGGATCTGGAGATCCGCGGTGCGGGGAATCTCCTGGGCAGGAGCCAGAGCGGCCATATCCAGGAGATCGGATACGATCTGTACTGCAAACTCCTCGCGCAGGCGGTGCGGGAGAAGAGATCCGGCGAGGATGCGGAGGCGGAGACCGATTTCACCACACTGGTCGATCTGACGGCGGATGCCTATATCCCGGCGGAGTATATCGTCAACGAGGAGCAGAAGCTCGAGATCTACAAGCGGATCGCCCAGATCGAGAATGCGGCGGAACGGGACGATATGGAGGCGGAGCTGCAGGACCGCTACGGCAAGGTGCCGCAGACGGTGGAGAATCTCCTGCGCATCAGCGTATTGCGGGGAAGGGCGCATGCACTCTACATTACGCAGATCACGGCGCGTGCCGGGAATATCTCCGTGAAGCTGAGGCCCGATGCGCATCTGCGCGTGGCGGGGATCGAGCCGCTCTTAAAGCAGTATCGCGGCGGACTGACCTTTTACGGGACGGGGACACCGGAGTTTAAACTGCGCTATGCGCGCGGAGAGGCGGAGACGGGAGCGGAGGAGGATCTGCTCACACGGACCGAAGCGCTCATGGACGCAATGGAACGGGAACTGGAGGAGGAAACATGATCAACGAACAATATGAACGGATGCTCGGCGCCAAGAACATCATCCGCGTTCTGTCGGAATTCGCCACGGAGAGAGGGCGCGAGATCGGCTATGACAATGTATTCGACTACAGTCTCGGCAATCCGTCGGTGCCTGCGCCGGAGGCTTTTACAAAGGAGATGATCCGGCTGCTGGAAGAAGAGGATCCCATGGCGCTCCACGGCTATTCCCCGACGCTGGGAAATCCGCTGTTCAAGGAGCGGATCGCGGAATCCTTAAACCGCCGGTTCGGGATGAACTACACGGCCGGGCATATCTTCCCGACCACGGGGGCGGCGGGCGCCGTGGCACATGCTGTGCGCGCGGTGACAAAGCCCGGGGACCGGGTGCTCACCTTTGCCCCGTACTTCCCGGAATACAATCCCTATGTGACCGGAGCGGGACTGACACTGGAAGTCGTCCCGGCGGACCGGGAGGCGTTCCAGATCAACTTTGACGCGTTTGAAGAGATGCTGGGGGACGATGTCGCGGCGGTGCTCATCAACACGCCCAACAACCCCTCCGGTGCCGTCTACACGGAGGAGACGCTCACGCGTCTGGCCGCGATGCTCACCGATGCTTCAAAGAAATACGGTCATACGGTCTTCCTGCTCTCCGACGAGCCTTACCGGGAGATCGTCTTTGACGGGATGGCGGCACCGTATGTGTCGAAATACTACGATCACACACTTTCCTGCTATTCCTTCTCCAAGTCCCTCTCCCTGCCCGGGGAGCGGATCGGCTATGTGGCCGTGAACCCGGCCTGCGAGAAGGCGGAGGTCATCGTGCCCATGTGCGGGCAGATCTCCCGCGGGCTCGGACACAACTGCCCGCCCTCGCTGATCCAGATCGCCGTGGCGGGCTGCACGGATGCCGTGAGCGACCTCTCCGTCTACGAGACGAACCGTAACCTCCTCTACGAGGCACTGACGCGGCTCGGGTATTCGGTGGTGAAGCCCGGGGGCACCTTCTACATCCTGCCAAAGGCGATGGAGGAGGATTCCGTGGCCTTCTGCGAGAAGGCGAAGGACTACGATCTGATCCTGGTACCGGCCGACGGCTTCGGCGCGCCGGGATATTTCCGCATGGCTTACTGCATTGACACGGACAAGGTGCGGCGCTCGATCCCCGCACTGGAGAGATTCACAAAAGAGGTGTACGGATGCTGAACGTATTAAAAGCGATCCTCTACGGTGTTGTAGAAGGGATCACGGAATGGCTGCCGATCAGTTCCACGGGACATATGATCCTGCTGCACGAATTCATCAAGCTCGGGATATCCGAGGACTTCTGGGATGTGTTCCTGGTGGTGATCCAGCTGGGCGCCGTGATGGCGGTGCTCGTTGTCTTCTGGCAGAGGCTCTGGCCGTTCGGGCTCAAGAGGAACCGCAAGAAACGGCGCAGCGAGATCACGGTCAAACCGGCGATCATCGGTCTCTGGGTCCTCATCATCATCGCCTGTCTGCCAGCGGCGGTGATCGGGGTGCTCTTTGACGATGTGTTCGACCGCCTCTTCTACAACGGGGTCTGCGTGGCGCTGGCCCTGATCGTCTTCGGTCTGGCCTTTATTGCCATCGAGAACCGGAACAAGGGGATGAAGCCGCGGATCTATTATCTGGAGGAGATCGATCTCAGGACGGCGCTCTTCATCGGCGGCTGCCAGCTGCTGGCCGCGATCTTTCCGGGGACCTCGCGCTCCGGTGCCACGATCCTGGGGGCGCTGTTCCTCGGCGTGGAACGCAGCGTCGCGACGGAGTTTTCTTTCTTCCTCTCCGTCCCCGTGATGTTCGGCGCGAGTCTGTTAAAGATCATCAAGTACATTGCGGGAGACTCGCAGCTCACCGGTGCGGAGGTGAGCCTGCTGGCGGTCGGGATGATCGTGGCCTTTGCGGTCTCGCTCCTCGTGATCCGCTTCTTCCTGTCCTATATCCGCAAGCATGACTTCCGGGTCTTCGGCTGGTACCGGATCGCCCTGGGTCTTCTGATGCTCCTGATCTTCGGGATCCGCGGCATCATCGCGTGGATCAACAGCTGAGCCGCCGGGTGCTCTGAGGAAAACAGCTTATGAAATGGATGCGATTCAGGGTGCGGAGCAACACCGCATCGGAGGATATCATTGTGAGCGCCATGGCCGATATCGGTCTCATGGGCGCGCAGATCGAGGATAAGGTCCCGCTTTCCGGCAGGGAACTGGAGGAACTCTTCGTGGATGAGGCGCCGCTCCCCGTCATCGCGGATGATGACGGCCGGGAGGATCTGGCGTGCCTGAATTTCTATGTGGAGATCGCGGAAGAGAGCGCGGAAGGCGCCATCCGTCTGCAGACCGGTGACGGGGAAACCAGTTCCCCCGAGGAACTGGCCGGCCGGATGGAGGAGGTGCTGGAGGAACTGAGGGCCTATGCCGATATCGGGGACGGCACGATCACGCTCTCCGTCACGGAGGATATCGACTGGCGCGACAACTGGAAGCAGTATTTCCATAAATTCTTCATCGATGACGTCCTGGTGCTGCCCTCCTGGGAGGAGATGAGCGCTGAAGAACGGGATAAAGCGCGCTATGTGCTCCGGATCGATCCCGGCGCCGCTTTCGGCACGGGACTGCATGAGACCACGAGGCTGGCGGTCCGCGCACTGGAGCGGGAACTGCGGGAACACCCCGGTGTCCGGCTGCTGGATGTGGGGACCGGGAGCGGCGTGCTCTCCATTCTGGCGCTGATGTTCGGCGCGGCATATGCCGCCGGTGTGGATCTGGATCCCCTCGCGGTGTCCGCCGCGGAAGAGAACCGGGACCGCAACGGGTTTACGGAGAAGCAGATGCAGGCCTTCCGCGGAGATCTCATCGGCGATGAGGCGTTCCGCGGGCAGATGAGAGAACTTGCCGGCGGACCCTATGATCTGGTCGTCGCCAACATCCTGCCGAATGTCCTGATCCCGCTCACCCCGGTGATCCCGTCCCTGCTCAGGCAGGACGGTGTCCTCATCTACTCCGGGATCCTCACGGGCAAGGCGGCGGAGGTGACGGAAGCGCTCGCCGCGGCAGGATTCGTTGTACGGCAGCGGGAGGATCTCGGGGAGTGGTGCTCCCTCACGGCGGTGCGCGCATGACCCGGATCTTTTGCGATGCGGCCGAACGGCAGCCGGACGGGACACTGATCCTGACGGGAGAGCATTTTCATCATGTGATGAAGGTCCTGAAACTGCATCCCGGGGAGGAGATCGGCGTCCATTTTACGGGGGAGACCGCGGAGTACCGCTACGGGATCGAAGAGATCGGGACGGATACGGCCCTCTGCCGCCTCCGCTTCGTCAAAGAGGACGATGTCGAGCTGCCCTGCAAGGTCACGCTGCTGCAGGGACTGCCTAAGGGCGACAAGATGGATACCGTGGTACAGAAGAGCGTGGAACTGGGCGTATGGGAGATCATACCGGTTTCGTGTGCGCGCAGCATCGTCCGGCTGGACTGGAAACGCGGGGAGAAGAAGCGGGAGCGTTGGCAGAAGATCGCGGAGTCCGCGGCGGAGCAGTCACACCGCGCGAAAATCCCGGGGATCGTGCCGCCCATGGAGTTTTCGCAGGCCGTGGCAGCCGTGGAGGACAGGAGTGTAAAACTGATCGCCTATGAGCTGGCGGGGCAGCAGGGAGCCACGATGGAGCAGACCAGAGAGATCTTCCGCCGGATCGATCCGCGGAGCAGGATCGCGCTCCTCATCGGCCCGGAGGGCGGATTTACGGAGGAAGAGGTCCGGGAGGCGGTATCACGCGGATTTACGCCGGTGACACTCGGGAGGAGGATCCTGCGCACCGAGACGGCGGCCATGACGGTCCTGTCCTGGCTGGTGCTTCTGCTGGACCGGTAGGAAGATGGAAACCGAGATCTATCTGGACAATGCGGCGACGACCCGCTGCGATGAAGAGATCCTAACGGCGATGCACCGGGTCCTCACCGAGGATTACGGCAATCCCTCCAGTATGCACCGCAAGGGATATGAAGCGGAGCAGCTCCTGAAAAAGGCGGGAGAGGATGTGGCGGCGGCGCTGTCCGTCAGACCGCAGGAGATCTGTTTCACCTCCTGCGGCACGGAGGGCGACAATCTGGCACTTTTCGGCGCCGCGCGCGCAAATGCCAGAAAAGGGAAGCATATCGTGATCTCCGCCATCGAGCACGCGGCGGTCGCGGAGGCGGCCCGGGCTCTCGCGGAGGAGGGCTTCGAGATATCGACCATTCCGGTCAATGAATACGGGATCGTTGATCCGGAAGAAGCCGCCGCGCTCGTGCGGCCGGACACGGTGCTGGTATCGGTAATGACGGTGAACAACGAGATCGGCACGGCAGAAGATCTCCCGGCGATCGCCCGTGCCGTTAAGGAAAAGGCTCCCGGCGTCCTCGTGCACACGGACGCGGTACAGGCCTTCGGCAAGATGCCGCTGTTTCCCGCGCGGGACGGGATCGATCTGCTCGCGGTCAGCGGCCACAAGCTCCATGCCCCTAAAGGGACCGGATTTCTCTATGTGAGAAAGGGCGTGAAACTCACGCCGATCCTTTACGGCGGCGGGCAGCAGGACGGGCTGCGCCCGGGAACGGACAATGTCCCCGGTGCCGTGGCGGTCTCCCTGGCAGCGGTGAAGTCCGTCCGCGATCTGGCGGAGCGCTCCGGCCGCATGGCGGCAATGCGGGACGGCTTTGTGAGGAAACTGTATGAAACCCTGCCGGAGATCCGTGTGAACGGCCCCGCCGGGGCTGCCGTGATGCCGGAGGGAACGGAGAGAGACCGGCTGCTCGCTGCGGCCGCGCCGCATATCGTGAGCCTTTCCGTGCCCGGTGTGCGTGCGGAGGTGCTCCTGCATGCACTGGAGGACAAGGGGATCTATGTGTCCGCCGGGAGCGCCTGCTCCTCACACGCGGCGAAGAAACAGCCCGGCACCGCGACCCTGCGTGCGATCGGTCTGCCGGCCGGATGTCTGGCCTCCACGGTACGCTTCAGCTTCTCCGGGGAGACCACGCGGGAGGAACTGGATAAAACCGTACAGGCTCTTGCGGAGCTTGTACCAACACTCAGGAGATTTTCATGACCGGAACGGAAAGACCCGTATTTCATACGGACCGCTGCAATGCCTATATCATCAAATATGCCGAGATCGGCGTGAAGGGGAAGAACCGCCATATCTTTGAGGAGGCCCTGGCAGCCGGCGTCCGCAGGGCACTGGCCTCCTCGGAGGGCGAATTCACCGTGAGCAGCATCGCGGGGCGGCTCTATATCTACACGGTGCGGGAGGCGGACAGCGCGGATACCATCACCCGTCTGCAGCATGTCTTCGGGGTACTGGGGATCTGCCCGGCCGTCACGATCGCCAGGATCGAAAAGAAGCTGCCGGATATCGATGCGCTCGCGGAACACGCGATCCGCTTCTTTGCGGACGGTTACGGTCTGGAGCAGGGAGAGACGGAGCGGGAGAGACCGCTCACCTTTAAGGTGGTCTGCCGCAGAGTGGACAAGACCTACCCGCTCGATTCCATGGAGGTCGCCGCGGAGCTTGGGGAGCGCCTGCTGGACGCCTACCCCGGACAGCTCGCCGTGGATGTCCATGAACCGGAGATCCTTTTCAGGGTGGAACTCAGGGAGCAGGTCAACCTCTTCATCGAGCAGGAGGAGATCCCCGGCCCCGGCGGATTGCCGGCGGGAACGGCGGGGCGCGCCATGCTCCTGCTCTCCGGCGGGATCGATTCGCCGGTCGCCGGCTATCAGATCGCCAAAAGAGGAGCAGCGCTGGAAGCGGTGTATTTCCATGCGCCGCCCTATACGAGCGACCGCGCAAAGCAGAAGGTGATCGACCTGGCGGCTCTCGTGGCCCGCTTTGCCGGACCGATCCGGCTCCATATCGTGAATTTCACGCAGATCCAGCTCCTGATCTATGAGAAATGCCCGAAGGACGAACTCACGATCATCATGCGGCGGTATATGATGCATATCGCGGAGCAGCTGGCGCAGAAGAACCACTGCATCGGGCTCGTCACCGGAGAGAGTATCGGGCAGGTGGCTTCCCAGACCATGCAGAGCCTGTACGCCACGGATGATGCGGTACGCACGATGCCGGTCTACCGGCCGCTCATCGCGCATGACAAGCAGGAGATCATCACGATCTCGCAGCAGATCGGGACCTATGAGACCTCGATCCTGCCCTATGAGGACTGCTGCACGATCTTCGTCGCCAAGCATCCCGTGACCCATCCCAGACTCGAGGTCATAAAGAGACATGAGCAGGTGATCGAAGAGGAACTGAAGGCGCTCGTCGCACAGGCTTTGGAGGAGGAGACCGTCGAAGAGGTCACCGGGTAGAGACAGACAAAAACCCCGGCATCGCTGCCGGGGTCATGTTCATCAGATAGAGTAATGATCTCACCGGGTCCCGATGAGATCGGCGGGGTGCTCAGACGATGTAGGGCTGTAAAACCTTCATCACCTCATCCGCACCGTCATCCGCATGGATGTTCAGGTCGATCGGCTTGGACAGATCCAGCGAGAAAATGCCCATGATGGACTTTGCATCGATGACATAGCGGCCCGACACCAGATCGAAATCATTGTCGAACTTCGTGATGTCATTGACAAAGCTCTTTACCTTGTCGATCGAGTTCAGAGAAATCTTTACCGTTTTCATAGGTGTTCTCCTCCTTTCATTTCCCTATGATAATCGGTGGATACGGAAAAGTCAATGAAAAAAAACGGAAAACGCGTTGCGGTCCACAATCTGGGCTGTAAGGTAAACAGCTATGAAGCGGAACTCATGCTCCGGGATCTGGAGGCACGGGGGTATGAGATCGTGCCTTTTGAGGAGACGGCCGACGTCTATATCGTCAACACCTGTACCGTGACGCAGATCGCCGATAAGAAGAGCAGGCAGATGCTGCACCGGGCGAGACGCAGGAATCCCGATGCCCTGGTCGTGGCGGCCGGCTGCTATGTGGAAACGGGGGAGCATGCGATCGAAGAGGACGGCAGTGTGGACCTGGCAATTACCAACCGGGAAAAACCCTTCATCGCGGGGATCGTGGAGACCTATCTTGAGACCGGGGAGATCCGTAAGCCCGTTATGACGGACGAACAGGAGAACGACAGGACCTGCTTCTCCGGACAGATCCTCACCTCCTGCTCGACGGAACGCGCATTTATCCGGATCCAGGACGGCTGCGACCAGTTCTGCTCCTACTGCGTGATCCCTTATGCCAGGGGAAGGGCGAGGAGCCGGGACAGGGACGAGATCCTGCGGGAGGTGCATGCCCTGACGGAGAGCGGGGTGCGGGAGATCGTGATCTCCGGGATCCACTTAAGCTCTTACGGACAGCTGGCGCCGCAGCGCTTCAACAGCCGTGCGCTGACGGATCTGCTCGGGAGGATCGCGGAGATCGACGGGGTGAAAAGGATCCGGCTGGGCTCCCTGGAGCCCCGGCTCATCGACGCGGAGACGGCACGGGAGCTCGGGCGGCTGTGCGATCCGGCGGAGGGAGGAAAACTCTGCCCGCATTTCCATCTCTCGCTCCAGAGCGGCTGCGATGAGACCCTGCGGCGGATGAACCGCCACTATACGGCGGCGGAATATGCCGCGGGCGCGGCGCTCCTCAGGGAGGCCATTGACCGGCCGGCGCTCACCACCGATGTCATCACCGGCTTTCCCGGCGAGACGGAGGAGGAATTTGAACAGACCAGACGCTTTCTCGGGGAGCTGGCGCTTTACGAGATCCATGTCTTCCCCTATTCCGTCCGGAAGGGCACGGTGGCGGCGACGCTGCCGGGACAGAATCCCCGTTCCGTCAAGGAGGCGCGCAGCGCCGTCCTCCTGGCGCTCACGGCCGCACAGGCCAGGGCTTACCGGGAGAGCTTCCTCGGACAGGAGGCGGAGGTCCTGTGGGAGGAAGAGGAAGAGATCACCGGCAGACGGGTGCTGACGGGCCATACACGGCGGTATATCAAGGCGGCGGTGCCGGCCGGATCCCGGCGCCCCGGAGACATCACGGCAGTGAAACTGTCGGGGTTTCTGACCGATGAGGTGATGACGGCCACAGCGGAACAGTAACACCTGCTATTGCAAAACAGCGAAGTATCCGATACAATAATATGAACTGTTTGTTTTCCGTAAAGGAGGTATCATGCAGGACCAGGATTTGGGACAGACACAATACTTCAAGGTACAGCCGGATCCCGAGACGGGCGCGAAGAAGGTGCTCTCGGTCGTATACGAGGCGCTTTCCGAGAAAGGCTACGATCCGGTGAACCAGATCGTCGGCTATATCATGTCCGGTGATCCGACCTACATCACCAGCTACAAGGGCGCCAGGAGCCTGATCATGAAGGTGGAGCGTGACGAGCTGGTGGAGGAGATGCTGGGAGAGTACATCCGCACCAACGGCTGGTCCGACTGAACACCCGGGAATACCGGATGCGGGTGATCGGGCTGGATTACGGTGCCCGAACGGTCGGTGTGGCCGTCTCCGACGGGACGGGGCTGATCGCCACGGCCCGTGAGACGATCTTCAGGGAGCACGAGAATCAGCTCAGGGAGACGCTGCGCCGCATCGAGGCGCTGGCCGGGGAGGAGCATGCGGAATGCATCGTTCTCGGACTGCCGCTCCATATGGACGGCAGCATGAGCGAGCGCGCGGAAAAGACCGCTGCGTTCGGGAAGAAGCTGGAGACGCGCATCGGACTGCCGGTGATCCTGCAGGATGAGCGTCTGACCAGCAGAGAGGCACAGGAGAGACTGCGCGGCATGGGGGTCCCCTCCTCCGAATGGAAGGAGCGGGAGGACGCCATTGCCGCCGAGATCATTTTACAGGACTATCTGGATGAACAAAAAAGAAAAACTGACGTTTGAACCCGCGGACGGCTCGGGAGCCGCCGAATTTTACATCCTCGCACAGACCGTGTCCGACGGCCGGACCTATCTGCTCGTCACGGACGAGGATCCGGAGAGCGATGAGGACGGCGATGCCTACATCCTCAGGGATGATACACCGGAGGACGCGGCGGAGGCGCTCTATACCATGGTGGATGAGGATGAGGAATTTGAGCGCGTCGGCGGGATCTTTCAGACGCTTCTGGACGAAGAGGATATCGATCTGTACCCTACGGAGGACGAGGACCTGTGAGCAGAAAAAAGAGTCATCGCAGCGAGGCATTTGACAGCAGCCCCAAGGTTCAGATCATACCGCTCGGCGGTCTGGAACAGATCGGCATGAACATCACCGCTTTCCGCTACGCGGACAGTATCGTCGTGGTGGATCTCGGCATGGCCTTCCCCACGGAGGACATGCTCGGCGTGGATCTCGTGATCCCGGATATCAGCTATCTGCTGGAGAACCGGGAGCTCATCAAAGGGATCTTCATCACCCACGGCCATGAGGATCATATCGGAGCGATCCCCTATATCCTGAATCAGCTGGATGTGCCGCTGTATGCGACCCGCCTCACCATGGGCATCATCGAGCACAAACTGGAGGAGCATCAGCTGCTTGAGAGCACCGACCGGCATGTCGTGCAGTTCGGCGATGTCATCAGGGCGGGGGATTTCACCGTGGAATTCATCCGCACGAATCATTCCATCATCGATGCGGCGGCACTGGCCATCAAATCGCCCGCCGGCTGTATCGTCCACACCGGAGATTTCAAGGTGGATTACACGCCGGTCTACGGCGACCCCATCGATCTGCAGCGTTTCGCGCAGATCGGCAAGGAGGGCGTGCTGGCGCTTTTGTGCGACTCCACCAACGCGGAACGTCCGGGCTTTACGGCTTCCGAAAAAACGGTGGGGAGCACCTTTGATTTCATCTTCCAGGAGCATCAGGACTCCAGGATCATCGTGGCGACCTTTGCCTCCAATGTGGACCGCGTGCAGCAGATCATCAATTCCGCCGCCAAATTCGGGCGTAAGGTGGTGATCGAGGGGCGCAGCATGGTGACCATCATCACGATCGCCCAGCAGCTCGAATGCATCCGGATCCCCGAGAATACGCTCATCGATATCGAGCAGATCAAGAACTATCCGGAGAAGAAGACGGTCATCATCACGACCGGTTCCCAGGGCGAGAATATGGCCGCCCTCTCCCGGATGGCGACGGGGCAGCACAGGAAGATCACAATAGGGGACGGCGATACCGTCATCCTCTCCTCGCATCCGATCCCGGGCAACGAAAAGGCGGTGACGCATGTCATCAACGACCTGCTCATCAAGGGCGCCGATGTGATCTCGCAGGATGTGCATGTATCCGGCCACGCCAGGCAGGAGGATATCAAACTCATCTACACACTGGTCCAGCCGAAATACGCGGTGCCGGTGCACGGCGAGTACAAGCATCTGATCGCGCAGGGCAAGCTGGCGCGCGAACTGGGCATTCCGGAGAAGAATGTGTTCATCCTGCGCTCGGGCGATGTTCTGGAGATGAACGCGGGCGGCGCGGAGGTCAGCAAGGAGAAGGTGCCCGTCGGCGCGATCCTCGTGGACGGCAAGGGCGTCGGTGATGTGGGCAATGCGGTGTTGCGCGACAGACAGCATCTGTCGGAGGACGGGATCGTCATCGTGGCGGCCGCCGTGAACAAGGATACAGGGGAACTGATCGGCGAGCCCAGCCTCCAGTCCCGCGGCTTTGTCTACATGCGCGAGGCGGATGAACTGATCGAGGACTGCATGGACCTCGTGACGGAGGAACTGACCCATGCGATGAGCAAGGGGACGCGGGACAACGGCAGGCTCCGCGGGATCATCAGGGATGAACTGGGCAATTTCCTGTGGCGCCGTACCGAGCGCAGACCCATCATCATCCCCATCATCATGGATGTGTAGACAGGATCCGGCCATATGAACATCAGACGGGCGATCTTCAATATCATAGATCTCGCGGCCAAGATCGTGCTGGTCGTCATCGCGGTGATGTATATCATCCGCGGGATCCACTACGCCTACGATCTCGGGCTCGGGATCTTTGACCAGAAGCCCTTTGCGCCCATGGATACCCGGACGGTCACCGTGGTGGTGACGGGGGCCGATTCCGTATCCGATATCGGCAAACAGCTGGAGGAGAAGGGACTCATCAAGGATGCCGGGATCTTCTGGATCCAGGAGAGACTGTCGGTGAACCATGATCTGATCGGTGCCGGCAGCTATGAACTCTCCCCGTCAATGACGCCGGATGAGATGATCGCCATCATGGCGGCGCCGACGATCGCCGCCAGAGCGGAGAAGGACAAGGAACAGATCGCGGAGGAGAATATCGCCGCAGCGGCCTCCGCCGAGCAGGAGGGGAGCGGCGGACCGGATGAGAGCGATGATGCCGCCGGCATGGGGGCACAGACGGAACCCGAGGCGGAGACCGGCGGGGATGCGGCGCCTCCTGCGGAGTGAGTGACGGGAGTGACCGCCGGATCGAGCTGCTTGCTCCCGCCGGCAATGAGGAGACCCTGCGGACGGCGATCCGCTACGGAGCGGATGCGGTCTATCTGGGCGGTGAACAGTTATCCCTGCGCGCAAGAGCGCAGGGTTTTTCTGTGCCCGGGATCCTGGACGCATGCCGTACCGCGCATGAGAACGGCGTGCGGGTCTATGTGACCGCCAATATCTATGCTTCCGACACGGATATCCGGACGGCGGAGGCGTTTTTCACGGCATTGTCGGAGGCGGCGGAGCGGGAACGCCCCGATGCCCTGCTCATCGCTGATCCCGGGATGCTCGTCACAGCGAAACGTTTCGCGCCGGGGATCCCGGTCCATCTCTCCACACAGGCCAATACCACCAATGCGGAATCCTGCCGCTTCTGGATGGAGCATGCAGGCATCCGCCGGTTCGTGCTGGCGAGGGAGCTTTCCCTGGAGCGCATCGCCGCGATCCGCAGCGAGCTGCCGGAAGAAGCCACTCTGGAGTGCTTCGTGCACGGCGCCATGTGCATCTCCTATTCGGGGAAGTGCCTGCTCTCCCGCGCGATGACGGGACGCGAGGCCAACCGCGGCGCCTGCGCGCATCCCTGCCGGTATGATTACGCGCTCCTGGAGGAGAAACGGCCCGGGGAATACTTCCCCGTGGAGGAGAGCGATATCGGGACGCAGATCCTGGCTTCCGATGATCTGTGCATGCTGGCGCATCTGCCGGAGCTTGCCGCATCGGGAGCGGGCAGCCTCAAGATCGAAGGACGGATGAAAAATGCGCTTTACGTCGCGGCGGTGACCCGTGCGTACCGGCTGGCGATCGACGCGATCGCGGCGGACCCCGCCGGAGAGCGGTATCGCCGCATCCTGCCCGCGCTGCTGGGGGAAGTCCGGCTTGCGGCGACGAGACCCCTGTCGACCGGGTTTTATTTTGCGGAGGGAACGGCCGGAGCGGCGGAGCGGCTGGAACCGGCAGGTCAGCCGGTCTGTTTCCTGGGAGTAGTGGAGGAAGCGCTCCCGGACGGACGTTTCACGATCCGGCACCGGAACCGCTTTGCCGTCGGGGAACAGCTCGTCATCATGAAGAAGCCGGAACGGGGAACGCCACAGGAAAGCGGTCTGCCGGCGGATCCCGTGCGGCGGGTCGCTTCGATCGCCGGAGCGGACGGTGTCCCGGCTGATGCGGCGATCCACCCGGGAGAGTGCTATACGGTGACGGTTGAGAGGATCGGGGAAGAGTTTCCCGCGGAAGCGGGGGATGTATTGTACAGGGCGGCCGGGTGAGAACGGTCCGCTGCGGTCAGTCTTTTCGCGGAAGCCGGTAATTGATGCCCTGCGCCTGGGCCACCAGCGTGCCGCTGTCATCGGTGAGATCCACAAGGAAGCTTACGATACTCCGTCCCTGCCGCACGGCATGTGCGACGGCGTAGAGATGTTTCCCCTGCGCGGCGGCGAGGAAGTTCATGTTCAGATTGACGGAGACACAGGGCGGCTCCTCGCCGATCCGGTGATTGCCGGCGACACCGCAGGCGAAGTCCGCCAGCGTCAGATAGACACCTCCCATGACGGCGCCGCGTGCGTTGCGGTGGCGGTCGCCGATCTCGAGCGAGATCTTCGCATAGCCGTCTGCCGCCTCCTCGATCACGGCACCGGTGGTCTCGGTGGCATAGAGGTCTCCGGAAAAATAGTTTCTGATGTCTTCCAGTGTGTTCATGGGGGATATTATAGGAGAAGAAGAGGATCATGACAAGCAGGATGAAAGACAGGGGCGGAAATTTCCTTGCGCAGGCGCCGGCGACGGCGGTCCTCATGGGGATCAATGTGCTGGTGTTTGTCATCGAGACGCTCGCGGGAGGCAGCCGGAACGCGGAGGTGGCGTATCTCTTCGGCGCGCAGGCGACACCCTGGATCGAGCAGGGACAGGTCTGGCGTCTTTTCACGGCCATGTTCCTGCATTTCGGTCTGATGCACATCGTCTGCAATATGTGGTCGCTTTCCTGCGTCGGTCCCGGGATCGAGCACTTCTTCGGTGTGGGACGGTATCTTGCGATCTATCTGGGAGCCGGACTTCTCGGAAATCTGTCCACCTGGGGGATCGAGCATATCACGGGCATCTACGCGGTATCAGCAGGGGCCTCCGGCGCGATCTTCGGCGTGTTCGGCGCATACCTGGCGCTGTATCTGCTCCCTTCCATGCGCGGGCGTGTCAATCTCAGGGCGATCGTCATCACACTGATCCTGAACGTAGCTTACGGTCTTACGTATGCCAATGTGAACATGGTCGCACATTTCGGAGGGCTCGCCGGCGGTGCCCTGATCGCGGCACTGTTCATCATCGCGGGAAAACTTGCCGCAAGACGGCGTTTGAGGTCTTGACAGGCACGGTTTACTTTGTTAATATAATCGATGCGCTGTGCGAGGGAAGCCGGTCAGCGTTATGGAGCGGTATCGAAGCGGTCATAACGAGGCGGTCTTGAAAACCGTTTGGCGGCAACGCCACAAGGGTTCGAATCCCTTCCGCTCCGCTACAATCGTATATGGTTATCACGGATCAACCAACGATCGTGCTTTTGGCACAGATGGAGAAGTACTCAAGTGGTTGAAGAGACACCCCTGGAAAGGGTGCAGGTCGTTAACAGCGGCGCGCGGGTTCAAATCCCGCCTTCTCCGGTCCGGGGGTGTAGCTCAGTTGGGAGAGCGCCTGCCTTGCAAGCAGGAGGTCATGAGTTCGAATCTCACCATCTCCACGAGGATATCGGGACGTATCGGCGTCCCGGTATTTTTTTGTGCTTTTCGTTGCAAAACAGACGGCCGTGTCATAGAATAGACGGGTAACCCCGACACCCCATTTTACACAGGAGGCACGCATGAAATTCGGACATTTCGACGATCAGGCCAGGGAGTATGTCATCACCACCCCCAGGACGCCGCTGCCGTGGATCAACTATCTCGGCAATCAGGATTTCTTCACACTCATATCCAATACCTGCGGCGGGTACACCTTCTACAAGGACGCGAAGCTCTTGCGCCTGACCCGTTATCGCTACAATAATGTCCCTTATGACAACAACGGCAAGTATTTCTACATCAAGGACGGAGAGACGGTCTGGAACCCGGGCTGGCAGCCGGTGAAGACGGATCTCGACGAGTATGAGTGCCGCCACGGTCTCGGATATTCCGTATTCCATGGGAAGAAGAACGGCGTGAGCGCCGATATCACTTCGCTCGTTCCGATGGGCGATACCTGCGAGCTCTCCCGGCTCACCGTGAAGAATGAGAGCGGTGCGGCGAAGAAGCTCTCCGTGTTCAGCTATGTGGAATGGTGCCTGTGGAATGCGGATGATGATATGAAGAATTTCCAGCGCAATCTTTCCACCGGCGAGATGGAGCTGGAACTGCCGGAAGCGCTGGCCGGAAATGCCGCCTTCAAGGGCCGTCCCTGGGTGTTCGCGGGCGATGCGGACCGCACCACGATCTATCACAAGACCGAATACCGCGAGCGCCGCAATCATGTGGCGGTCTACTCCGTCAATGCGGCCGCCGATGCGGTGGATACCTCCAGGGATGCGTTCCTCGGCGCCTACAACGGGCCGGATCATCCGGATGCCGTCTTCGGGAGCGGCTGCACCAATTCCGTGGCGAGCGGCTGGTCACCGGTAGCATCCCATGAATTCGACGTGGAACTGGCAGCAGGAGAGGAGAAGACTTGGGTCTTCGTCCTCGCTTATGTCGAGAATCCCGATGATGACAAATGGGCGTCCGGGACGACGCCTTCCGAAGGCATCGTGAACAAGAAGAATGCCCATGCGCTCCTGGCGAAATACAAGACCTCCGCGGATGTGGACAAGGCGATGGAGACGCTGAAGTCCTACTGGGAGGAGCTGCTTTCCTGCTACCATGTGGAATCCTCCAGCGAGGAATTAAACCGCATGGCGAATATCTGGAATCAGTACCAGTGCATGGTCACCTTTAACATGAGCCGTTCCGCCTCCTATTATGAGTCCGGCATCGGCCGCGGCATGGGCTTCCGTGATTCCTGTCAGGATCTTCTGGGCTTTGTCCATCTGATCCCGGACCGTGCGAGGGAGCGCATCATCGACATCGCCTCCACGCAGTTCCAGGACGGCTCCGCCTATCATCAGTACCAGCCCCTCACCAAGAAGGGCAATTCCGATATCGGTTCCGGCTTCAACGATGACCCGCTCTGGCTCATCGCCGGCACCAGTGCCTATATCCGTGAGTCCGGCGATGCGACGATCCTCGACGAGATCGTCCCCTTCGACAACGACATGTCCGTTGCGAAGCCGCTCATGGAGCACTTAAAGCGCTCTTTTGACTACATCGTGAACCACAAGGGACCGCATGCCCTGCCGCTCATCGGCCGTGCGGACTGGAATGACTGCCTGAATCTCAACTGCTTCTCGGAGCATCCGGGCGAGAGCTTCCAGACCTTCGGACCTTCCGAGGGACCGGTCGCCGAGTCCGTCTTCATCGCCGGCATGTTCGTGAAGTACGGCGAGGAGTATGCGAAACTCTGCGAACTCAAGGGAGATACCGCCGAGGCGGCAAGAGCCCGTGAGGAAGTGAAGAAGATGAACGCCGCCATCTTAAAGGATGGCTGGGACGGCGAGTGGTTCGTCCGTGCTTACGACGCACACGGCGCCAAGGTCGGATCGAAGGAATGCAAGGAGGGACAGATCTTCATCGAGCCGCAGGGCTTCTGCGTGCTGGCCGGTGTCGGCGTGGAGGAGGGCCTGGCGGAAAAGGCGCTCGCCTCCGTGAAGGAAAAGCTCGACACGAAGTACGGGATCATGATCCTGCAGCCCGCCTATACGGAGTATCATCTGGAACTCGGCGAGGTCAGTTCCTATCCGCCCGGGTATAAGGAGAACGCCGGCATCTTCTGCCACAACAATCCCTGGGTATCCATCGCGGAGACGGTACTCGGGCACGGGGACCGGGCCTTTGAAATCTACAAGAAGACCTGTCCCGCCTTTATCGAGGACATCAGCGAGATCCACTGCACCGAGCCTTATGTCTATTCCCAGATGGTGGCCGGCGCGGATGCGCACTTCTTCGGACAGGGCAAGAACAGCTGGCTCACCGGTACGGCGGCCTGGACCTTTGTCAATGTCAGCCAGTACATCCTGGGCCTGTATCCGACGCTGTCGGGTCTCTCCGTGGATCCGTGCGTGCCGGGGAACTTCGGCGACTTCAAACTCACGAGGAAGTACCGCGGTGTCACCTATCACATCGAGGTGAAGACCAACGGATCACAGAAGGGCGTGAAGAAGATGACGGTCGACGGCGCGGCTGTCGAGGGCAATGTCATCCCGTTCGATGCCTCGAAAAAGGATGTGCAGGTTGTGGTAGAGATGTAAAACAGCCTGTCCGCAGAGAACAGAAAACACCCGGGGGCCGCGCAGGTCTCCGGGTGTTTATTTGCTGCTGTTATTGATGCGGGTAGCCGGACTTGAACCGGCACGGGATCGCTCCCGAGGGATTTTAAGTCCCTTGCGTCTGCCAATTCCGCCATACCCGCAAGAGTCCATGCTCTGTTTGAAAAACCGCCGTAACGGCGGTTTTCGTGACTCCGACGGGAATCGAACCCGTGTTACCGCCGTGAAAGGGCGATGTCTTGACCGCTTGACCACGGAGCCATACGATGCGTGTACGCATCAAACCATGATATCTTACAATACTTTGCGGGGATATGCAAGAGGTTTTTACCGCATCCGGTTGCGCGCATCCCGTTCAGGTTGTATAATCATGAATCGGTCATAAGTTGATCCGATCCGGAGGTGACATCATGAGGGAAGGACAGACAAAAACAGTAAGGGACGGACGGGCGTTTGCGGCGCCGGATCTCTGTTATACGGCGCTTTTTGCGGCACTTATCGCGGTGATGGCACAGATCAGCATCCCGATGCCGGGGGGCGTCCCGATGACGCTCCAGACACTGGCCGTGCCGCTCGCGGGACTCATCCTCGGCAGGAAGCGCGGAACGGCTGCGGTCCTGCTGTATCTGCTGCTTGGTCTGGTCGGTCTCCCTGTCTTTGCGGGGATGAAAGGCGGCCCCGGGATCCTGCTCGGCGTCACCGGCGGTTTCCTGTTCTCCTTTCCGCTCATGGCTTATACAGCCGGACTTGCCGCGGATAAGAAGCTGCGGGATCTCCGCCTGTGGGGACTCCTGATCCTCGGCACTCTGCTCAATTACGCGGTCGGGACCGCCTGGTACATGCTCCTGTCCGGAAACGGCCTTCTGCCCGCGCTGGCAGCCTGTGTCATCCCCTTTATCCCGACCACGGTGATCAAGATCGTCCTGACCGGACTGCTCGGCCATCTCCTGAAAAGTGCGCTCTGCAGAGCCGGCCTGCTGTAGACACCGTTGCCGGAAGCCCGTTGCTTGACAGATCTGCCCAATCTTGGTAAGATACAACGGTTGTACGGACCTCTAGCTCAGTTGGTCAGAGCAGTCGGCTCATAACCGATCGGTCCCGGGTTCGAGTCCCTGGAGGTCCATCCGAAAAGCCCCGATCCCCGGGGCTTTTTCATGTCCCGGCTCCCCCTTCGTTTTTTCCGTCATTTGTTTGCAATAGCCGCGCGAAACGGGTATAATAGTTCCGTTATTGTGCCATACTGTGCATTTTTGAAAGGAGAATGTGAAATGAACGAGAATTCCAAACTGTTTGCGATCATCAGCTACATCACCTGGATCGGCTTCATCGTCGCCCTGGTGGCCAGGGACAAGAACGACAGCCTGGTGCGCCGTCATCTGAACAACGCGCTGATCCTCAACATCATTTCCACGGTGGCCGGGCTGGTCGGACAGATCGGCGGCATCCTGTCGATCCTGGGCGGTATTGTCGGCATTGCCTGCTTCGTCTTCATGATCATCGGCATCGTCCGTGCCGCGCAGGCGAGCGAGGAGCCGCTGCCGGTCATCGGAGGGATCGAGCTGATCAAGTAAGTGAGAGATTGCGATCGGGAGTATCTATTCATCAGGATCCATGACAGCTTTTTATAACAGTCTATACGACGCGTCATTCTTCATCATCGCTACGGTGATCTGCATTGTGACGCTCGTTTTTCAGGTGATCGAGGGCAGGACGAAGAAAGCGCAGAACCGCGTGTTCATCCTGCTCCTCGTCATCACTCTCTCCGGATCGGTCGCCTCCGGTGTGGTCGTGTTCGCGAGAGATCATCTCCTCACGGATCAGACCGCCAGGGTCGCTTCGGATGTATCCCAGTATCTGTATTTCCTGTTCCACTCGCTGATGCCGGCGCTTTTCTATGTCTACGTGGCGATGGTCACGGGGGTCATCTACGCGCAGAGTCTGTCGAAGCATCTGATGATCCTGAGCCCCTGTATCGTGACGGAGATCCTGGTCATCGTCAACCCGGCCTTCCACATGGTCTATTACTATGACGCAGAGCATAACTTCTGCCGCGGCTGGGGAGAAGGCGTCATCTACATCGTCTCGGCGTTTTATCTGGTCATCGCCATCACACATCTGCTGCGGTACTGGAAGCTCCTGACCTTCCGCAGGAGATGGGCGCTCCTCTACAGCTTTGCCATCGCCGTTTCTGGCATTGTCATCCAGCTTATATCCATCAAACTGCTGGTAGAGCTGCTGTTCGAGTCGGTGGCGTTTGTCGGCCTCATGTTCACCGTCGAGAAGGAAGACGACCGCATGGACGAGACGACGGGCGTGTACAACCGCAGCGCGCTCCGTGCCGACCTCGCCAATTATATCAGACTGAATTCCCGTTTTAAGGTGATCTGTGTCCGGATCACCAATTCCGATATGCTCCAGCGGATCACCGGATCCGCCGATTCCGACGCGATGCTGCGTGATGTGGCATCCTATCTGACTTCCGTACACAATCTGTATGACATCTACCGGGCGCAGAGCGCCTGTTTTATGCTGATATGCCGCAGTTTCGACGATGCGCAGGCGCGCAACCTCGCGTTTGAGATCACGAAGCGCTTTGACCGTCCCTGGACGGGCCACGGTACGGATCTCCGCCTGAAGACCGTGCTGCTGCTGGCGGATGTCCCGGACGAATACCATACGCTGGACGATGTGCTCATGCTCTCCGACAGTTCCCTGCCTTCCTCCGAGAGCCGCAGGATCCTGTCCGGAGAGGAACTGGATTTCCTCAAGAGGGAACTTCAGGTCGAAGAAGCGCTGATCCGCGGACTCGCGGAGCACAATTTCGAGATCGTCTACCAGCCCATCTATGATCTGCGCAGCAAGTCCATCCACGCTTCCGAGGCGCTCCTGAGGCTTCATGATCCGAGACTCGGGATGATCCTGCCGGAGGAATTCATGCCGGTCGCGGTGAAGAATGACATCCTGGGCAGACTCGGCGTCCTGATCCTGGATGAGATCTGCCTCTTCCTCTCCAGCGGTATCCCGACGGAGATGGGACTCCAGAGGATCCACGTGGGGCTTGCCGCCTACCAGTGCATGAATCCCACCTTTCTGGATGAACTCAAAAAGACCGTCAGGAAGTATAATGTGGACGCGTCCCATCTGGTATTCGAGCTGAGGAACTTCTTCGCCGTGGAGGATTTCCCGCGTCTGCAGCAGGTGCTGTTTGAGGTGCGGGATCTCGGCTTCCGTCTGTCCCTGGACCGTTTCGGCATGGAGGATTCCAATCTGCAGACCCTCTCGGAACTGTCCTTTGATGCCGTCAATGTGGATATGCATATGATGGGCGGCAGGATCCACGACGATGTGGGATACCGTATCATCGATAACAGTGTCCGCATGATCGGGCAGCTGCACAAGAAGATCCTCATCCGGGGGATCTCCACGCAGGACCAGGTGGACCGCCTCACCGGCATGGATATCGATTACCTCCAGGGGGATTATTATTCCAAGCCCGTCACGCAGAATGAGCTGATCTCCATCCTGCGCGTGACCGAGGTGGCCCGCAAGGAAGAGCAGCAGGCCCGCGCACAGAGTGAAGCCAAGTCCAGCTTCCTGGCCAATATGTCGCATGAGATCCGTACCCCGATCAATGCCATCCTGGGCATGAACGAGATGATCCTCAGAGAGAGCCGGGATGAGAGCATCTGCAGCTACGCGAGGGATATCGAGCGGGCCGGCAATTCACTGCTGTCCCTCATCAATGATATCCTCGACTTCTCCAAGATCGAGGCCGGCAGCATGGAGATCGTGCTGGTGGAATACGGCCTCTCCTCCGTCATCAACGATGTCACCAATCTGGTCGCCGGCAAGATGACGCAGAAGAATCTGGAATTTAAACTCGAGGTGGACGAGAATCTGCCGGAGTCGCTCTACGGCGATGAGATCCGTGTCCGCCAGATCATGGTCAACCTCCTGAACAACGCGGTCAAGTACACCGCCGAAGGATATGTGCGTCTTAAGATATCAGGGAAAAGAAACTTCGATAACTCCATAGTCCTTACGATAATCGTCAAGGATACCGGTATCGGAATAAAAGAAGAAGACGTAGGCAGGCTCTTTGACAAGTTCAA
>JAFXTJ010000059.1 GCA_017535945.1 Lachnospiraceae bacterium
CATCGGAGATTTCGAACGGATCAGCGATCATGCCCGCAATATCGTGGAGACGATGAGCGAGATGCAGGAGAGGGAACTGGTCTTCACGGATAAGGCCTATGAAGAACTGGCAACCTTCGGCAACGCGGTGCGCGAGGTCGTGGCCATGAGTGTGGCGGCTTTCTGTGATAACGATCTGGACCGCGCGCGGGATATCGAGCCGCTCGAAGAGGTCATCGACTCCATGAACATGGAGATCAAGAAGCGTCATATCAAACGCCTGCGTAAAGGAAAATGCTCCGTGGAACTGGGGCCCATGCTCACGGATGTGGCGACCGACTGCGAGCGTGTGGCGGATCACTGCAGCAATATCGCCGTTGCGGTCCTGCAGGTGCGGGAGGACGGGTTTGATGCCCACGAGTATCTGGAGATCATGCGCAGTGAGAATAATCCGGCCTTTGAGCGCCGGGTGGAGTACTATGAAGCGAAATATCTCCTGCCGGAATCCAAAAAGAGCAAAAAAAGAGAGGAGAAGTGAGAGATGGGAACGAGATGGAGCAGATACCGTTATCTTCCGAATATACCCTGCGGTGCGGACGGACAGCGCGTGACAGCCTCCGCGGCGCACCTCGCTCTCTCCGAAGAGGCGGCCGGAGAAGGCATTGTCCTCCTGAAAAATGAAGGGATCCTGCCTCTTGGGAAGGGGACACGCGTGGCGCTCTTCGGCAAGGCGGTCTTTGATTATGTCAAGGGCGGCGGCGGCAGCGGGGACGTGACCGTCTCCCATACCGTCAATCTCTATGACGGATTGAAAAATCTCGGCGGTGCCGTGCAGATCAGCGAAGCTACGATCCCGTTCTACAGGGCGCATGTAGAAAAAGCCCGGGCGGACAAGATCGCGCCCGGCTGTGTGGAGGAGCCGGCACTCCCGGCTGCGATCCTGAAACGCGCGGCGGCGGAGGCGGATGTCGCGATCCTCGTCATCTCCCGTTTTTCCGGCGAGGGATGGGATCGCAAACTCGATGACAGAGTTTCCTCTCCCTGGAACGATTTCACCAAGGAGGAGCATCAGTCGGCAGCGCTGTTCAAGCGCGGAGATTTTTATCTCTCCGATGGCGAACAGGCCCTTGCAGACGCTGTAAAGAAGTCATTTTCCAAAGTGGTGGTCCTGCTCAATGTCGGCGGGATCGTCGATACGGAGTGGTTCCGGACGGATCGCCGGATCGGAGCTGCCCTCTTCATCGGGCAGGGCGGTATCTGCGGCGGCAATGCCGCGGCAAAGGTGCTCACCGGAGCCGTGAATCCCTCCGGACATCTGGTGGATACCTGGGCAAAGGATATTCAGGCTTATCCCTCGACAAAGGGATTCTTCAAGTCGGAAGCCTATGTGGATTACGAAGAGGACATCTATGTGGGCTACCGGTATTTCAGTACCATGAAGAAGGCGGCGGACGATATCGCCTATCCCTTCGGCTACGGTCTCTCTTATACGGAGTTTTCCGTGGAAGCGGGCGGGTTGACAAAGAACGGGGACCGGCTGACGGTTCCCGTCACGGTGACCAACCGCGGGAAGTATGCCGGGAGGGAGGTTGTTCAGTTGTATGCGGAGCTGCCGCAGGGGCTTCTCGGCAAGCCTGCCCGTACGCTTGCGGCGTTTGCCAAGACAGGACTTCTGCAGCCGGGGGATGCACAGCAGCTCTTCCTCACGGCGGATCTGAAGGATCTTGCCTCCTATGATGATCTTGGCAGGATCAAAAAATCCGCTCTGATCCTTGAGAAAGGAGAATACCGTTTCCACGCAGGCGTCAATGTGCTGGATACGGTGCCGGCGGATCCGGGATTTACACTGACAAAAGACCGTGTTGTCAGGCAGCTCTCCGAACATCTGGCGCCCTGCGGCCTGAAACGCAGACTCACCGCATCCGGGAAATACGAGGCGCTTCCGGTCCGAAAAAAGCCGGAATTCAGGGAAAAACTGCCGAAGCTCGCGCTTTCGTCCTGGGACGGCTTTGCACCCGCTGTCCGCGAGGTGCCGGCCGCCAGACTGTGGGACGGACCCAAGGCCAGACTGGACGATGTGGCAGCAGGGAAGACCACTTTGAAGAGCTTCCTGAAACAGTTGTCGGATGAGGATCTGTGCTGGATGGCGGGCGGACAGCCCAACACCGGTGTTGCGAATACCTGGGGACTGGGAAATAACGCCCGGTTCGGGATCCCGTCGGTCATGACGGCGGACGGCCCGGCCGGACTGCGCACCCAGCCGGAGACCGGCGTCACCACGACGGCCTGGCCGGTGGCGACCACGCTGGCCTGCACCTGGGATCCGGCGATCCTGGAGAGAGTCGGGGAAGCGGCGGCGCTTGAGGTGAAAGAGAACAATATCGGCGTGTGGCTCGCTCCCGCGCTGAACATTCACAGGAGTCCTCTCTGCGGACGCAACTTCGAGTATTTCTCGGAAGATCCGCTTGTCGCCGGACGCATGGCCGCGGCGATCGTCCGCGGTGTGCAGTCGCAGCATATCGCGGCGACGATCAAGCATTTCGCCTTTAACAATAAAGAGACCAACCGGCGCGAATCGGATTCCCGCGTCTCGGAGCGGGCCGCCAGAGAGATCTATCTCCGGGCGTTCGAGATCGTCGTAAGGGAAGCGGATCCCTGGTGTGTGATGACCTCCTACAATCTGGTGAACGGAGTACACACTTCGGAGAACGCGGAACTGCTGACGGATATCCTGCGCGGAGAATGGGGCTACCGGGGACTGGTGATGACGGACTGGTGGTCCACCGGAGATCCTTACCGGGATCTGGCGGCGGGGATCGATCTCAGGATGCCCTACGGCGTGCCTGCACGGCTGACACTGGCTTTGAAGAAAGGAGCGATCACGAGAAAGGATCTGGAGCGCTCGGCGACGAAGATCCTGGAACTGATGCTCAGGCTGGATTAGAGGATGGAGGAGACATGACACAATCAAGGACACATACCTGCGGAGAACTGAGGATCGCGGATGCGGGCCGTCCGGTGACGCTCGCGGGATGGCTGGAGAACCTGCGCGAGGTCGGAGCCAATCTCGGATTCGCGGTGCTGCGGGATTTCTACGGGACGACCCAGATCGTCATCGAGACCGAAGAGATGATGGGCATTTTTAAGGAGATCACCAAGGAATCCACCATACAGGTGACCGGAACGGTGCGGGAGCGTTCCAGCAAGAATGATAAATTGCCGACCGGTGAGATCGAGGTGGTACCGGAGTCCGTGACGGTACTGGGCAGATGCTGGTTCCGTGAGCTGCCCTTTGAGATCAATCGCAGCAGGGAGGCGGACGAGAACACCCGGCTGAAATACCGGTACCTCGATCTGCGCAATCCCGCCATGCGGGATCTGGTGGTGCTGCGTTCACGGGTCACCGCCGCGCTCCGGAGACGGATGAGCGAACAGGGCTTTCTGGAGATCTCCACGCCAATCCTCACGGCTTCCTCGCCGGAGGGTGCGAGGGACTATCTGGTACCTGCGAGAAAGCATCCCGGCAAGTTCTATGCGCTGCCGCAGGCACCGCAGCAGTTCAAGCAGCTGCTCATGACCTCCGGGATCGACCGTTATTTCCAGATCGCGCCCTGCTTCCGTGACGAGGACGCCAGAGGGGACAGAACTCCCGGTGAGTTCTATCAGCTGGATATGGAAATGGCCTTTGCCTCTCAGGATGATGTGCTGGGGGTTCTCGAGGAAGTGCTGACCCCCGTGATCCGGGAATACGGCCTCTATCGGGAACGTGTGACACAGGCACCTTACCCCCGGATCCCGTTCAGGGAGGCGATGGCGCGTTATGGTTCGGACAAACCGGATCTCCGGATCGACCTCACGATCACGGATGCGACGGAAGTGCTCGCCGACTGCGGATTCACACCGTTTGCTGCCGGCAATCATATCAAGGCGGTGGTGATAAACGGTTTCACGGAGAGCCGCAAGTGGATCGACAAGCATGTGGCTGATGTGGAAGTGCAGTCCGGGAATAAGGTGTGCTGGTTCCGGCTGGATGAAAACGGCGAGATCGTCGGCGGTATCGCGAAATTTGTGCAGGAGCGCAAAGATGACGTGGTACGTGCGCTGGGACTTGAAAAAGATACGCTGGTCGTCATGGCTTCCGATGCAAAAGAAGGGCAGGCGTTAAAGACCGCGGGCGTGGCCCTGAAACTCTTCGGACAGGATCTGCCGGCGCATTTTGACAGGGAACAGTATGCCATGTGCTGGATCGTGGATTTCCCGATGTACGAGATCGGTGAGGAGTCCGGAGAACTGGAATTCTGTCACAATCCTTTCTCCATGCCTACCGGAGGTCTGGAGATCCTGGAGCAGGCGGAGAGGGGAGAGATCGATCCGCTTACGATCATGGCGCAGCAGTACGATCTCGTCATCAACGGATACGAATCCGCTTCCGGTGCCGTGCGCAATCACGACCCGGAGATCATGGTCAAGGCGTTTGAACTGGTCCGGCTGACCGAGGAGGATGTAAAAGCCAAGTTCCCTGCCATGTATCAGGCCTTCTGCTACGGCGCGCCGCCGCATGCGGGCGCGGCGCCCGGGATCGACCGGCTGATCATGCTGCTGGCCGGTGAGGATTCCATCCGTGAGATCATCCCGTTCCCGATGAACAAGAATGCGGCCGATGTGATGATGGGCGCACCGGGAGAGGTGACGGACAGACAGCTGGAGGAACTGCATATCGCAGTGACGGCAGAACCGGAGACCGCAGAGGAGGATTTATGAGGTTCATCCGCATCCATCCGAGAGACAATGTGGCCGTGGCACTGGAGGAGGCGCATCCGGGAGATGTGTTCCGGGACGGCGGCCCGGAGATCACGGTCAGGGAGACGATCCCCCGCGGGCATAAGATGGCACTGTCGGATCTCGGGGCAGGCCGGGAGATCATCAAGTACGGCAACACGATAGCGATCGCCACGGCACAGATCCCTGCCGGCAGCTGGGTCCATGCGCATAATGTGAAGACCGGCCTGTCGGAGGAAGCGGATTATGTATACGAGCATGTGACCTATGAACTGCCGGTCCCCGCACCGCGCACATTCCGCGGATACCGGCGGGCGGACGGCCGTGCGGCGATCCGCAATGAACTCTGGATCCTGCCGATCGTCGGCTGTGTCAACGGCATAGCAAAGCAGCTCACGGAGCAGAATCAGGATCTGGTGCGGGGCAGCATCGACGGTCTGTATTATTTTCCGCATCCCTTCGGCTGCTCCCAGCTCGGGGATGATCTGGCACAGACGAAAAAGCTGCTGGCGGCACTCGCAAACCATCCCAATGCCGGCGGTGTCCTGTGTCTGGGACTCGGCTGCGAAAACCTGGTGCTGGATATGTTCCGGGAGGCGCTCGGGGACTACGATCCGGAGCGGATCCGTTTCCTGATCACACAGGAAACATCTGATGAACTGGAAGAGGGCAGAAAACTCCTGACGGAGCTGGCGGCGTATGCGGGCAGATTCACCCGGGAGGAGATCCCGGCGAGCGAGCTGGTGGTCGGTATGAAGTGCGGCGGTTCCGACGGTCTGTCGGGGATCACGGCCAATCCGGCGGTGGGACGTTTTTCGGACCGGCTGATCGCGCTCGGAGGCTCCACGGTACTCACCGAGGTTCCGGAGATGTTCGGGGCGGAGAATATCCTGTTCTCGCGCTGCGAGAACGCGCAGGTCTTTGATAAGGCCGTGAAGATGGTGAATGACTTCAAGAAGTATTTCACGGATCACGGTCAGGTGGTATATGAGAATCCGAGTCCGGGCAACAAGGAAGGCGGGATCACGACGCTTGAGGATAAATCCTGCGGCTGTGTGCAGAAAGGCGGAAGCGCGCAGATCGTGGATGTCCTCTCCTATGCGGAACCGGTGGTGAAAAAGGGACTGAATCTCCTGTCCGGACCCGGCAACGATCTGGTCAGCGCCACGGATCTGACGGCGGCCGGTGCGCATCTGATCCTGTTCACCACGGGTCGGGGGACGCCTTTCGGAGCGCCTGCGCCAACCGTCAAGATTTCCACCAATACGGCGCTTTATGAGAAAAAATCCGGCTGGATCGATTTTAATGCGGGAACCGTGGCAGACGGGGAGGAAACACTGGATGAGGCCGGAGACCGGCTTCTGGACTATGTGCTGCGGGTGGCGGGAGGAGAAATCACTCTCGCGGAGAAGCATGGCTGCCGGGAAATCTCGATTTTTAAAGACGGCGTGGTATTGTAGAAGCAGTGGATGACGGGACGGTAAAGACGGCTGTGCCTTCGCGGGTCAGAGCGGCCGGGGTCAATATCTTCTTCGGATATGCAGGGACGGTGATCACCGCCCTGCTGTCGTTTATATTACGCAAGATCTTTATCCTGTATCTGGATAAGACCCTTCTGGGAGTGAACGGTCTCTACACGGGGATCCTGTCCATGCTCTCCATGGCGGAACTGGGCATCGGCACGGCGTTCCAGTTCGCGCTGTACCGTCCGGCGGCTGAGCACGATACGGAGACCCTCAAGGCGTATATGGCGACCTATCGGCGCGCCTACCGCTGGGTGGCTGCAGCCGTTGCGGGGATCGGACTCGCCCTCACACCGTTCCTGCCCGTGATCATAAAAAACCCCGCCGGTCACAGTGTCCGGGATCTCACTCTGTACTACCTGATCTTTTTGTTCAACACGGTGAGCACTTATTTTGTGTCTTACAAGTACGCGCTGGCCAATGCGGAGCAGAGGAACTATATCCAGACCAATGTGATCACTCTGACGAAATTCGCCACGGTCCTCCTGCAGATTGTCGTTCTTGTCATCACGAAGAATTTCTACTTTTTCCTGTTCACCGATGCCGCCGTGCAGCTGGCGCAGAAATTTGCCGTGAGCATCTATCTGGACCGGCGCTATCCGTATCTCAGGGAGCGAACGGTCAGACCGTTGAAACCGGAGGAGGCAAAGAGCGTCCGGGACAAGACCGGATCTCTGCTGCTGCACCGTATCGGGGATGCCCTGCGGCTTCAGACGGATTCCCTCCTGATCTCCGCTCTGATCGAGGTGGGACTCGTCGGCATGGTGGACAATTATCTGCTGGTGGTGGGGACCATCGCCAATTTCGTCAATGTCATCTTCAATTCCCTGATCACGGGATTCGGCAATCTCATCGCCACGGGAGAAAAAGAGAAGCAGAGGCAGATGTTCGGTGTCTACCGCTTTTTTGCCGCTTATGCTTATGGGTTTTCCTTTGTGGGATTTTTTGTACTGCTGACACCGCTCATTTCCATGCTGTTCGGTACGGAATGGATCCTGCCCGGGGCAGCCATAGGGCTGCTCCTCGTTGATTATTACTTCAAAGGCGAGCGGATCGTGCTGTCCAATTACAAGACCGCCGCAGGGGTGTTTGAACCGGACCGCTATCTCGCTCTCCTGCAGGGGGTGGTGAATCTCGTGCTGTCCGTGGCACTCATCAAGCCCTGCGGCCTGGCGGGGATCTATATCGGCACCGTGGTGAGCGGGCTCATCGCCAATGTGACCAAGCCCTTCATCATCTATCGCGCCTGCTTTGACAGGCAGCAGATGGGGGCCTATTACCTGGGCGATCTGAAATATCTGGCCGTAACGGGACTGATCCTCCTGCCGTCCATGGCGCTCAGTGCGTATCTGCTTCCCGGAGCGGCACAGGGATCCCCCGTATCCGTCACCGGCTTTATTCTGACGGCGGCAGGGATCACCGTGATCTTCCATTTGCTGTTCTTCCTGTTCTTTGGCCGTACCGCGGAATGCGGATATCTCCTGCATCTTTTCACCGACAAAGTGCGCGCAAGGCGCGGGAGGAAGAAATGAGACCGGAGAAGAGCGAACTCTGCAGAATGCAGGAACAGTGCATACGCATGCTCGGGGAGCTCCGGCGTCCCGCACCGGCCGTGCGCATGAAGCGTGCGGCGAAGCGTCTGCTCGGACGCGCGGGCGCCAAGGAAACGGATCCTGTCTTCTGGCCGGCCGGTTTCCTGCTGGCGGGGATCGCGGAGAGCGGACGTGTGTTAAGGGATCCGGCGGCTCTGGGAACGGCCGGAGAGTACCTCGCTTCGTGGCTGAAAAACGGCGGCAGAGTGCGGTATGCGGATGACGCGATGGCAGGTATTGCGGCGATCCGTCTGTGGCAGCTGCTTTCAGAAGAGGGGGCCGGTCTGCCCGGTCATGGCAGTTCCCATGCGGAGGCAGCGGCAGAGACGGCGCGCCGTGTCATGGCGTTCCTGGCACAGGCTCCGTCCGATGACGCGGGCAGCATCATCTACCATCCCTCGGGGGGAAACCGGTATATCTACGCGGACGGGACCGGGATGATCGCGGGATTTCTTGCGGAATATGCGGCAGTGTGCGCGGAGATCGCGCCGGAAGGGATGCCGGCGGAGCAGATCTTCTGCATGGCCGGACGGCAGCTGGAGAATTATATCTCTGCCGGTCTGGACCGGCGTACGGGTCTCCCGTATCACGGCTATGATCTGTCGCCGGACGGGACTGCGCAAAGGCGCGGGATCCTCGGCTGGGGGCGCGCCACAGGATTCCTGATGATGGGCTTGTCGGCGTACTGCGTGCGCACCGGAGACGCGCGGATGGAGGAATGCTTCCGCAGCCTGACGGGAGAGGTGCTTTCCTGCCTGCGGCTCGACGGTCTGTTCTCCTGGGAACTGCCCGCCGCGGAGGGGCATGTTGACACCTCCGGAACCGCCATGATCGGGATCGCCCTGAAAAGATGGCTGACAGCAAAGACAATTCAGGAGGGCGATGATCTTGCAGATGCAGCCGGGGAGGCATGCGACAGGATCACAGAGGGGCTCCTGTCCCGGATCCGGGACGGGCAGCTGACCGATTCCCAGGCGGAATGCGTGGATTTCGGCGAACACCCGCAGCGCTACGGCATCTATCCCTGGGGGATGGGCGCGGGTCTGTGGATGCTGGCGCTGATGGCTGATGATACGGAGGAGGGGTCATGAGAATGAACATCATCCTGCTGTCCGGAGGCAGCGGAAAACGGTTGTGGCCGCTGTCCAACGATATCCGGTCCAAACAGTTCATCAAGGTTTTCCGGGGGCCGGACGGGGAACTGGAATCCATGGTCCAGCGCGTGTACCGGCAGATCCGCCGGGAGGCGGGGGAAGATGTGCTCCTCACCATCGCGACCTCCCGCTCCCAGGTATCTGCGATCCGCAATCAGCTGCCGGAGGAGGTGCGCGTTTCGGTCGAGCCCTGCCGCAGGGACACTTTTCCGGCCATCGCGCTGGCCTGTCTTTATCTGTATGAGGAGGAGGGCGTGGATCCGTCGGAACCCGTCATCGTCTGTCCTGTGGATCCTTACGTGGAGAACTCCTATTTTGCCTGCTTCCGTCAGTTGTACAGCATGACGATGAGCGGCAGATGGAAACTGAACCTCATGGGTGTGAAGCCTACCTATCCGAGTGAGAAATACGGCTACCTGGTTCCGGAAGAGACCGCGGAAGTGAGCGCAGTGAAGTGCTATGCGGAAAAACCGGATCTGGCGCATGCGGAGGAACTGCTGCGGGAAGGGGCTCTGTGGAACTGCGGGATCTTTGCTTTCCGGCTGGAGTATATGCTGGAACAGATCCGCGGGCAGCTGCCGTATACCGGATACAGGGAACTATATGATCATTATGCGGAGTGCGGGAAGATCAGTTTTGATTTCGCTGTCGGGGAAAAGGAACCATCCGCGGGCGTCCTCACCTATACCGGCGGATGGAAGGACATCGGTTCATGGAACACCTTTGCGGAGGAGATGCACGGGAGCATCATCGGCAAGGGCGTGCAGGATGAGGCATGCAAAGGGACAAATATCGTCAATGAACTGGATCTCCCGATCCTCGCGATGGGACTTTCCGATGTGATCATCGCCGCATCCAATGACGGGATCCTGGTCGCGGATAAGCACCGGTCCAGTTATATGAAACCCTATGTGGAGCAGATGGATGCCACGGTGCGTTATGCCGAGAAATCCTGGGGAAGCTTTACGATCCTGGATACAGGTCCCTGTTCCATGACGCTCCGGGTGATCCTGATGCCGGGACACCGGCTGCATTATCATGCCCATGAAAGGCGCAGCGAGGTATGGACCGTCATCGAAGGGACCGGCTATGCGATCGTGGAAGGAGAGCGGATCGATGTGCGGCCCGGTTCCGTGGTGGAACTGCCGGTCCTCAGCAGGCACACGATCGTCGCCGTCACGGCGCTTAAGGTCATCGAGGTGCAGATGGGGGAGGATATCCGCGTATCCGATAAGATCAAATATCCAGATCCGCCGGAGGAGGGAAAACCGTCATGACCAAAGCGGATGAGTGGATCCGTTCCTTTGCGGAACGGCACATCAACGAGATCATCGTCGCGGCGCTGTTCATCCTCTCCGTACTCCTCAGGATCACGCTGGCACCGAAGACTTCCTGGTCGGGTGACTATCTGTACTGTATCGCTCCCTGGGTGGACCGGTACCGGGAACTGGGGGCGGCGGCAGGTCTCTCACAGGAGATCACGAATTATTACATTCCGTATAATGTATTTCTGGCCTTTGTCTCTCTGTTTCCCATGGAGCCCTGGGTCCTGGTCTCCATCCTCTCCTGTGCGGCGGAATATCTGGGCGTGTATTATGCCTGGAAGATCCTGACGCATCTGTCCGGCACCGGTTCCTGGCGTACCGTCTATGCGGCCCTGTCCCTGCTGTTCCTGCCGCCCATGGTGCTCAACGGTGCCTTCTGGAAACAATGTGATGCCGTCTATACGGCCTTTGCTCTCATGGCGCTGTACTATCTGCTGTGCGATAAATACTACCGCGCGTTTCTTTTCCTGTCCATAGCTTTTGTGTTCAAACTGCAGGTCATCCTGCTCTTTCCTTTGTTTTTCTTTGCCTATTTCGCGGGGAAGAGATACTGTTTCCTCCTGTGGCTCAGGATCCCTGTCACATATTTGGAGGCTGGTCTGCCGGCGATCATCTGCGGTCGGGATCCCAAAGAGGTCTATTCCGTCTACCTGAACCAGAGCGGGGAATATCATTTCATGTTCTTAAATACAGGGAATATCCATCGTCTGTTCCGCAGCGATTACGCGGCACTCAGCACGGCTGCGATCCTCATGACTGCTGTGTTTCTGGTATTCTGGCTGGGATATCTGTACCGTTACCGGGAGAGGATGGGAAATGAGAGGCTCCTGCAGCTTGCCGGGGTCACGGGCTACGCCTGTTTTCTTTTCCTGCCGGCCATGCACGAGAGGTACGATTATCTGCCGCTGTGTCTTGTCACGCTTTATTATGCGTACTATGATAGAAAAAGACTGTTCATCCCCGCCATGATGACCGGGGTGACGACCGTCATGTACTGCGAGTATCTTTTCGGCGGCAATACGCTGCCGGAGGAGGTTTATGCCATGATCGGCCTGGCAGCGTGCGCGCTGGCCGGACGTGATCTGGTGAATGCGCTGAAGACCGGGAACAGGAGGGAGCAATATGTCGATCAAGATCAATAATTTTCTCGGGAGATTCGGGTGGAACATGCGGAAGTATTTCCCCAGGCTCTCCAGCAACGCCTATCTGACGCTGCAGTTCTTCACCAGGAGAAAGCAGCAGAAACGGTACTGTGACTGGTTCCTGCAGGCGGATGAGGTACCGAAGCCGAATGTCGTCAATATCGAGACCGTCAACCGCTGCAATTCCACCTGCGCGTTCTGCACGGCCAATATCCATGCGGAGAAGCGGCCGCTGGCCAGGATCGATGAGGACCTCTACCGCTCGATCATCGACCAGCTGGCGGACTGGGGATACGAGGGCCATCTGACGCTCTACGGCAACAATGAACCCCTGCTGGATCCCCGCATCGTGGAATTCCATAAATACGCCCGGGAGAAGCTCCCGAAATCATTTATCTTCATGTCCACCAACGGCCTGATCCTTACGAGGGAGAAGGTCGATGAGATCAAGCCTTATGTGGATCAGATCATCATCAACAACTATTGCATGGACATGAAACTCCACGAGAATATCCGGGAGATCTATGAATATGTCAAGGCGCATGAGGAGGAGTACAGGGATGTTGAGATCCTGATCCAGATGCGCTATCTTCAGGAGGTTCTGACAAACCGTGCGGGAAGTGCGCCCAACAAGCAGGCGACGGAAAAGGTGATCAAAGAGACCTGTCTTCTGCCGTTTACGGATATGTGGATCATGCCCAACGGCAAGATGGGGCTGTGCTGTTGCGACAACTATGAGGTGACGGATTATGCGGATCTGACGGTGACCCCGCTGAAGGAGGCCTGGGAGGGGGAAAAGATCATGAAGCTGCGCAGGACACTGGCGGAGGGGAGACAGAATATCCCGTTCTGCCAGCATTGCGATTTCATTGATGCGGGTTTCCGCATGCAGATGGTCAATGCGATCCTGAAGGGGGATCAGGCGGCCGCGAACCGCATCGGCGGGGAGGAAAAGACCGGCATGAAGAAGGAGGACTGACATGGCTGCCGTACTGGTAACGGGCGGAGCGGGATTTATCGGCTTTCACACGGCTGCCAGGCTGCTGAAGGGCGGCCGGGATGTCATCGTCTATGATAATTTCAATGATTATTACGCGGTTTCCCTCAAGGAGGACCGTGTAAAGGAACTGTCCCGGATCGCCGAAGAGGCGGGGAGCGGCAGACTCATCCTGCGCAGGGCGGATCTGACGGACGCGGCCGCACTGGAACGCGTCTTTACGGAGTATGCGCCTTCTCTGGTGATCCATCTGGCGGCACAGGCCGGTGTCCGCTATTCGATCGATCATCCGGATACCTATATCGAGTCGAACATCATCGGGACTTTCCGGATCCTGGAGGCCTGCCGGCATCATCCCGTGGAGCATCTGGTCTATGCTTCCTCCAGTTCCGTGTATGGCGGCAATACCAAGGTGCCCTTTTCGGAGGAGGACCGGGTGGATGAACCCGTGAGTCTCTATGCCGCGACGAAAAAATCGGATGAACTGATGGCGCATGCCTATTCCAAATTATACGGGATCCCGGCGACGGGGCTTCGCTTTTTTACGGTATACGGACCCTGGGGACGTCCCGATATGGCCGCGTTTCTTTTTGCGGACAAAATGATGAAGCGGCAGCCGATCAAGGTGTTCAACAACGGCGATCTGGAACGGGATTTCACCTATATCGATGATATCGTGGAGGGGATCCTGCGCGTGAGCGAGCTTCCGCCTGCTGCCAATGAAAAAGGCGTGCGTCACCGTGTCTACAACATCGGGAATCACACGCCGGTGAAACTGATGGATTTCATAGCCGCGCTGGAGCGGGCCATGGGATGTGAAGCCGAAAAGGAATTTCTGCCCATGCAGCCCGGAGATGTCTACCGGACCTGTGCGGATGTCACCGCTCTGATGCGGGATACCGGTTTCCGGCCGGATACGCCGCTGGAGGACGGCCTTCGATCCTTTGCGGATTGGTATAGATCCTATTACCGGACCGGTCAGTAATCCGCGATCCGGACGATCTGATACTCTGTTGTCTGCGTCCCCTGATCCTTGTTGATCAACTGGGCAAGAGCAGCCGCATAGGCGCGCCGCCCGCGCTCCGTCAGATGGACGCCGTCCTCCAGGTATTCCTCCGCCGTGTAGGGGTCGAGATCGATACGGTTGCCGCGGTACATGTCCACATAGACTGTGTTGCTTTCCAGACGGTAGTTGACATCGATCGCGCTGACATAATCTGTCAGGGCGCCGTACCCGTTGGACAGGATGTTGCCGTCTCCCAGATAGGCACCGTCCTTGCCGAAGAACTGGGAGTAGACCGGCGTGCAGCAGAGGATTTTAGCCTGCGGGGCCGCTTCTCTGAGCTGACCCAGCGATTCCCGGTAGGCGGCGACGAAATCCGAGAGATCGCCGGTGTCTTCGTCGTCGTAGATCTGTGTCACATTGAAGAAATCGTTCACCCCGTAGTCCACGATGATATAATCCAGCTTTTTCGGATCGATGCGGTTGAAGACCGGGACCAGATCCGGATAATAGGTCTCCAGGAAAGATACCGGGACGTGCCCGTTCAGCAGTCGTGCCATTCCGTAGAAGCTGGCCGAGGTCCATGCGTCATCGGACATGTACCGCTCGTCCGGCCCCAGTGCTGCGGCGCTTCCGCCGATCGCGAGATTATAGATCGTGCAGTTTTTGTCGATCATGACGTCTATGAACTCGGGGATTGCCGTGTCCGTGCCGCGCGCATTGGCGTACTGGGAATCTCCGAGGAACAGGATCTCCAGATGATCGGGATCCTCATCTGTTTCAGCGGATTCCGGCCGGTCCGCGGCGGAGGGAGGTTCTGTCTGACCGGGGTCGGGAGCATCACCGGTTTTTTCCGCTGGTTTCTCTTCATCCGCCTTCTTCTCCGGCACCACGGGTTCGGGAAGCTCAGGTTCGACCAGATCCTCGAGATCCGGGATGACGGAGAGTGTCTGTGCAGCCCCCGCCTCCTGTGTGGCGGCCTGCGATTCATCCACGTACACTGCTGCATGCGGTGCTTCCGTGGAGGAACACCCCGTTACGAGCAGGGAAGCCAGTGTTGCCGTTGCCAAAACACGTATCAATGATCTTTTTTTCATTGCATACACCTCTAATCTCAGCTGGTGATATCGGATCTGTAACCATGCTACCACGCAAACGATCTGCAGGATAGGGGTATTCCTTGTTATTAAGAAACGATATCATCATCTTAAGAAATTCTTAAAACAGAGCGCAAGCTTCCCGCGAAGGGGTATATCGTGTTACTGTTCACAGTCATGCAACCCTGATTGGGCGCAACCCCGATTCAGTTTCTGTCCTCTGATCCGGCTATCTTGATCACGTGGATTTCATAGGTCGGAAGGTACTTGGAGATACCGGCTTTCTGCGAATGAAGATACTTACACTTGCAGATTTGTTCCCGGACGGCTTGGACTTCCTGCGTATCGTTTC
>JAFXTJ010000001.1 GCA_017535945.1 Lachnospiraceae bacterium
CGCGTGATCCGGATCCGATATGCGCCGCCCGAGCATCTGATATCCGCCGCAGATCCCGATGACAGGCAGTCCCGCGGCTGCTTCCCGGCATATTCTTTCCGCCAGGCCGGACGTCCTGAGCCACCTCAGATCCCCAATGGTGTTCTTGGTCCCGGGCAGGAGGATCAGATCCGGCGACAGGAGTTCCTCAGGCGAAGTCACATAACGCACAGAGACCTCCGGCAGCTGCTCAAAGGTATCGGGATCGGTAAAATTGGAAATGTGCGGAAACCGGATCACCGCGATATCAACGATCCCTGGAGAAACCGGCTTAAACCGCTCCGACAGGGAATCCTCATCGTCAAGATGCACGTCCATCCACGGGATGACACCGAGGACCCGCGTTTTCCCGCGCTCCTCGAGGATCCCGATCCCGTCCGCAAAAAGTGCCGGATCCCCGCGGAATTTGTTCACGATGACACCCTTGACCCGCGCGCGTTCCGCCGTGGTCAGCAGATCCAGTGTCCCCAGGATCTGGGCAAAGATCCCGCCGCGGTCGATATCTCCGGCGAGCAGCACCGGTGCATCGATCATCTCAGCGAGACCCATATTGACGATATCATCCCGCTTCAGGTTCATCTCCACCGGGGAACCGGCGCCCTCCACCACGATGATATCCATATCTTCCGACAGTTCCTCAAAAGCCTCCCTGATCTTCGGGATAAACTCTTTCTTCCTCCGGAAATACTCCGCGGCGCGCATGTTGCCGACCACCCGGCCGTTGACGATCACCTGGCTCCCCGTATCATCCGTCGGCTTTAAGAGGATCGGATTCATGCATACGCGCGGCCGTATCCCGGCACACTCCGCCTGCATGACCTGCGCCCGCCCCATTTCCAGACCTTCCTCCGTGACGCAGGAATTGAGCGCCATGTTCTGGGACTTAAAGGGCGCCACACGATATCCGTCCTGATGAAAGATCCGGCACAGTCCGGCGGCGATCACGCTCTTCCCCGCATTGGACATCGTCCCCTGGATCATGATGACGCGGGCCCCGCGCTTTTCTTTCCGCACGGACATTTCCGCTTCTGCTGCGGCACTCCCGGCCGCACCGCTTTCCGTACTTCTCAGCCAGGGATCCCCGCCCAGGAGCGCGGTATCCATTCCCTCGATATGGTACAGCCCGCGGATGAAATCTTCGGTAAAGATCTCTTCACAGCTGCCGGAACGCAGCACTTTACCATTGCCGATCGCAATGACATGATCCGAGATCCGCATCGCGATCTCCAGCTCGTGCAGCGACATCACCACGGCGATCCCGCGCTCTGCGGCGAGTTCTCTGATCCTGCCGAGGATATCGAGTTTGTAGCGGATATCGAGATAGGAGGTCGGCTCGTCAAGGAGCAGGATCTCCGGTTCGCGGCAGATCGCCGACGCGAGCAGGACGCGTTGTCTCTGCCCGTCGCTGGTATTCTGAAAATACGTATCCGCCAGTTCCGACACATCCATCCGGTTCATCGCTTCGCGGACTTTTTCCCGGTCCTCCTCAGTCAGGATCCCGAACCTGCCGGTATACGGATACCTGCCCAGTTCGACGACTTCACGGCAGGTCACCAGTTCCGCACGGATCCGGTGGGTCATGACCTTGGAAAGGTGCTTCGCAGCTTCCGCCGCGCTCAGGGAGCGTCTGTCGCTTCCGTCCAGAAAGACGGTGCCGCCTCTTGCCGCCAGTTCTCCGGCGAGTGTCTTTAACAGGGTTGATTTACCGCTGCCGTTGGGACCGATCAGCGTGACGATCCTGCCCGGTAAGGCCTCCAGGCTGATCTGCCGGACCAAATCCGTATCATAACCAATCGTCAGATCCTCTGTCCGGATCCCGCGGATCTCCCCCGTCATCACACGTCCTCCCTTTTATCCCTGCGTCCGAGCATCATGACGATGACGACCGGTACCAGGAACAGTGCGGTCACGGAACTGATGCTGACCTCCGCCGGCGCAAAGAGGGTACGCGCAACGGTATCGCACAGAAGCGTCACCGCCGCGCCGCACAGGAAACTTGCAGGCAGCATCGCCGCGGGGGCATCCGTCTTCATGGCGGATCTGGCCAGATGCGGCACCGCGATCCCGACAAAGGAGACCGGTCCGGCAAAAGCGGTCACACAGGCCGCCAGCAGACTCGATATGAGGATCAGCAATACTCTTAACAGCCGCAGGTTCACTCCCGCCCCCGCCGCATAGGATTCTCCCAGCCGGTAGGCTCCCATGGGTTTGACAAGAAACAGGGAAAGGAACAGACAACCGCACAGGATGACCAGGATGATCCGCACCTCCTCCCAGTTGATCCCGGAGAGGCTCCCCATGGACCAGTTGTGCAGATTAACGATATTCGAATCGTCCGCAAAGGTCACGACAAAATCGGTGACGGCGGAACAGATATACCCTGCCATGATCCCGCACACGACCAGGACGCTCATGCTCTTCACCCGGACCGAGACCGCGAGCACAAAACACATCACGAGCATGGAACCGGCAAAGGCCGCCGCGACCATCCGCACGAGTCCGATCTCCCGTCCTCTCGACAGGAAAAAGACCATGGCCAGTGCGACCGCAAGCTTCGCGCCGGAGGAGATCCCAAGGACAAAGGGACCGACGATCGGATTGCGGAAAAAGGTCTGCAGCAGGTAACCGGAGAGTGCCAGCGCACCGCCAAGGAGGATCGCCGACACCATTCTCGGGAGACGGATGGAAAACAGGATCCCCGTATGCATCGGGTCCCCGGCCGCACCGGAAAAAAGCGAGAGGATCTCGCCCGCGGATATGGCGACACTGCCCGTGATGACGCTCACCCAGGACAGGACGGCGATCAGCACGAGCATCGATCCGCAGAAAATTGTGCAGCGAACTTTGTTCATCCGTTCATTCCAGTCTGTTGAGGTAGGTATAGTTCCGTTCTCCGTGGCGGAAAAGTTCATGCAGATCCTGCATGAATTCCGCCATCCGGCTGATCTGCTGGAAAAGACTGCGTTCGGTGCAGTAGACCTCTCCTTCTTTGACAGCCTTGAAGTCCGCAAACAGCGGGTTTTTGTCCGTCAGCTCCCGGATCGAGGAGATCTCTCCTCCGATCGTGCTGTTGTAGATGAGGATATCCGCATCGCGCGCCTGTGCGTAGAAATCCTCCATCTGCATGTTCATGGTCGACAGGGCGTTATCGCTCTCACCGGCATTTGACAGTGCATAATGGCCGCCCGCGAGTCCGATCATCGTGGTGATATAATCGCCGGACTTACGGACATTGATCATCCCTGCTGCCGTGACATGAAAGAAAGCCACTGTAAGCCCCGTATCATCCGTGTCCGCGGCAAGCGCTTCAAACCGTCCGGCCTGTTCGTCGAAATACTGCTGTGCCTCGTCTGCCCGGTCATAAAGAATCCCGTAGAGTTTGATCCATTCCAGTCTGCCGAGCGGATGCTTCTCATAGCTGGAGGTCTCCACGAGAACGGGGATCCCCAGCTCCTCGAGCTTGGCCTTGACAGCCGGCTGATGGTAGATCATCGTGTTCTCGACGGCCAGCCGGCATCCCTCCTGCAGGATCCGTTCATAGTCCGGCGCGCTGTATTTGCCGGCGTAGAGGATGTCGCCGTTTCTCATGGTGCGGGACGCTTCTCCGATATACCAGTCCGTCTCCTTTGTGCCGGAAAGCCGGATCATCGGAAGTGCGCCGCAGCAGCTGATGAGATCCATTGCCGCGGTGGATACCAGATAGGTGTGATCGAGCGGTTTCCTCAACAGGACCACATCTTCCGGCAGCCCGTCCGGGGCCTGTCCCCCCTCGGGGATCAGGAGATACTCTCCGGAATCCGGGATGAAGATCCGGGCATAGTCCCCGTACTCCGTCACGGAAAACCCCGTGGCATACCGGAGCGGCAGTTCGCCGGTCCTGATGAGCCCGGCATCCTCCAGTGCCTGTTCCACCGCCGGGTCCGGACCGGTGTTTGACGAACGTTCCCCGGCATCAAGGTCCGGCTCTCCCGTTTCCTCTTCATCCTCACCGGTCTGCGGGACAGCCGCGTGCTGCTCTCCCCAGTTTATCACATATTCGATCTCGTGCGGTGTGCTCATCGCCACGGTATCGCCGATGACCGTTAACGGTTCCTCGAGGGATCCGACCGGGATGTGAAAGGTCGAGGCGCCTCCGGGATTCTCGTTGTCATACCGGACCCCATCGACGCGCATATGATCGTAGTTCTTGCTGCTCCAGATCAGGGCCGCCGTCATCATGCCGTTTTCCCGTGTGATCTCCACCGGGGAGAGGATGCCGGCTTTCCCGGAGCCGCCCGTCATGGTGATGTCCACATAAAACTTTTCCGGCGTGATCTGTGCCTCTGTCACGGCGGGGGCGGATACCGACTGAACCGCCGGGGGATCCTCCGATGACAAAGTAACCTCCCGCTTTGCGCAGGAGGTTACCCAAGCGGCGCAGCACAGCACCGCCGTGATGATCCCGATCTTTTTACAGAAAGCCTTACTTCGGTGAGGCGACAACCACCTTATGATCATACCACTTCCCCTTGCTGCCGATGAGCGCGAGATCAAATTCCGCATCCAGATACGGCACCGGCACGTCAAAGCCATGGACGGTCTCCGTCGTCCCGTCCGCGTACTTCACCTCGTCCTCGGTGGGTTCAAGCAGGACGGCGCCGTTTTTTTTCGCGTCATCGGCAAGTCCCGGATAGAGGTTCACGATGCTCTTGGAAGCCAGACTGATATGGATCGTCATCTTCCCGTCCTTTACCGTCAGTTCTCCCATATCATCCAGCGCTTCGTTGACATGGAACATGGAACTGTCCGTCGTGAACTTCGCCTGATAGGTGCCGTCACCGATAGCGGAACCTGCCGCTTTTTTTTCACCGCCTCCCATTGTCTCCATCGCCGCCGCGGTATGCGCCACATACAGCTGCTTCACGGCATCGATCCTGCCAAGGCCCGCGATCTGGCAATCCACGCTGTCAAACGCGCCGGAACCGGCAAACATGCTCTTCCAGGAATCCTCATCATCCCCGGCCATGTCATTGTTGGCGTGATCTCCGGCCACGACCATGAGGGGTCTCAGGATCACTTTTTTGTAACCGGCATCCTTGACGGCTTCCATGACATTCTCACAAGACGTCTCTTCCGGCTCGCCCTCCACGGTACCGACAAACACATTGGCATAGCCAAGCCTGTCCATTTGCGTGGCCATCTGACTGTAACTCACCTTGGCCGTATGTGCGGTACCGTGTCCCATAAAGACAAAAGCGGTCCCGTCCTTGTCCGCATCGGCAAGAGCAGTAAACCCGGCATCCTTGACAGCCTCGGCGACGATCGCTTCCGCCACCGCCTTCTTGTCCTCGTTGATCACGGTCGCGTCCTTGCCCACCTCGCCGAGCAGAGGCTCCGCCACGGCAACCGTCTCAAACTTGTCCGCGTACTGATCGAGCACACCGGTCAGCTCGTCATATTCCGCACCGTGCATGAGATGGGTCGGCTGGACCAGCAGCTGCTTCACGCCGTTATTCACCGCTCGGTCGAGAGCCTGCTCCACGTTGTCGATCTTCTCGTCATCTCTTGCCTGCACATGGTTGATGATGATCTGCGCCGTAAACGCCCTGCGCACGGCCCAGTCCGGATTCGCCGCCTGAACCGCTTTCTCGATCCCGCCGATGTCCTCAGCACGGCTGTCATTAAAAGAAGTGCCGAAGCTCACGACCAGGATCTCCTTCTCGCCGATCGAGTCCCCGTTCAGCGGATCATCCTTGGAGGCATCCCCGGTGTCCCTGCCGAAATAGTCGGGATCGGCATCCTCACCCTCGACGAGCTCCTTCTGCGCATCCGTCAGCGCATCCCAGGCCGCCTTCGCATCCGCGCACTGTTTGTCGGTCTCGGATGTCCGCTCCTGCACATAGATGGCATCGATGAGTTCCGCCACTGCCGCGGCCTTTTCCTCATCACTCATCTCC
>JAFXTJ010000008.1 GCA_017535945.1 Lachnospiraceae bacterium
ACTGGAAGAAGACCTTGCCGGCCTCCGTCAGCTGCAGGGGCTTCGTCCGCAAAAACAGTTTACAGCCGATTTCCTTTTCCAGCTGGGCGATCTGACCGCTCAGTGTCTGCTGCGTGATAAAGAGACTGTCCGCGGCTCTGGTAAAGCTTCGGGCCGTTGCGGCCGCGACGAAATACTCCAGATTCTGAAAGTTCATAAGGGATCCTCCACAGGTATTTACCTGTATTATACACCGTGAAGGATTGTTTCACAAGTACATAGTGCTTTGCTATACTGTTATCAGGTCGCCTGTCGTTGATCTCCCCAAGGTCCCCCAAGCCCATGTGTATGGAGCTTTTTCGGCAGACGGCCTTTTTAATTGTCTCCGGATATGATAAAATCATTCCGTTATGAGGAACTCTTTCCCGCGAAAATACGGAAAAATCCTGTGGATACTCGGGACGGCTCTGCTCGTCCTGTTTTTTATCGCGGTCCTGCTCCTGTGGGGGATGCGGACTGTCTCGTCCATGCAGGAAGCCGCCACGGACCCCGCCGGCGTCGGATTCCGGTCCGGCAGCGGAGAGAGCGTCCGGCTGCAGAAACTGCCGGGAGATAAAGGAATGGCCGTGTTCCTGCCGTCCTGTTTTGACGGGGTGAGCGTTGTCTCTCCGCGCGGACTGCAGGTTTACATTGACGGACAGGAATATCCGGACGGGACGCCTGCCGGAGATGCCGCCGCTCCCGGAGAGCATACACTTTGCATCAGGGATCGCAGCGGCGGGGAGACCGTACCGGAAGAGACGTTTACGGTCTATGCCGCGGACGGTGTGGATGCCCTGATGATCCGGGCACAGAAGGGATCGGTAAGCGCGATGAACGCGGATCCCGCCAAGAAGACAACACTTTCCGGCCTGTGCCGTATCCTGCCCGTCGACGGCGGCGACCCGCAGGAGGTTGCCTGCACGCTCAGCGGACACGGCAATGTGACCTGGAAGCTGGCGGATAAGCGTTCCTATAGTGTGGAACTGTCGCAGGCTTTGCCGCTTCTCGGAATGGAAGCCCAGAGGGACTGGGTCCTGGTATCCTGCGTCTATGATGAGAGCTATATCAGGAACCGGATCGCCTTTGAGAGCGCGAGGGCACTCGGCTGTCCTTATACGCCGCAGGAGCGCTTCGTGGATCTCTACATCGACGGCGAATATCTGGGACTTTATGATCTCACCCATAAGATCGATATGCGCGGCGGCACCTTTGACCGGGCCGGTGCGGACGGCGAGTGGCTCCTGGAGTTCGACTACTACGGGGAGAAGACTGCCGGGACCGGCGGTTTCTATACGGACAGGAAATATGTCAGCGTGAAATATCCGGTGCGCCCCGGGACCGCCGATCTGGAAACGATCCGGGCGCGTGTGATGACGGCGGAGGAGGCGGTCCTCGCTCACCGGGAGGACTGCTTCCGGTATCTGGATCAGGATTCCTTTGCCGCGCAGTATCTGCTGAACGAAGCCTATGTGCAGAAGGATATCGACTTTTCCAGCCAGTTCTTCTACAAGCTGCACGGAGATCCGCTGTTCTATGCGGGACCGGTCTGGGATTTCGACCGCCTGCTCGGAGATGATGACAATACGCTCGATTACGGCGGACTGGAGAAAACCTGTCTCTGGATCCCCGGAATGACGGGCGGAGAGGATGTGGAGAGCGGGTGGTTCAAGGAACTCTGGGAGATCCCCGGTTTTCGTGAACGTGTGGAGACGCTCTATACCGAACGGCTGAGCGGATATATGGCGGAACTCGCCGCGGGGCTTCCGGAGGTCTGGCAGAGGCAGATCGATGCTTCCGTCCGCATGGACAGGGCGCGTTACGGCAGAGACGCGGAGAGTTTCCGTGCGGAGATCCGGCGGACAGAGGAATGGATCGGCGCACGCAGGGAGTTTCTGGACAGCGTGTTTTCCCGCGGGGAGGAGCGGGTCACGCTCACCTTTTATACGAGGCAGATCGAGGACAACAGCCATGACCTCATCTGTCTTCTGAAGCCCGGGACGGAACTTGCCGCACTGCCTGCCGCAGAGGATGTGACGGGCTGGGTATACGAGGACGGGACGCCGCTCCGGGCGGGGGACGTCATCACAAAGAGCGCCGTCGTCTATCCGGTTTACGCGGAGGGCGCGGAATATGGTCAGGAGGATTGATCGGTCTGAAAGGAGGTCAGTATGCCGGCATGGTTAAAAGACGCAGTATTCTATGAGATCTATCCGCAGTCTTTCTGCGACAGCAACGGGGACGGGATCGGGGATCTGCCCGGGATCGTCTCAAAACTCGACTATATCAGGGATCTCGGGTGCAACGCGCTCTGGATCAATCCCTGCTATGACTCGCCCTTTAAGGATGCCGGCTATGACGTGCGGGATTATAAAAAAGTCGCACCCCGCTACGGCACCAACGACGATCTGGTGACGCTCTTTAATGAGGCACATGAGCGGGGGATCCGCGTGTGTCTGGATCTCGTCCCCGGCCATACCTCGGAGGAGCATCCCTGGTTTAAAAAGAGTGCGGAGCCGGAGGAGAATGAGTATACCCGCAGGTACATCTGGACCGACCACTGGCTGGCCGGAACGCCGGGACACCCCTATATCGCCGGGGAGAGCGGCCGTCCCGCCTGCTATATGCTCAATTTCTTCAAGTGCCAGCCGGCACTGAACTACGGTTTCCTGCACCCGGTTTATCCCTGGCAGTCCGGACCGGATTCTCCCGAAGCGCGGGCCACGATCGAAGCCATGAAGGACGTCTGCCGCTTCTGGCTGGATCAGGGCTGCGACGGCTTCCGTGTGGATATGGCGGATTCACTGGTCAAGGACGATGATGAGCGCAAATCCGGAACCTGTGCGATCTGGCGCGAGATCCGGGGGATGTTTGACCGGGACTATCCGGAGGCGGTGCTGATCTCGGAGTGGAGCAACCCCGAACTGTCCCTCGTGTCCGCCGGATTTCATATGGATTTCTATCTGGATCACGGCGGCAACGGATACAATACCCTGTTCAGGGATTACTGGGGACCGGGACCGGACCGGAGCTATTTCCGGGCCGACGGCGCCGGTGATGTGATGCGTTTTCTTAAGGACTATCTGCCGAAACTGGCCGCCACAAAGAGGAGCGGCTATATCAGCTTCATCAGCTGCAATCATGATACCAGACGTCCGCGGTATTCCCTGACGGAGAGGGAACTGCAGGTGGCATATACCTGTCTCTATACGCTGCCCGGCGTTCCGTTTGTGTACTACGGCGACGAGATCGGGATGCGCTATCAGGAACTGCCGTCAAAAGAGGGCGGCTATGACAGGACGGGGACCCGCACGCCGATGCAATGGGACGAAGGTCCGAATCGCGGCTTTTCGACGGCATCCGCCGATGCGCTGTATCTGCCGGTGGATCCCGCGCCGGATGCGCCGTGCGTGTCAAGCGCCGCAGCCGACACCGCCTCCCTGTACCACACGGTGAAGCAGGTGCTGGCACTGCGCCATGCTTTTCCGGCCCTGCAGGCGGACGGCGATCTGGAGATCCTGCACGCCGCGAGCGGAGATCCGTTGTTTGTCTATGCGCGCAGAGCGGGTGACCGGGGAATGGTGATCGCCGTCAATCCGTCCCGTACGGACCGCGCGGTCTCCGTGGATGTGCCCTGCGGGCCGTGCCGTTTTTCGGTGGGCACGGCGGAGGGCCGGGATCTCGGGGACGGGCGGAGCATGATCCGCCTCGGAGCGCAGTCGGCGGCGGTGTTCGCGTGCGGCTGACATGAAGGCCTACACCTATATCCTCGTCTGTGCGGACGGCACCTATTATACCGGCTGGACGAACGACCTCGAAAAGCGTGTCCGGGAGCATAATACCCCCGGAAAGGGAGCAAAATACACGCGCAGCAGGATGCCGTGCAGACTGGTTTACAGCGAGGAATTCAAGGATAAACAGGATGCCATGCGCCGGGAATGGGAGATCAAGCACCGTCTCACGAGACGGCAGAAAGAAGCACTGATCGCGGGGGCCGCAGCCCCCGCGGATCATTGACAATCACGGGGCCGATAGGTATACTGATAGCCATGCAGAATGCCGGGAAAAAATCGGTGATGAGCCTGTTATTTCCGCTGATCTGGGAGGCGTTATTCGTAGCCTCCTATCTTGTTGTCGCCCTGAGGGATGACAGACGGCATTTTGCACTGACACTGTATTTCATGCTTGTCTTTTATCTGGGGATCATCGTGGTATACAGGAAGCACCTGTTGCCGTCAGAGTCGTTTCACGGTTTTACATCGCTGAAAAGTTTCTTCCTGCCGGTGATCTGCACGGCGGCGGGGGTCGCTTTCATGATGGCCGTATCCAACTGTTTCGGTCCCGTGCTGTTCCCCGGATCGTTCAAGATCCTGCTCCCGCTCGCTTACACCAGCGATATCCCGGGGACGATCCTGTTCGCCGTGACCGTCATGTTCATCAAGCCGGTCGCTGCGGAGCTGCTGTTCCGCGGTGCATGGATCCGGTTCGACAGCAAAGCGCTCATGATCCTCACAGCCGCGGCCGGTCTGATCCTGGAGGCGCTTACGTGCGGGATCACCCCGCAGGGGATCCTGGAGACCGCGCTCATCGCCGTGCCGTTTGCCGTGGCCTATTGTCTGACGAAGAATCTGTATGTGACGATCTTTGTTCACATCATCTACAGTCTGATCGTGAATCTCCCGGATGTGATCTATGACATCGTGCGTCTGGTGCTCTCGTAAGGCTCCGGTCTCCCGTTTCCTCACAGCGGTTTTTCTGATCCTGACGGCGTGTCTGCTCACGTCCTGTTCCGGTGCGGAGGCTTCGCCTCTCACGGAAAATTCCAAAAACTGTATCTGGCGTTTTGACGATCTGGACCTCACGGGTCTTACCGGCGCGGAGGAGGGTGCCGGCATCGACGCGAACGGACTCTATGCCGCGGATGACCGGCTTTATGCGGTCGCCTTTCAGTACGGACCGGAGGGGATCGTCCCGCAGATCGTGAGCATCGCGGCTGACGGAGGGGATGCGCAGGTGTATCCGGTCATCGATACGGAGCAGGCGACCGGCGGCTTCGGACGCTTTGAGTATGCGGACGGCGCTTTTCATGTACTGAAGACCGATTCCGTCTACGATGAGATGACGGGCATGGAACACACCGGATATACGATCCTCAGGATCTCCGTCACGGGAGAGATCCAGGAACGGGCGGAGATCCCCTATGACGCGAAACAGGAGGAAACCTACATTGATCGGATCGTACCCCTGGCGGACGGCTGCTATCTGCTCAAGGATTTCCGTGGAGTCCGCCGTTTTGATCCGTCGACCGGCGAGGACAGACGGATCCACGATACCGGCAGGGATTACTTCGAGGGAAGTCTGTGCCGGCTCGGGGATGACAGGATCTTCTTCAGCAGGTATACGGACGACGGCTATGTCATGGGCTTCCTTGACCCGGTGACGGGAGCGGTCTCGGGAGAACGCGATGCGCCGGAGGGCTTCTTCGCGTCGGAACTGTATCCGGGAACGGAGCGGGATCTGTACTATTATTCCGGCAGGGATCTGTACGCTCTGGATGTGCGCGCCGGCAGGACGGACAAGGTCATCGACTTCGTGGCTTCCGATGTGCTGACGGACTCTCTGACCGGCGTCTGTGAAACGGGAGACGGACGGCTGGCGGTCCTGACCGGCACCTACGTGGAAATGGGTGTCTCCGCCGTCCTATCACTGGCCACGCATGTGCCGCCCTCCGAGGTGAAGGACAAGGAGGAGATCACCCTCTCCTGTGTCTACGCGGGCAATGATATCATGCGGCGCGCGGTCGCCTACAACCGCGCGAGCAGCGAATATGCGATCCGGGTCGTGGACTACTCGCAATACGCGGGAGACGGCGACTGGGAGGCACCTTATAAAAAACTCAATACCGATATCGTCTCGGGCCATATCCCGGATATCCTCGTGGTGGATCAGGAGCTCCCGTTTGAGAGTTATGTCTCCAAGGGGATCATCATGGATCTGGAGCCGCTGCTGCGCGCGGATGAACGTTTTCACGGGGATGATTTCCTGTGGAATGTTTTCGACGCCTACCGCATCGACGGCAGGATGTATTCCCTGGTACCGGGGTTTCTGGTATATACGGGGTTCATGTATTCGGATCTGCTGGACGGGAAGCAGAGCGTTTCCATGGGGGAATTGCAGCAGATCGCCGCATCCCGGGGGATCGCCACGAAGCGGTGCTTCGGCGCCATGACCAGAGAGTCGATCTTCAGTATGCTCCTGTATATGCAGGGCGCGGAATACGTGGACCTCGGCACCGGGCGCTGCGCGTTTGACTCACCGGCATTCATCGATCTGCTCAAGCTCGTGGAGCAGTTTCCGGAGAAGATCCCCGATGAGGAGTATATGGAATCGCGCACGGCTTTCCGCGAACGCACGGCGCTGCTCATGCTCTACGGGATGGGCAGTTTCACCGATTACTGCCAGATGCGCTACGGCGCTTTCGGTGAGCCCGTGACGATCGTGGGCATCCCCGGGAGCGCGGGGAGCGGCTCCGCGATCCTGCCGCAGCTGCAGCTGGCCGTTACGACCTCCTCAAAGCACCCCGAGGCGGCCTGGGAATTTGTCGGGGGGTTCCTCGAAGCGGAGTATCAGGACGGACTGAACTGGGGGTTCCCGGTGCGCCGGGACAGCCTGGCCAGGTCGGCGGCAAAGGCCAAGGAACGTCCGTATTATCTGGATGAAACAGGACAAAAGGTGGAATATGACAACACCTGGTGGCTGAACGGGCAGGAGGTCGTCATCCCGCCGCTGTCCGATGAGGAAGAGGAGAAGGTGACGGATTTCCTGTCACATTGCGACAGACGCTGCTACAGCAACAGCACGGTAGACAATATCATCAGGGAGGAGGCGGAAGCCTTCTTTCAGGGTCAGAAAAGCGCGGAGGATGTGGCGGCGATCATCCAGAGCCGTGCGCAGATCTATGTGCATGAAAACAGATGAGCGGTATGACCGCGGAAAGGGGGACATATGAACATCACCTATGATGATGAACACAGGATCTTCCGGCTGGAGGCGGGAGGAATGTGCTATTGCATGGGACTCACCGGAGAAGAGGGGATCCTCACCCATCTGTATTTCGGCCCGGCGATCGGCACGGAGGATATCGCATATCTCTCCCGCGCCGCGGAATATCCGGGGATCCAGGGACCGGAGGACAGAGACCGGGCGGGCTTTCTCGATGCGCTCCCCGCGGAGATGCCGGGGTACGGCACCGGCGACTTCCGTTCTCCGGCTGTGATCGTGCGGGACGGCAGGGGACAGTGCACGGTCCATCCGGTCTATGAAGGACACCGGATCACGGACGGGAAACCGGTCCTCTCCGGGCTGCCTGCCACCTTTGCGGGAGAGCAGGAAGCGAAGACGCTGGAGATCACCCTGACGGATCCGTCCGCCGGCGTGCGTCTGGTGCTGTCTTATTCCGTGTTTGACGATCTCCCGGTCGTGACAAGAAGCGTTGTCTTTATCAACGACAGCCCGGAGGAACTCACCCTGACGAGGCTTTTTTCATGTTCCGTTGACATGGACCTGACGGATGCGCGGATGCTGACGTTAAACGGCGCCTGGGGACGTGAGAAGAAGATGCAGATCTCTCCGGTCGTTATCGGGCAGCAGAGTGTTTCCTCCCTGCGGGGGGTGTCGTCGCATCAGGCGCATCCGTTCCTCGGACTGCTCGCTCCCGGTGCGTCGCAGGACGCGGGAGAGGTCTACGGGTTCTCTCTCGTCTATTCCGGCAACTTCCTGGCACAGGTGGAGCGGAATGCGAACGATCTGCTGCGGGTGCAGCTGGGGATCCATCCGCTGGGTTTTTCCTGCCGGGTGGCTCCGGGAGAGTGCTTTACGGCACCGGAAGCCGTGATGATCTACTCGGACCGCGGACTGACCGGCATGACCCATACCTGTCATGCGCTCTGCAGGGAGCACCTGATCCGGAGCCGGTATCTGCACCGGAAGCGGCCCGTGCTCATCAACAACTGGGAAGCAACCTTCTTCGACTTTGATCTGGAGAAACTCCTCAAGATCGCGCGGCGCGCGAAGAAGGAGGGGCTGGAACTCCTCGTCATGGATGACGGATGGTTCGGAAAACGGGACGATGACAATTCCTCGCTGGGCGACTGGGTCGTCAACGAGAAGAAGCTCCCCGGAGGACTGAAGCGCCTCTCAGACGAACTGGCGGCGATCGGAATGAAATTCGGGATCTGGGTGGAGCCGGAGATGGTCTCTCCGGATTCGGATCTCTACAGAGCCCATCCGGACTGGGCCTTTTCCGTCGACGGACGGACCCCCTGCCGGGCCAGAAACCAGTATGTTCTGGATCTGACAAGAAAAGAGGTGCGCGACGCGATCTTTGATCAGCTGTGTGCGGTCCTCGACAGCGCCGATATCGCTTATGTAAAATGGGATATGAACCGGGCGCTCACGGATGTGGCGAGCCACGGCGAAGGGGGAGAGAACGGCGGCCTGTTCCACCGCTTCATCCTCGGGACCTATGATCTGCAGGAGAGGCTTCTTGCGCGCTATCCGGATCTGCTGCTCGAGAACTGCTCGAGCGGCGGCGGACGCTTCGATATGGGGATGCTCTTCTACAGCCCGCAGATCTGGACCTCGGACGATACGGACGCCATCGAACGGCTCGCGATCCAGGAGGGTACGGCACTCCTTTATCCGCTGTCCACCATGGGGGCGCATATCTCCGTGTCGCCCTCGCAGGCGGTCGGACGGCTCGTTCCGATGACGACGAGAGGCCATGTGGCGCTGGCGGGCACCTTTGGCTATGAACTGGATATCGATCATCTGCCCGAGGCGGATGCGGCGCTGATCCCGGGACAGGTGGCGCTGTATCACCGCTTTAACGATCTGATCCGGGAGGGCGATTACTACCGGATCTTTTCGGCGCAGGAGGAGCAGTATCACGACAGTTATATCGTGGTGGAGAAGGACAGATCCCGCGCGCTCATGACCTGGGTGCAGGTGCTGGCAAGGCCCGCTGCGCGCAGTGTGCGTGTGCGGATCCCCGGTCTGGATCCCGATGGTAAATACCGGATCGGCATCGCGGATCCGGCGGTGAGAAATGATGACGGGAGCGGAAATTTCCTGCATGAGGGCGAAGTACATGCCATGCGGGCATTTCTGGACAGGCCGGTCAGCGGCAGGACACTTGCGGGAGCAGGGATCCTGATCCCCGTGCTGCGCGGGGATTTCCGGTCCATGCTGCTGGAATTCGTACGGGAGCAGGCATAGGATGCAGATCGTATCATTCACATTTCTGGGATTTTTCCTCATCGTGGTCCTCGGGGTCCATGTGATCCCGGGACGTTTCCGGCACGTGTGGCTCTTTGCGGCGAGCATCTTCTTCTACTTCACGCAGGGGGCGGCGCACACGGTGTTCCTCCTGTTCTCGATCCTGTCTACATGGATCGGCGGCATGCTGCTGACACGTTTTGCGGAGAATGCCGCCCGGAAAAAAGCGGTCCTGGCAGGTATCCTTGTCTGCAATTTCCTCGTGCTGGCGTACTTCAAGTATATCGGTTTCTTCAGCGGGGGGAGGCTCACAAGCCCCATCCTGCCGGTCGGGATCTCCTTCTACCTCTTCCAGTCCGCCGGCTATCTCATCGATGTGTACCGCGGGACGGTCCCGGCGGAACGGGATCCGCTGCGCTACGGCCTTTTCGTTTCCTTCTTCCCGACGGTCCTCTCGGGACCGATCGAGAGAGGGGCGCATCTGCTCCCGCAGCTGCAGACGGAGTTTCTGCGGGAGGTGCGCTTCGATACGCTGCGGATCCGCGACGGTCTCGTGCGGATGCTGTGGGGGTATTTCTGCAAGATGGTGCTGGCCGACCGGCTGGCTGTCGCGGTGGACGCGGTCTACGCGGCGCCGGGCGCACACGGCGGCGCCGTTCTGTTCCTGGCTTCCGCCTGCTACACGCTGCAGATCTATCTCGATTTTGCGGGTTATTCCTCCATCGCGATCGGCATCGCGAAATGTCTGGGCATCGAGGTGGCGGAGAATTTCAATGCGCCGTATCTGGCAAAGAGCATCGGCGATTTCTGGCGCCGCTGGCATATCTCGCTGTCGACCTGGTTCAGGGACTATCTCTACATCCCGCTGGGCGGAAACCGCAAGGGGCAGGCACGCAAGCTCCTCAATCTGATGATCGTCTTTCTGGTGAGCGGACTCTGGCACGGCGCCGGATGGAATTTCATCCTCTGGGGAGCGCTCCACGGGATCTATCAGGTCATCGGGATCCTGCTCCTGCCGTTTCGCAAAGTGCTGCGGCGCACCCTGTTCCGGGATGAGAGCGGAGAGAAGGCACCCTGTCTGGTCATCCGGATCGTGTGGACCTTTCTCCTGGTCAACCTTGCCTGGATCTTCTTCCGCATGGGGAGTCTCGCGGGTGCGTTCCGTGTCATCGCCGGTTTCGCCCGTCCCGGCTGGGCGGAGTTCTTCTCCGGGACCCTCCTTTCACTCGGCCTGAACCTGCCGGAGTGGCGGCTTTTGGCCGCCGGACTTGCGGTGGTCCTGATCAGCGATCTCTGCAGCCTGAAGGACATCCGGATCTCCCGTATCATAGCGGACAGCCCGCTGCCGCTTCGCTGGGCGGTCTATATCGCCGGTGTCCTCATCGTGCTCATCTGCGGTGTCTGGGGGCCGGGATATGATGCCTCGAGCTTCATCTATTACCGGTTCTGAAGTTTGACAATGACCGCAAAATGTAGTACTTTTTAATGTAGTGCCATTCAATATCCTGCACAGGAGGAGACACCGACATGGGTATTTTTGGTTCACTGATCAGTTCTTTCCGGAGTTCTTTCGGAACGGTTGTCCTGTATGCTCCCACGGACGGCGAATTAATGGATATCACGGAAGTCCCCGACGAGACATTTTCACAGAAGATCCTGGGTGACGGGATCGCGATCAGACCGACTTCGGGACGGATCTGCGCACCCTGTGACGGTGTGCTGGAGACCATCATGGAGTCGCGCCATGCGTTTTCCATGACCGCGGATGACGGCACGGAGCTCCTGATCCATGTGGGTGTCGACACGGTGGAGCTGAAGGGCAGGCATTTCACCTCGCGCAACAGCGAGAAGAATATGGTCAAGAAGGGCGACCTCGTGCTGGAGGCCGATCTCGACGCCATCAGAGCGGACGGGTATGACCCCGTCACCATCATCATCGTACTCAACGGAGATCGTTTCTCGGGCATGGACAAGGGCGCAGGCACTGTCCGGCAGGGAGACGAGGTCCTCCGCTTAAAGAAGTAACCATCAACCCATTCTCTTAATGCAGTAGGAGGAAACAACCATGATGAAGTATCTTCAGCGAATCGGTAAGTCGTTGATGCTTCCGGTGGCGGTGCTGCCGGCAGCAGGTATCATGATGGGCATCGGGTACTGGATCGATCCCACCGGCTGGGGCGCCAATAATATCATATCGGCGTTCCTGATCAAGGCCGGTTCCGCCATCATCGATCAGATCCCGCTTCTGTTTGCCGTCGGTGTGGCTGTCGGCATGTCCGAGGATCATGACGGCACATCCGCTCTGGCGGGTCTGGTATCCTGGCTCATGATCACGACGCTCCTGTCTTCCGGTGCTGTCGCCATGTACCGCGGCGTGGATGCCTCCGAGGTCCCCGCGGCTTTCGGCAAGATCCAGAATGCGTTCATCGGTATCCTGGCCGGTATCCTGGGCTCCACGTGCTACAACAGGTTTAAGAGTACACAGCTGCCCGACTGGCTGGCCTTCTTCAGCGGCAGGCGCTGTGTCGCCATCGTGACGGCGGGCGCATCGATCGTGGCCTCCGTCATCCTGTATTTCATCTGGCCCCTTATCTACGGCGGCCTCGTGGCTTTCGGCACGGCGATCGTCGGTCTCGGTGCCGTCGGCTCCGGTATCTATGCGATGTTAAACCGTGCGCTCATCCCCTTCGGTCTGCACCACGCGCTGAATGCCGTGTTCTGGTTTGATACGGCGGGGATCAACGATCTGAGCAATTTCTGGGCAGGCACCGGCACACAGGGTCAGACCGGTATGTACATGACCGGCTTCTTCCCGGTGATGATGTTCGGTCTGCCGGCCGGTGCGCTCGCCATGTACCGCAAGGCCAAGGATAACCGCAAGAAGATCGCGGCCTCCCTGTTGATCGCGGGTTCCCTCGCTTCCTTCTTCACCGGCATCACCGAGCCCCTGGAATTCTCCTTCATGTTCCTGGCTCCCGGTCTGTATCTCGTCCATGCGGCTCTGACCGGTGTTTCCGCCATCATCTGCACGATCCTGCCGGTCCGCTGCGGCTTCAACTTCAGCGCCGGTCTGGTCGACTATATCCTGAGCTTCAAGGCACCGCATGCGGAGAACCCGCTGCTCATCATTCCGCTGGGTCTGGTGTTTGCGGTGATCTACTACTTCGTATTCAGCTTCGTCATCGACAAGTTCGATCTCAAGACCCCCGGCCGTGAGGACGACGATGCCGAGATCGAGGCCAAGGAGATGAAGCTCAATCTTGCGAACAACGACTTTACCGCCATTGCAACGGCCGTGCTCGAGGGTCTGGGCGGCAAGGAGAACTTAAAGGAGTTCGATTACTGTGCGACCCGCATCCGCGCCGAGGTGGCTGACTACACCAAGGTCGACGAGAAGAAGATCAAGTCCGCAGGTGTTCCCGCGGTCGTGCGTCCGTCCAAGACAAGTGTACAGGTCGTGGTCGGACCCAAGGTGCAGTTTGTTTATGATGAGTTGAAGAAGATGGTCTGAGGACCACAGGTACTGAGGTGCCGCCGTGCGCTTGCTTGTATGTGACAACTATGACGAAATGAGCCGGCGTGCGGCGGAGACCCTCGCTGACCGGGTGACGCAAAAGCCCGACTGTGTCCTGGGACTGGCTACCGGTTCCACACCGCTCGGTGCCTATGAACGGCTGGTGACAATGGTGCGGGAGGGCCGTCTGGATCTCTCCCGTGTCACGACCGTCAATCTGGATGAATACCGCGGACTGGGCGAAGAGAGTGACCGGAGTTATGTGAGCTTCATGAGGACACATCTCTTTGACGGAGCGGGGATTCCCAAAGAGCATACGCATTTTCCGGACGGGACGGATCCGGACAGCGACCATGCCTGCCGGGTGTATGAGGAGGTGCTTGCGTCCGTCGGCAGACAGGATCTGCAGTTATTGGGACTGGGACGCAACGGTCATATCGGTTTCAACGAGCCGGGGGATGCGTTTATTCCCGGTGTGCATCTCGTGGATCTCGCCTCCAGCACGATCGAAGCCAACAAGCGGTTCTTTGCATCCGAGGCGGAGGTGCCGCGGCAGGCCTACACCATGGGCATGCGCGCCATCCTTGCGGCGAAGGAGATCCTGCTCATCGCATCGGGCGTGGACAAGGCGGACGCGGTGAAGGCTGCCTTCCGGGGCCCTGTGACACCGCAGGTTCCCGCGTCTGTCCTGCAGCTTCATCCGGATGTCACTGTGGTGGTGGATCAAGAAGCATACAGCAAATGCATGTGAATGATAAAAATGCTTCCGGCAGGCCCGTTCTGATCAAGAACGGGCTTGTCTTTCATATGGAGGGTTCCTTTGAACCCGGCGTTCTGTTCCTGCGGGACGGTGTCTTCGCGCCGCCTGCGGAGGCACCTGCGGATGCGGAGATCGTGGATGCGGGAGGACTGTATCTGATCCCGGGACTCACGGATCTGCATTTTCACGGGTGCATGGGGCATGATTTCTGTGAGGGATCGGAGGAGGCCATCCGGATCCTGGCGGAGTATGAGGAGAGTGTCGGTGTGACGGCGATCTGTCCTGCGACCATGACCTTTCCGGAGGAAAAGCTGACGGGGGTGATGCGTGCGGCGGCCGGCTACCGGTCGGAGGGCGGCGCCGCACTCGCCGGGATCAACATGGAGGGACCTTTCCTCTCAAGGGAGAAATGCGGTGCCCAGAATCCGGCTTATCTCGCACCGCCGGACGCGGCCATGTTCCGTCGTCTGCAGGAAGCGGCAGGCGGGCTGATCCGGCTGGTCGATCTGGCACCGGAGACGGAAGGGGCGTTTCCGTTTATCGAAGCGCTGCGTGATGAGACGGTCCTGTCTCTGGCCCATACGGCTGCGGATTACGATCTGGCTTCGCGCGCTTTTGCGGCCGGTATCCGTCATGTGACGCATCTCTATAATGCCATGAACCCGATGTCGAGCCGGGCTCCCGGACCGATCGCGGCCGCCGCCGATGCGGACGGAGTGGAGGTCGAGATGATCTGTGACGGCATCCATATCCATCCGGCCATGGTCCGCACGGCGTTCAGGATGTTCGGAGATGACAGGATCATCTTCATCAGCGATTCGATGGAAGCGACGGGACTGCCGGACGGCGATTACGAACTGGGCGGGCAGCCCGTGCATAAACAGGGTTCTCTGTGCACCCTTGCTGACGGCACCATTGCCGGCTCGGCCACGAATCTCATGGACTGCATGCGGAAAGCCGTGCGTGATATGGACATCCCGCTTGCGAGTGCGGTGAAATGCGCGGCCGTCAATCCTGCACGGTCGCTCGGGATCACGGATCGCCGGGGCAGTCTGGAGACCGGCAGGGATGCATGTCTGGTTGCGCTGGATAAGGATCTGGAAATCTCCATGATATATAACAGAGGCCGCCGCATCCGTTAGGAAGGGGGCCTCTGCAGTGGCTGTACGGATCGGGGAGGGATCCGTCAGTCGTCCGTATGGATCTTGACGCTGCCGAGATCGGCGTTCACGCTTAATTTCGCGGGGCCGCTGCCTAAGCTGCTGTCCGTCAGTTTGTTCCCGTTCACGGTGACACTGCCCAGATCGGAATCGGAGGAGATGGTCAGATCCGCGAGTTTCATGTCCAGATCGAGTTTCACATTTCCCATGTTGGCGTCGACGGAGAGACTCTCAAACGTCCCCATATCGGAGACGTCGATATTTCCCGCATCCACTGAGAATGCGGCGTTCTTTGCTTTCAATCCGTCGATCTCCACATTGCCCATCGCGGCATCCACATTCAGGGTGTCGCAGACGGCATCCTTAAACTTGAGATTTCCCATCTTCAGGTCGATCTCCGCGTTTTTGGCGCTGATATCCTCGATCTCGCAGTTGCCCATGTCGAGCGCCACCTTGAAATCGTTGTACACCTGTCCTTTCGGCAGGGTGATGGTCAGCTTCTTTTTGCCGGTTAAGGTCTGTGAGTGGAAGAGATCGGTGTTCTGCGTGATCACGAGTGCCCCGTGGATGTTGTTGATCTCCGGGGCCAGGTCGGAGGGACCCTTCCAGTCGGCGGAGAAGGCGCTGCCGCTCTCGATCTCCACATCGCCGAGCCCCAGTTCCATCTGCACGGAATCAAAGGCATCGGTCACGGTGTAGTCTCTGGAGACGGTTTTGGTGCCTTCATTCTTAAAGAAGAGGTTGAGCCGGCTTCCCCAGTGGATCGCGTGCAGGACGCAGCCGGTCACGATGCAGGAGATCGTGACGCAGATCAGGATCGTGTAGTAGAGTGTGCGTTTCATTTATGCTTCCTCCTCTGTGACAGCCATGTTCTTTAAAATCTTGCGCACAAACGGTGCGATGATGAAGATCAGCCAGGAGACCGCCCACATATGCGTGGTGAAGCTGAACACGAAGTAGACGAAGACCACACAGGGCCAGTAGGAATCCAGGACCGCCGCGATCAGCCGGTTCTTATAGATATGTCCGGCCTTTGCGCTGACATCGCCCAGGACGAGCCTCTTGAGGATCGAGTGCAGCACCGCGGCAAGCGGCCAGATGATCCAGGTCATCCACCAGCGGAAGGTGAGGAAGCTCCAGCACAGATAGAGGCAGGTCACCGTCGGCCAGTACACACTGAGTACTGTGTTGAACGCACGGTAGAGGGTGTCGCCGGAGGTCTGATCGTCCATGTTCGCCCAGGTCCACCAGGCGCCGTTATTTGACGCGGCAGAGGCGGGATCGATCTCCGGACCGGCACCTGCGGCCGCATCCTGCGTCTCCTGCGCTGCAGAGGCGGCAGCTTCGGCTGCGGCACTTTCCGCATGCTCGATGGTGGTCCCGAAGAGATCTTCATGGGTGCCGAAGCGCAGCACGGGTTCACCCTGTACCGGCTCCGCGGCAGCTTCCCGGGTGACGGTCTCCTGAGCGGGCCCGGCTGCCGGCTGTTCCACGCGCTGCAGCATGGTGTTGAGCCCCAGGCTCTCCGCGACCTCCTCGGGATCGCCGAACTCGGAGATCACGATGCCGACCGCCTCGGTTTCCTTCTTCCCGTCAGCCAGCAGCTCGTTGTACTTGTCCTCCATCATCTGCCAGAGCTCGGCTTTGGCTTTTTCTGCTTCCGCGGTCTGCGGATAGCGCTGAAACATGGTTTCCAGATAATTGCGCAGTGTTTCCATCTCAGATCTCCTCCCCGGTATGCTCGATGAAATGTTCCACGACCTCTTTGGTCAATTGCCACTCTTTGCACTTGTCATGGTAGTAGTCCCGGCCCTCTTCGGTGATCGCGTAGTAGGTCCTGCGTTTGCCGTTATCGGCGTTCTCCGCGTAGGATCTGACGAACCCGTTCTTCTCGATCCGCGTGAAAGCGGAATAGAGGGTGGTCTCCTTGATGATGTACTTATCCTCGGATAAGCTGCGGATCCTCTTCGAAATCTCATAGCCGTAGGACGGCTCCTTGAGAAGCAGGAACAGGATGATCGTGTCGATATACCCCCGGATGACATCGCTGCTGATGGTACTCATACTCTTCCCCCGTTTTTGATACCCTGTGTCGCGTGCTATGTCTCACGTACTGTGTCTAACGTACTTTGTGTGGCGTGCTACGCGTCACGTTGCCTTGCCTGACGTACTACGTCTGATGGGGTAAGATTATCACGCGCGTTTTCGGTTGTCAAGGGGGAAATGCAGAAATTTTCAAATTTGCAAAAAACATAGGGGCCGTCGGGGCAGAGTTGCAACTCTGCGCCCTCCGGCCTGAGATTCCGGCGAGTCTGATCTCGCCGGAGTCCTTGCAGGGTGTGAAGTTATAGCATCGTACCCTTCAATCCGGGAGATCTCAGGTGGCTGAGATCAGATATGCTCTGGATCCGTGGGCGGGGAGGGCGGCAGTGAGTGCTGCCGCGTCGTCTGTGCCCGTGACGGGGACGGGCGCGCCCGTCAGGATGTCGCGGACTTCCGTGCAGGGAGCGAGGAGTTCGAGATCGGTGAGCGGGACGCTGACGGTCACGGGCGCTTCACCCGCGTTGAAGACGGCCGCGTACTGGCCGCCGCCCGCGCGCGGCGCGGTCCAGAGGATGGTTTCAACGCCGTTTACTTCCCTGCGCCACACCTGGTGCGCGTGACGCGCGTCGCGGTGCATGGAGAGCAGGCCTTCGTTCGTTAACAGGGCGCGCGTCGCGTCATCGAGTTTTGTCAGATCACCGCCCATCATGAGCGGGGAGCGGAAGATGCACCAGAGGATCATCATGGTCTGCTGCTCGTCCGGGGTGAATTTGGAACGGTGATCGGGACTCTGGTTCTGCAGGATCGCACCGAGAGGCAGCATGTCCGCGTCGGGCCAGGAATCGGGGCCCGTGTGGATGGACCATTTCTCGCAGCGCTCGAACATGGCGTAAAGCAGTTCCCATTTGTCCCAGAAATCATCGGTGATCCGCCACATCTGCGCGCAGTCCTTATAAAGTTGCGCTTTTTCCAGGAGCGCCGGCCCCGGAGAGAGACTCAGGACCATTTCGCGCCCGCAGTTTTTCAGGCAGTCGGAGAGCAGCACGAGCTCCGCTTCTTCGTGCGGCAGTTCGCGGCAGATGTCGTCACATTTGATGAAGTCTACGCCCCAGGAGGCGTAGAGGGAAAAGATGCTCTCATAGTATTCACGCGCGCCGGGACGGGCGGGATCCACCCCGTACATATCCGTGTTCCAGGCACAGATGCTGGCGGTTTTCGCGATATCGCGCGCGTGTACCTTGGTCCCGTATACGGGTGTATTGCGGTGGACGGCCTGTCTGGGAATGCCGCGCATGATATGGATGCCGAATTTCAGCCCAAGGGAATGGACATAGTCCGCCAGGGGCCTGAAGCCCTGCCCGCCGGCGGCGGAGGGGAACCGGTTCTCCGCGGGCAGGAGTCTGCCGTATTCATCCATGGAGAGGTCCGCAAAGGGATCGTAGTTATGGGAAGACGCACGCGGCGCGTACCACTGGATGTCCACCACGACATATTCCCAGCCGTACTTTTTGAGTTCCTCCGCCATGACCCGGGCATTGGCCCGGACGGTCTCCTCCGTCACCGAGGGGCCGTAGCAGTCCCAGCTGTTCCATCCCATAGGCGCGCGCGTCAGCATATTTCGATCCTCCTTTGCGGTGAATGACTGATAAACGACAGCTTTATGATATCACAGGCGGGCCGGCGGTACATAAAACTAATTCTTTTTTGCGGCAGGAATCTGTGCTAAAATAGTCGACATGGAAAAAGAAGAGATCAAAGAAAAGAAACCGGTCGACCAGAAGAGGCAGATCAAACGCGTGATGATCTTGTCCGGCCTGATCATCGGGGCGACGGCGCTCATGTTCGTCGGCTCCTATCTGCGGACGGTTCAGCGGATGCAGGAGATCTATACGAACCGCGCCTTTCAGGATGCCGTGGAGCTCAGACGCGTCCACGTGGAGGAGACGGTATCCAACCTGATCACCGAGATCGATCAGATGCGCGAGCTCAGGCTGCGGGACGAGACCAGTCTGGTCAAAGGTCTGGCCCCGGCCGTGGAGGCAAAACTCGCGGGCGCCGGTGCGAACGCGGCGCAGATCAAGTCGTATTTCGCCGGAGATCCTTCCCTTTCTTCGCTGACCAGCATCATCTATGAAGAATCCTCCGGTAAGATCCTGGCCGATGAACGCGGGATCGCCGGGGAAACGGCCGTATGGAGCGATGACCTCGAGCAGGCTTTCATGATCATGGAGCGTGTGAAAGGGGATAAGCTCACCGTGGTCTACGGGATCACCAATTCCTCGTTTGACAAGGAGATCACCTCGATCCTGACGGAGCGCATGGAGGCGTATTCCGGCGAGGAGTCGACGCTCTACTGGATCGACCGTGTGACGACTCTCGACAACGGTAAGGTCAGCACGGTGCGTGTCTTCGATCCCGACCATCCGAACCGCGTGGGGATGAATGTGAATGACGCCGGCGCGGGAGCCGGCCCCTGGCGTTTTGCCAGCGAGGGGATCCTGGAGACCGGCAGCGTCGATCATACGGATGACGCGGAATGGGAGACCGAATCCGGCGGCAAGGTCACGGCGCAGACCTATACCTGTGCAAAGTATTACGAACCCTACCATTGGGCGGTATGCGGCGCGTTCCGCATCGACGCGATCGGGCTCAAGACCGTGCAGTCCCAGGAGGCTTCGCGCAAGGAAACGATCCGTGTGGGCGTCCAGATGGCGCTCTTCTTCGCCGTGGTGCTGGCGGTGGCGATCCTGCTGATCCTGCGCAACAGTGCGCGTTACTTCAATATCAGGCAGAGCAGGCTGAAGGACCAGGTGGAGCGGGATGCCCTGACATCGGCGAATACAAGAGCCTACGGGATCCAGATCCTGACGGATGCGTTCAAACGGTTCGAAAATGACAGAGACGATTCGCCGGCCCTGATGGTGCTGGATGTGGATAAGTTCAAGAACATCAACGATACCTATGGCCACGACGCAGGTGACGAGGCGCTCAAGCATATCGTGCGCACTGCCATGCGGATGCGGCGCGGCAGAGACTGTATCATCCGCTGGGGCGGTGACGAATTCATCGCCGTCTTTTACAAACTGGAGCGGGCACGGTGCGAGACGATCGCCAACAAACTGCGCAAACTCGTGGCGGACAATCACATCTTCTATGAGGGGCAGGAATTCCAGGTGACGATTTCGGTGGGCGTGACATTTTTCAAGTTTGGCGACAAGGATTACAATGATGCACTGAAGCGCGCGGATGAAGCGCTGTACGCATCCAAGGAGCAGGGGCGCAACCGCATCTGCATCGCCGAGTAGGAGGAACAGGATGGCGACGATCCATTCCATCGAGCAGCTGAGTGAGAATCCTTTTATCAATCTTTTTGAGGTGAGAGGAGAGAACAGCAAGGGGTACAAGAGCCGGTATTTCGTGGCTTCCCGTTCCAAGGACAAGGCAGGTCTCGAGATCACCAGAGGGGAGACGCGCGCGGACGGTGTGTCGATCTATGCGCTTTACGGCGAGAAGAAGGACCGTGTCGTACTGGTGAGGCAGTGGCGGTATCCCATCGGCAACTGGATCTATGAGTTTCCGGCAGGGCTCTGTGAGCCCGGGGAGAACTACCGGGAGGCGGCCGTACGGGAACTGCATGAGGAAACGGGTCTCACCTTTTCCCCGATCGACGTGGATCCGCTCTACGAGAGGCCCCGGTATTCCACGATCGGCATGACGGACGAGTCGGTGGCGATGGTTTACGGCTATGCGTCAGGCGATCTCAGCGGGCGGTTCGAGGAGCCCAGCGAGGAGATCGAGGCGCTCATCGCAGACCGTGACGAGGTCCGCCGGATCCTGGAAAAGGAGCGCGTGGCGCTGCCCTGTGCCTATCAGCTCATGCATTTTCTGCATAATGAGGATCCCTTCGGCTTCCTGAAATAAGCCGGAGTTACATGGAAAGGGGAAGAAGATGTTAAAACAGGTTTCTGTCTACGCGGAGAACAAGAAGGGCTGCTTCCAGAATATCACGGGGCTGCTCACGGATAACGGGATCAACATCCTGGGCTCCGTTACCAATGACAGTGCGGAATACGGGATCGTGCGCCTCGTGGTGTCCGATCCGGAGAAGGCCAGGGAGGTGCTCACGGGCGCCGGTTATCTCTGCCGCCTGGTGCCGGTACTCGGGATCGAGCTCGCGGACGAGGTGGGATCGCTCAACAAGCTGCTGACGGAGCTGCTTTCCAGCAATATCAATGTGGATTATCTCTATCTCTCCTTTAACCGGGCGAGCGGGATGCCGATCATGGTGCTCCACACCGCGGACACTGCGCAGGTGGAGAATATCCTGGTCTCCAGGGGGTATACAGCCGTATAAAAAGTGCTTGCATCTTATGTGTCGATATGATATTATGATTGCCGCTACTGATGTAGCGCATTGGGCTATCGCCAAGCGGTAAGGCAACGGACTCTGACTCCGTCATTTCGCAGGTTCGAATCCTGCTAGCCCAGCACCCCGGAAGCCGGAAGAACAGGCTCCCGGGGATTTTTATATTTGTGCTGAATATCCTATTGGGGATTGGGATCTTCATGTTGGCCTGCCGCAAATGGGCGAAGAGCGAATTGTAGCAGGCCGGAACTGATCGTGGGGGATCCTGAAGCCGCGGAATCAGCAAAAGCCGCCTGTACTTTGACGAGTGAGGCGGCCTTGCTGATTCACTGATAAACGTTGTTCAGATGAGTTTTTCGTGCTTATCGAAATACTTCTTTCTCGCCTTGACCATTTTTGAGATCTCCTTCTTCTTTGCGTAGTTTCTGGTGTTCTCGGCGCCGAGGTTTTTGTACAGCCGATAGCGCTCTTCCGACAATGTACCGTCAGCAATGGCTTCCTTGACTGCGCAGCCGGGTTCCGTATCGTGTCTGCAATCGCTGAACCGGCACTGATGCTCCAGTTCGACGATATCCGAAAAGGTGTCGTCGATCCCGTCTTCCGTGCCGGCCATGCCGATCTCGCGCATGCCGGGGGTGTCGATGACACAGACATCGCCCGGCAGACGGATCATCTGCCTGTGCGTTGTCGTATGTCTTCCTTTGGAATCGGATTCCCGTATCGCGGAGGTCTTCATGGACTCTTCACCGGCGAGCGCATTGATCAGGGTTGATTTGCCGGCGCCGGAGGATCCCATCAGGCAGATCGTCGCGCCTGGCGTGAAATATTCCTGCAGCTCATCCATTCCGATATCGTAAAGAGCCGAAACGGCATGAACCCGGATCTTTTCGGATATCGTTTCGACCTCCCGGATATAGCGGCCCACGTTCGGACACAGATCCGATTTGGTGAGGATGGCTACGGGGACAGCGCCTCCCTGGAGCGCTACACTGGCGTATCTGGCGATGCGGTTGTAACTGTAATCGCCGTTCAGGGATGTGACGATAAAGCAATAGTCCACGTTGGCCACCATATACTGCATCACGCCGGTCTTCGCCTGATCCGGACGCTGCAGGACACTCTTCCGTTCCAGAACCGACAGGATGACGGAGTCGCCGTCCGGATGATAGTCAAATGTGACATAGTCCCCGACGATCGGCAGTTCATCGGCGGCCTTTTCGTAGAAACTTCCCTTGAGCTTTGCCTGCAGTTCCGTTTCCTGATAACTGATGGTGTAACTGTTCTTCTGTACGCCGGAGATCCTCCCCTGTTTCTCCGTGTACGCTGCATGGTCATTGATTCCGGTTGTCCCGTTCTTGATGTTCGTATCATTCATCTCTCTGTTTTCTCCCTGTTCCTGTTTGACTTGGTTGCACTGCAGCATGGAGATCCCGGAAAGACAAATAAAAACCGTGACAGGAATGCCACGGTCTGAAAGATCATACAAAACGAGCTGTATGGATCAACAGGTACAAGCCGAGGTCTTCATACTGTATGCTGTTACAATCTCTGTTCTCATCACACGCATGGTTATGATCACCTCGCTTTCTTTAAGATTTCGTACCCGGTCATGGTATCAGAGCAGACTGTTCCTGTCAACAAAAATCTGCCGTCCGATGCCCCGCATTGTCAAAAGGCATCCCATACGCTATCATAGGACTGTATCGGTAACATCATAAGGAGCGGCCATGAAGATCACCTGCGATTACTGTTCCAACACATACGAAGACACGCTTCCCAAGTGTCCCTATTGCAACGCGCCCAATCCGACGCAAAAGACGGATAAGAATCCCCGGACCATCGAGGAACTGCAGGCCTGGTACACTGCCAGGCATCTGCCCGCGCCCGAAAAGACGCGTTTCTTCATCGGCGTCGACTACAAGGGTGCAAAGGCGTTCGGGATCTACAAAAATGAGAACGGTGAGTTCATCGTCTACAAGAATAAAGCCGACGGATCACGCGCCGTCCGATACCAGGGCAAGGATGAGACCTACGCGGTCAATGAGATCTTCCAGAAACTGAAGGATGAGATCGTTCATCAGAAGAACAACTCCCGGAAGTCCGGCAAGAGTTCCGGGGGCAAGCGCTCCGGGCGCGGGAACGATGGCTCGTCCGTGTATATGTGGATCACCCTGATCGCGATCGCCGCGTTTCTGATCACGCTCTGCGGCAAGTGGATCACCGGCCGGCACAACGGGTATTACAGCAATCACGGCAACACCTATTATCATTACGGCACCCACTGGTATACCTACGATGACTACGGCGCGGGCAGCTGGACGGAGATCTATGACGATCCGGTCACCGAAGAGATCGAAGGGGATTACGACGGATACTACCTGTCCAGGGATTGGGATTCCTCCATACAGGCTTCGGATTGGGATGATTCCCCATATTATGATGAGATGCATTACGACTCTGATTCCTCGGATTCCGACTGGGGGGATTACGATTGGGATTCTTCGGATTCCTGGGATTCCTGGGACTCGGGGAGCGACTGGGACAGCGACTGGTAAAAGGGAAGACTTCCTCTTGACGCGGCGCAGCGGCACGCTTAACATATATGTGCCTGCGGCTATGGCGGAATTGGCAGACGCGCCGGATTTAGGTTCCGGTGGGCAACCGTGCAGGTTCAAGTCCTGTTAGCCGCATTAGTTTAATAAGAAGTGCAGTCCCGCCAGAATGGCCAGCATGGCCAGATTGAGCAGGGTAAAGCGCAGCAGATAACGCACCTTTTCATCCGGATAGGAATCCGCGTAGAACTTATAGGAGATCAGGCTGGCCATCGATGCGATCATGGTCCCCAGGCCGCCGACATTGACTCCCAGCAGGAGCTCGTGATGATCCGCGGCAAAGTCGGACAGCAGGAGCGCCGCGGGGACATTGCTGATCACCTGGCTGGTCAGGACCGCGACCGGAAACTCCCTGTTCTGAACAAGCTGCTGCAGGGCATCGCGCACGGCGGGGATCCTCGCCATATTTCCCGTAAAGATAAAGAAACCGATAAAGGTCAGAAGCAGTGTGTAATCGGCCCGTTTCAGGATCTTGAAATCCATGCCGAACACAACGATCAGCGTGCAGCCTGCCGTGAACTGCCAGGGGACCAGACGCAGCACCGTGAGCATGGCAAAGACAAAGAGGGCCAGATAGACGCCGATCTGTTTCCGTGAACCGAAGTGCCGGACAGTTGCCGAGTTTCCGCCGAGTATTGCCTTTTCTTTTCCGCCGGGAAACAGCAGAATGGCAATGAGGAGCAATACCGCGGTCACCAGCGTATAGGGAAGCATCCAGAGAACAAAAGTGCCGATGGGGGCCTGCATCAGGCCGAACAGATACAGATTCTGCGGATTTCCGATCGGGGTCAGCATGCTCCCGAGGTTGGCGGCGATCGTCTGCAGGATGACCAGCCATGACACCGATGCGTCCTTGCCGCAGCTGTGGAACAGGATGATGGAGAGCGGAACAAATGTCAGCAGTGCCACATCATTGGTGACGAACATACTTCCGAAGAAGCACAGAAAGATCAGCGCTCCGGCCAGCTGTCTGATGTTTGAAACGCGCCGGGTGACCGCTGACCCGATCTTTTCGAACACGGCATTTTCCCTGAGCCCCTGGATCACCACCATGAGAGACCACAGGATGCCGAGAGAGCGCCAGTCGATGTAGCCCGCATAGGACGCGTCCGGATGGACAGCCAGCGCTGAGGCGGCCGCCAGAAACCACGCAATGCACAGAACGGGATCGGCTTTTTTCTTCCCGCGTTCCTTATCTTTTCCGCTCTTTGGCATAGATGATCATCCCGTTAATAAAGACTGTTGATCCAACGGGTATTGATTATATACAAAAGGAGTTGTTTTGCAAGATGTTCTCTAACTGATGTTGCGCACCGCGCCGATCGACACGTAGTTGTCGAGGATGGCGCCGTAGTCCGTGCCTTCTTCCGGTACGGTCGTGAAGATGCCGTTGACCATCAGACTCACGCCGCCGTCCGCAAATCTCTCCACCGTGTCATATTGGTCATTGTAGAATGCCCTGCGCGATACCGCGCGGTCCCGCAGGACGCCCCTGCATTCGGACAGAGGGCAGCCGGGGAAGTTCACGTTGAGGATCTGCCCCGGCACGTAGGGACGGTCGATCAGTTCCGCGAGGATCTCCTCAAGATACCGGTCGGTCGTTTCATGGCAGCCGTTTGCCGCTTCGGAAAAGGCGATGGAGAGAAAGCTCTGGAACTCCCCCTCAAAGGCGGCGCCGGTCGTCGCGGAATATTGGATGTCCGAAGCGACATTGTAGCCGAAGTTGATGCCGGAGAGCAGGACATCCGGTTTCCCGTCCATGATCGAAAGGCTCCCCACGCGCACGCAGTCGCCGGGTGTCCCGCTGCAGGAAAATGCATGGACACCGTCCACGGGAAAGTCGTGGGGATGCACCTCCACGGGATGCCGCAGTGTGATGCTGTGGGAGGCGGCGCTGCGCTGGCTGTCGGGTGCGACGACCCAGACTTCGCCGAATGCCAGGGCTGTCTCCGCCAGCCGGCGGATGCCGTCCGAGCCGATTCCGTCATCGTTTGTGATCAGGATCTTTCTCATGACCGTTCCTTTCCCCAAAAGGTTTCCGGATTTTTGTCCGCCTCCAAGCATATCATTTTTCCTGTCGTTTAGAAACAGGGACTCCGGCATCCCTGCGATTTTCTATTCCGGCGGTGTGTGTTATCATGTTTTCCGGAGGAAACTGTCATGCGAAAACTGTCATCAATAAGCACGATCCTGGTTCTGTCAGCCCTTCTCTTCGGCTGCGGATCGGCGGAACCGGTAAACACTGACACTGTACAGACTGCGGATGCGGACAGCGCCGCGGTCACGTCCGGAGATACGGCACAGACCGCCGAAACCGCAAAGGATGCGGAACCGGCGGGGACGGTCGTCATACCGGACGCACCTTTTCCCTCGGAAGTATTTGTAGAACAGGTCCCGGATCTGCCGCAGGATTTCATCTGCGGGATGGATATCTCTTCCCTTCTGTCGGAGGAGGAGAGCGGAGTCGTCTACTTCAATAAGGAAGGCAGGGAAGCTCCGCTGTGCAGGATCCTGGCGGATGCCGGGGTGGATACGATCCGCGTGCGCGTGTGGAACGATCCCTGTGACGCGGAGGGACACGGATACGGCGGCGGCAACTGTGATGCGACACGCGCCGGGGAGATCGGGCGTGCCGCGGCCAAACAGGGGCAGGGGCTGCTCGTGGATTTTCATTACTCCGACTTCTGGGCGGATCCGAAGAAACAGATGGCTCCAAAGGCCTGGGCCGGTATGAGCATTGAGGAAAAGGCGCAGGCCGCCTATGACTACACGGCACAGAGTCTGAACACGATCCTGGATGCGGGCGCGGATGTGCGCATGGTGCAGATCGGCAATGAGATCAACTACGGTCTCGCCGGAGAGACACAGGAAGGGAAGATCATTCAGATATTAAAGCAGGCGTCCGCTGCCGTGCGGGATACGGCGGCCGCAAGAGGGTGTGAGATCCGGATCGCCGTGCATTTTACGGAGGCGGATGATCCGGGCTTCATCGCACGCAAAGCCGCATGGCTGACAAAAGAGAACCTGGATTACGACGTATTCGGACTGTCCTATTATCCGTACTGGCACGGTTCCCTTGAGAATCTGACGGAGGTGCTGACCGCGACGCGTGAGACGACGGGCAAAGATGTGATGATCCTCGAGACCGCCTTCCCTTATACAACAGAGGATGGCGACGGGACCGGCAACAGTGCCGGCGACCGGGACGAACTGGGCGTCTATCATGTCAGCGTCGCCGGACAGGCGCAGGCGGTGCACGATGTGGCAGCCGCGGCGGTAAAGGGAGGCGCGACCGGGCTCTTCTACTGGGAGGGTGCCTGGATCCCGGTGCCGGGGAACACGAAGGAAGAAAGGGAAAAGCTCTGGGAGCAGTACGGCTCCGGCTGGGCTTCGAGTTATGCGGGGAGCTACGATCCCGATGACGCGGGGAAATATTACGGCGGTTCCTCCTGGGACAATCAGGCTTTCTTTGATCATACCGGCCATGTGCTGCCCTCGCTGGATGTCTTCGCCGGGATCCGCACGGGCACCGTATCGGACGCCGATCCGATGAGCGGTTACTGCAAGGATCCGAATGAAACCGCTCCGTCAGAGGCGGCAAGCCTCCTGAAAAACCCCGGCTTTGAGGAGGAGGACATCTCCATGTGGGAGGTGACCTGCGAGGGCAGTGATCCCACCGATCGGCAGACCAAAGAGGCGGATGCGAAGAGCGGGAAAAACGCGTTCCATTTCTGGAGTGCGAATGCCGTGGAGTTTACGATGCAGCAGACCGTCACGGTGGAAGAGGACGGCGAATACGATGCGAGTGCGTTTCTGCAGGGCGGCGATACGGGGAAGGATGCGGATATCCGTTTCTTTGTGCTTGTAAACGGCGAAGAGGCCGGCAGTGAGCCGGTGACGCTGGATGGCTGGGTCAACTGGAAGGAACCGGCGGTACATTTCACCGCTGCGGCCGGTGATGCGGTCTCGGTCGGCGTGTCCGTAAAGTGCGCGCCGGGCGGCTGGGGGACCGTTGACGATGTGGTCCTCGCCCCGGCGGAGGCATCCTGATGTTCACCCAGTCCGCTGTCATCCTGATCGCCGTCGTCTGCGGGATCCTGTTAGCCGGCGGTGCGGTCGTCTTCATCCTTATCAGAAAGCGCCGGCCGCTTCCCATGGACGAACTGGAAGGGCATGATTTTGAATACTATTGCGCGAGGCTTCTGGAGGAGGACGGCTTCGCCGCCGTCACGGTGACGACGGGCTCCAGGGATTACGGGGCGGATATCCTGGCGGAGCGGGACGGCATCACCTACGCATTCCAGTGCAAGCGCTACGATCATCCGGTCGGCGTCTTTGCCGTGCAGGAGATCTACGCTGCCAGGGATTATTACGACCGGATGGTCGGGGTGGTCATGACCAATGCCTCCTTTACCGATCCGGCGCAGAAGATGGCGCAGAAACTGAAGATCCTGCTCTGGGACAGGGAGGTGCTCAAGGGGATGGACCGGGGGAACTGAGCCCCGGCAGAAAGGGGGACAAAAATGCGTCTGGGAACATCTTCGCCGTTATCACATGAGTCGCCGGAACAGTGGGCGGAGCGGCAAAAGGAGCTCGGCTGTGCGGCCGTGGTCTTTCCGGTGCAGAGCGATGAGCCGGAGGCGCGGATCCTCGCATATAAAGAAGCAGCCGACCGGGCGGGACTGACGATCGCCGAGGTCGGTATCTGGCGCAACGCGCTCTCGCCGGATCCCGATGAAAGAAAGAGAAACACGGATTACTGTGTGGAGCAGCTTAGGCTGGCGGATTTTGTCGGCGCGCGCTGCTGCGTGAATGTCGCGGGCGCGTTCGGGCCCGTCTGGGACGGCCCTTACAAGGAGAATTTCTCCGCCGAAGCCCGTAAAGAGACCGTCCGCATGGTGCGGGAGATCATCGGCCGCGCGGATGTGAAGCGGACATATTTCACACTCGAGCCGATGCCCTGGATGGTCCCGACCGGACCGGAGGATTATGTCCGGCTTATGGAGGAGGTGGACAGGGACCGTTTCGCCGTGCATCTGGATATCATCAATATGACCAGTTCCGTTGAGCGCTATTTTCATGCGGAGGAACTCGTCGATGCCTGCGCGGAGCTGCTCGGTGACCGGATCAGGAGCTGCCATGTCAAGGATGTTCACTTAAACGGCAGGTACACCGCGCAGCTGGAGGAATGCGCGCCGGGCTGCGGCGAGTTCCCGCTCAGGTATTACGCGGAGAAGATGCATGCCGTCGATCCGGACATGCCGATGATCCTGGAGCATCTGCAGACCGATGAGGAGTATCTGAAGTACACGGCTTATCTGAAGGAGGTTTTTCATGGACTATACCAGACTCTCTGATGCGAATGTCATCACTCAGAAATATCTGGACCGCATTCTGATCGAGGCCCGCTACATTGATTCCGTCGTCGCGGATCTTACCACGGAGTTTTTCGGGGAGACCTTCGCTATGCCGGTCATGACGCCGGCCTTCTCCCATCTGGGGAAATATGACGGGCGCGAGCGTACGGGGCTCGAAGAGTATTCCCTTGCGGCAAAGGAGTGCAATATCCTCAATTTCTGCGGGATGATGGAGAACGAACAGTTTGCCGTGATCGCCGCGACCGGTGCGAAGACGGTACGGATCGTCAAGCCATATGCCGACCGGGGAAAGGTGCGCGATCAGCTGCAGTTTGCGGAATCGGCCGGTGCCTTTGCCGTCGGGATGGATATCGATCACATTTTCGGTGAACACGGCTACGATGTGGTCGTCGGTGAGGACATGGCGGCGCAGACCGAGGAGATGCTCCGTTCCTACGTGGAGCTGACAAAGCTCCCCTTTGTGGTGAAAGGCGTCCTCAGTGTCGCGGATGCCGTGAAATGTGCCGGGATCGGTGCGCGTGCGGTCATCGTGAGCCATCATCACGGACGGCTCCCCTACGCGGTCCCGCCTCTGATGGTGCTGCCGGAGATCAAAAAGGCCCTGCAGGGGCGGGATGTCCGGATCATCGTGGACTGCGGGATCGCCTCGGGCGCGGACGTCTTCAAGGCGCTCGCCCTTGGTGCCGACGCGGCCGCTGTCGGGAGATCCATGCTGCCCGCTCTGGAAAAAGACGGAACGGCCGGCGTGACGGAATTCCTTATGAGTGTTGCCGCTGAACTCCGCTATATCATGGGTTCCACGGGGTTCGACAGGGTGTCCGCGATTGATGATTCGGTGCTGCATTTCATCTGACGCGCGGAAATACGCGCTTCCCCGTTTGACACGGCGCGGAAAGTGTACTATTGTATAGTAGAATTTGTTTATGGAAAATGTAGACAACACTCTGTCTACGATGCCGGTCACTGACCGGGGAGGAGCAAAATGCAGGAGAATAAGAAAACAGAACCCGCAACAGTTAACCCGGGCCCCACGGAGATGCCTTATTCCATGAAGCCCGTAGCAAAGAAACCGGCGGCGAAGCCCGTGGCAAAAATGCCTGAGGCGAAGAAGCCCGAGGAAGTCAAGGCGGCAGCTCCGGCAGTGAGCAAGCCCGAGCCTGCTCCCGCAGCAAAGCCCGAGGTCAAGGCCGAGGAGAAGAAGGAAGCCCCGAAGGCCGTGAAGAAGGCTCCTGCGAAGAAGGCGCCCGCAAAGAAGGCCCCGGCAAAGAAGGCCCCCGCCAAGGCAGCAGCGAAGCCCGCGGAAAAGAAGGAAGCCGTCAAGCCGGCTGAGAAGAAGGAAGCCTCGAAGGCGGCGGTGAAGCCCGCAGAGAAGAAGGAGGCGCCGAAGGCCGTGAAGAAGGCTCCTGCGAAGAAGGCGCCCGCAAAGAAGGCCCCGGCTAAGAAGGCCCCTGTCAAGGCGGCCGCGAAGCCCGCAGTGAAGAAGGAAGCCCCGAAGGCGGCAAAGCCCGCAGTAAAGAAGGCAGCCCCTAAGGCAGCAGCAAAGCCCGCGGCAAAGAAGGCGGCCGCGAAGCCCGCTGTGAAGAAGGAAGCCCCCAAGGCCGCTGTGAAGAAGGCGGCAAAGCCCGCAGTGAAGAAGGCAGCCCCGAAGGCGGCCGCAAAGCCCGCTGTGAAGAAGGCAGCCCCTAAGGCGGCCGCGAAGCCCGCTGCCAAGAAGCGTTCCGTTGCTTCCACGATCAGCCTGGTGAAGAAGGTGAGCTTCGAGCTGCAGTTCGGCGACAGGAGCATCTCCTACAAGACGCTGGTGGACAATGCCAAGAATGTCTGGCGCTATGATCTGGGCGGCAAGGTCTCCGACATCAAGAACATGGAGCTCTATGTGAAGCCTGAGGAAGGCAAGGTCTACTACCTGATCAACGGGGATACGAGCGGTTCCTTCAACCTGTAAACCCCAGTTAATACTTTTTTCATAATTAATACGCCGCATCTTTGTTGACAAGCAGGATGCGGCGTGTTATTTTATGTTCAGTGCATGTTAGCACTCAATAAAGGTGAGTGCTAACACCGATGGAAAGAGCGGAGGCTGATCGGAAAGATGCTGCTGGATGATCGGAAAATGAAGATCCTGAACGCGATCGTGCGCAATTACCTCGCGACCGGAGAACCGGTGGGATCGCGTACCATCTCCAAGGACACGGATCTCAATTTAAGCTCCGCGACGATCCGCAACGAGATGGCGGATCTGGAGGAAATGGGTCTGATCCTGCAGCCCCACACCTCGGCCGGCCGG